>NZ_JBIXJN010000009.1:0-290444 GCF_052871115.1 Rhizobium sp. LARHSG275 | reverse complement strand
CAAGCTCGGCGGCTGGAACGGCTACGCCTCGGCCAAGCCGCCGGGCCCAATCACCTTCTTCAACGGCCTCAAATACTTTCGAGCCGTCGCCGATGGATGGGCTTTGCGAGATATGTATATGCCCTAGTCGGGTAGCGGGGAAGGGTTCAAATTGCGCCGCATGTCCCACATCAGAAGCGACGGATCGAGATTCTTCAGAGATAGCCGGGATTCGACCCATTTTTGTCCCCAGAAGCCCATCGCTTCGACGACGGGGCGCAAATCACGGCCCGCTTCCGTCAGCTGATATTCGAATATTCCCTTCTCGCCCTGGACCTCCTTGCGCACGACGATTCCCGCCAGCTCGAGCTCCTTGAGCCGTTGCGACAGAAGGGTCGGCGACATTTTTGGCACGCCCCGGCGCAGATCGTTGAAACGGGTCGACCCCGCCACCAATTCGCGCATCAGTACCATCGTCCAGCGGGTGCACAGCACCTCGGCGGCCATCGATAGCGGGCAGAACTGTTTGTATCCGTGCTCAGTCATGATTTTAGCCTCTCCTTCCAACCTCTCGGGAACCATAGGCCTTCGCCCGCGGCGCGGCGAGTACAGAAACTGTACCGGCCCAGTACAGTTCGAGGACTGGCTGGCGGGCCCCCTACCGTGCGAGCCCTTTGTCCGGTGCACGGGATGGCCTGTGCGCGGCAACCAGGAGACATAACCCATGACCGTTTACGTCATTGCAGACATCAAGGTGAAGGACCCACAGTGGATGCCGGCCTACGCCGCTTCGGTCCACGACCTCGTTCACAAGCACGGAGGCAGATATCTGTCGCGCAGCGGCAACGTGGAGACGCTTGAAGGCAAGCCGCTCGACACAACCCTGATCGCCCTGATGGAGTTCCCGTCGGAGGCGGCGGCGCGCGCCTTCACCAACGATCCCGCCTATGCTCCCTTCGTGTCGGCCCGTCAGGGCGGCAGCGACAGCCGTTTCCAGTTGATCGACAACACCGATCTGGCCGGAACGATTTCCTATCTGCCGAAGGGGTGATTCTTCCCGGAACTCGTAGCCTCGAATTCGGGATCACCAAGCAACAACAGTCACAGCGCTTGCCTATCGGACCTTCATATTTTCGACGGCCGGCCCGCTGTGCTTCTCAGGAAGAATGGAATGAATATGACAATCAACTTTTACAACAGGCTTCTCATGGCCGCGGCCGTGCTGTCCGCCTGCGCCACATTCGCACAGGCGCATCAGAAGGCCGCCGCGCCTGAAACCGGTCCCAATCCGCTGGCCGACAAGGTTCGGGCTGCGAACAGCCGTTTTCTTGACGTCAAGGCTGCCACATCGGAGGGCTATGCGCCCATCCCCTGCGCCAGCGGCATCACCGGCGGGGCTATGGGCATTCATTATGTCAATGGCCAGTATTTGAAGGACGACAAGATCGATCTGGCTCGCCCCGAAGCCGTCATGTACGAGCCGATGGCCGACGGCACGCTCAAGCTGGTAGCGGTCGAATACATTACCTCGAAGGGGCCGGCCGCGCTGGACGGACATCTGTTCAATTTCAACAGCGCGCCCAACCGCTACGGCCTGGGTGAATTCTACGAACTGCATGTCTGGGCCTGGAAGGGCAACCCGACCGGTACTTTCGCCGACATGAATCCGAAGGTGTCATGCGATCCGACGACCGCCCCAAGCCAATAGAGGATCAGGCCGGGCGGCGCCATTGCCGCCTGGCCGTTCGGCCGGCTCCCGCCGGAAGGCGCCTCCGAGCGTCAAGGTCCGCGACTTTGGGGGCCAGGCCCTCGGCAGGTGGCGCCCTACGGAGGTCCACGACGTGGCCGCCAACGGGGCTTCGTCAGTGTCGGCATCATCGCCCGCACGACCGAGTTCGTGGCTGCCGAGACCGCACGTGGCGCCAGCGCATTGGAGTGTGGGCGTTATCCGCGCGCCCGACGCCGAGATGGCGAGCCTCAACATCGCTGGCGACCCCTTCCACCCCAAAGGAATTACACGATCAAACTGCGCCAGCCGCCGTAATCGTGCTATTATTGTTCGAAGTCGCCTTAGTGTCGCCCTTTCAATGTCTTCGCCAGCATCTCGCTCAGTGTTGCCGCCGAGAGCATGGATTCGGCCAAAAGTTTCTTGAGCTTCTGGTTCTCTTCCTCCAGTGCTCTCAACCTTTTGGCATGGAGACCGACATTCCCGAACTGCAGGGATTGCCACCGATAGAAGGTCGGCTCGCTGATACCGTGCTTGTGGCAAACATCTGCCACCGTCACCCCGGCTTGGTGCTCCTTCAGAATACCGGTAATCTGGTCGTCGTCGAATTTTCGTTTGCCCATCACGGTCTCAGTCCTCGCGAAATGCTCTGTTGAAACTGTCGAGCAGTGGTCTGACAGCATAGAGCGCTACGCTGCTTTTGCCGGTTTCGATCAGTGTCTGTGCGGGCATGCCGGCGACCAGCTCGACATCTTTCATTTTCGCCAACCGCTCGTCCGTGACACGGATCGTCGCGGCAAAGTAGGGTTGGCCGCTCTGCGTATCGGTGAGGCGGTCGGCTGACACATACTCCACCCGTCCTTTCAGGAGGGGAACGCGCCGCTGATTGTATGGAAGAAGGTGCACCTGTGCCTCCAGCCCCGCATGGACAAGATTGATGTCCTCCGGTCTGACATGGGCAGACACGATCAGGCGATCGGAGCGTGGCAGAAGATCGACCAGCGGTTCGCCCGCGCCGATCACGCCACCTGATGTGTGGATGCGCAGGTTCATGATTGTTCCATCTTCGGGAGCCCGGATATCGGTCCTTGAAAGTTGGTCGTCGATCGCCCGCAGGCGCTCGCGCAATTGCATGATCCGGCTTTCCGTATCGCGCATGCCTTGGGCGACTTCGCTCAACCGGTCGCTCTCAAGCTTTGCGAGATCGGCCTGCGACTCGCTGATCACCTGGTAGGCGCGAGAGATCTGTGCCTCGACTTGGCCCTGCTGGCCGTCAAGGTCTGCTTTTTCGCGCTCGAGGTTGAGAAGCCTGCTCCTTCGTTCCAGGCCCTTGGCGGCGAGCACCGTAACCTGATCCAGTTCTTCCTGCGAGATTGCGGCTCTGTCGGCCAGTGCCGCCTTCTGCGCGCCAAGCCCGACGATTTCCTGCCGCACCTGCGCGATTTTTTCATTGCCAATCTGAATTTCCGCCTGCATGACCCGGCGGCGGGCCTCGAAGATTTTCTGTTGCCCGATCAGAATCGCGCTGACCGAAGGATATTTGTCCATGGCTGCCCTGAGATCCTCGGGATAGGCGACATGGTCGCCGCCCGTCTGCTCGGCAAGCAGGCGGGCGCGGCTTCCTTCGGCGTCCCAAAGCTGCCCCTGGATACTGTCGCGCTCCGAGCGAGACTTCGTATCGTCGAGTGCTATTACGATTTGCCCGGCCACCACCGTATCGCCGTTCCTGACGAGGATCCGTCGGACAATCCCGCCCTCCAGATGCTGAATGGTCTTGCGGCTGGACTCCGGTTCGATAACACCCGATGCGACCGCAGCGCTTTGCAGCGGCGCCAGGACCGACCAGATTCCCAATCCGACGATGAAGACCAGGATCAACAGGTTCCCCGTCCAGACAACTCCTCTGAGTCCCGGCATCGGCGAAGGGGGGGCGGGTCCGCGCTGTTTCTGTTCGATCACCGGCAAATAGGCCGTCTGTTGCCTGGCTGTCGCTGTCGGTCGTTGAGCCAACTGCCGACCCGTCCTTGACGAATTTGATAATTTCGCCGGCGTTGCATCCAGTTGAACAAGGGTCATGGCAGCATTTCTCCCTACGTTCCTGTTCGCGACGGTGGTTGAAGATAAGTTTCGTAAATCCGCTCGCTGTCGCCGAAGGCAGCAACCGTCCCGTTACGCATGATGGCAATCTTGTTGGTGGCCGGCAGGATACCCATCCGGTGCGTTATGATAACAACGGTCATTCCCCTGGACTTCATGCGCTCGATTGCCGCAAACAGCATGCGTTCGCCGTCATAATCCAAACTCGAATTCGGATCGTCGAGAACGATGAGTGACGGATTCCCATAAGCCGCCCGTGCCAGTCCCAGCTGTTGGCGCTGAGCCCGAAGGAGCAGGTTTCCACCGTCACCGATATCGGTCTCGTAGCCCTGCGGCAGCCGCATGATGGCTTCGTGCAATCCAACCAGCTTTGCGGCGTCGATCGCTTTGCCGGGGTCTCCCCCGTCCAGCCGGCCGATCACATCCTTGATTGCTCCGCCGAAGAGTTCGATATCCTGCGGCAGGTATCCGACGTGACAGGTCCCCCCGCAAAGGCGCAGAGCCGAGATATCGACCCCACCGAGAAGAGCATATCCGCTCGTTGCCGGCACAACGCCTGCCATGATGCGACCCAATGTCGATTTTCCCGATCCCGACGGACCGATGAGAGCTATGCAATCGCCTGGCGCGAGCCGCAATGTGATATCAGTCAGTATTGGCCGATCGGCGAATGGCTTGAAATAGCTGACGTTTTCGAGAACGAGGCCATTGGGTTCCGGTCGCGGCACCATTCGGGCGTCGCGTTCCGATGCCACTGTAATCAGCATTCTGTTCAAGCGATTGAAGGCGTTGCGCGCAAACATGAAGGAGCGCCATGCGCCTATTGCGCCCTCGATCGGTGCGAGCCCGCGCCCGAGCAGCAGGCTCGCAACGAAGATGATTCCCGGACTGCCGCTGTTGACAAGCACCAGCCAGGTCGCCGATCCCATCATCAGGATCTGCGCCAGTGTGCGGATCGATTTGGAGAAACCAAGAATGATCTCCGTGCGATGCATCGCTATGTCCTGGGCCCTTCTTGCCATCTCCGCATCGCGATAGACGATCAGCGCTGCGCCATCCTGCATGCCCATTGCCCGGATCACCTCGATGTTTTTCAGCGCCGTCGCAAATCGGATATAGCTCCTCGAAAGGGCGAGATTGGCGTGGGCAAGCGGCTCGCGCGTCGCCAGTTCCGTCATGAACGCAAACAGCAGAAGTGCAACTGCGCACAGAAGACCGATGGTCCCAAGCAGCGGGTGAACAAGAAAGAGCAGAAGCAGGAATACCGGCGCCCAGGGAACGTCAAATAAAAGCGAGCTGGCCGGTGAATCGAGGAACTGGCGTAACGCGGCGAGATCCCTGTAACACTCTGTGGCGGCTCCCGTATCGGCGTGAGCGGCATATTCGAACGATGCGGTGAGCACCATGGGCCGTAGCCTGTGGTCCAACCAGCTGCCGATGCGCGAAAGAGCTGCCCTGCGCACGATATCGAGCGTCGACCCGACCAACACGGCGATGGCGATGATCATCGTCAGCATCAGGAGCGTGTCGGCGCTTCGGCTCGACAGGACCCTATCGTAGATCTGCAGGAGATAGATGGAAGGCGTGAGAAGAAAGAGATTGTAGCCGAAGCTGTAAACGAAGACCAAGCCGAAGGCTCCGGCACAGGCCCGGAGCGCAACAACGAGCTGCGTCGGCGGGCGCGGTGGCTTTATGGAAATTGTTGTCATTATCAGATCTCGCTGCACTTGATACTGACAAGAAGAGGATGCTTACCTTGAGGGCCGCCGGCCGAAACCAGCGGCCCTTGAGGTCTGAGTTCAGGAGCCGAGATGGTCGACGTCGATATGGCCGAAGGCGTTGATGAAGTGATCGAGAGAATTGGTCACCGTCGTCGTTTCGGGATCCGTGTGAACCAATGCCGACGAGATATCGCCGCCGTGAGCCATGTTTCCGTTGCCGCCGTTGCCGCCGACACCGGTGAGGATGGTGGCATGCTGATCGGCCATAAGCTGCGTATATTGTGTCGCGGTCGTCGCCGCAGCCACCGCAGCCGTGTCGCCGCCGCTTGTGTTTCCTTGACTGCCGTTGGAGTTGGAATCTCCGCCCGCGCCGCCGGCGCCGCTATGCGCGATTGCCGCTAGGAAGTTGTTCTGGGCTTGGCTAAAGCCACCGTTTCCGCCATGGCCGGCGTCCCAGTCTGCCGTCTGCCAAACGTGATCGCCGTTGTGCACATCGGTCGTTGCCCCGTAGACCTTTTGTGTGGGGTCGACATAGGCGACCGGGTTGTAGTTGATGTTCCCATCGTTGTGGCCATCACCACCGTTGCCGGCATTCGCGTCACCCGCATCCGGATGGTTGAGATGAATCGTGTCGGATATTTGTGGAATAGGCATTGATGTCACTCCTTCTAGTTGGTTTGCGAGTTAGTTTTTCACGGCTTTCCCCTAGGGCATGGGTATCAGCATGTCACCGCCAGCCAATACAACCGCAATCAAATACTGCCTGCGATTTAATCTGTGAACTATCTAGATATTCGGTGATGTTCCTTCGGATGTATACTTGCAGGTGACCGAGCGTTATTTTTGATTAGTACGAAGTGATTTGAGGCCGGATGGCATGGTCATGATCATGTCTGCGACCTCGTCGAAACGACGCCGCTTTTCGAAACAACGGCCGCCCAAGCGAACCGGCTGCATTCCGGGGTTCTGATCAGGCTGCGCTTGGCGGAGGAGACCCCCGCTTGGAGCTGAAAAGCCTTCATGACCCGCCGCGAGAACGAGGGTGCAAGATGTAGGGCCTCTAACCCAAACGAGGGTTGAGTGCTCGCAAACTTGCGGTCATGACGGCCAAATGGCTACAGAACTAGCCAAGTGGATGTAGACGAATTGCAGGCTCCGCTTTTCGGAGGTTCAGATGCACAATGCCTGAGCAATTAAGGCTGCATGGCGCCGCACGCTCGGGGGACATGCGGTTGACCGCGGATGGAGACGGTAATGGCGGAAACTAGTTCCTTATTGGAAGACCTGCCCAAGGCGGGCACCGATCAACACCTCGCCTCCAATGTGGCCGCGGGGCATCTGGCGCTGGTGCCGACTTGGCTTCCATTGGATGTCGCTTCCGGTCCGAGTTCTAATTCAGCCGGCAGCGGTGGTGACGGGATATGCGAAGGCGTGATCAGCAGCAACGCGCTGGCCGTCTTCATGCCGTCCAATGCCGCCATTGCGGGACCTCATTCGGGTGCCGACGCCTTCCAGGGCAATGATGCGCTCATCAATCAGCATCCCACCGAAATGGCGGGGATAGGCGGCAATGGCGGAAGTGGCAATGTCGCGATCGGCAGCGGTGATGGCGCCAGTCATGCCGGCACCGGCGGCAGTGGGCTTTTCTACGGTGGACTCGTAAGCACCGAAGTCGCGCTGTTTGCCCCCGTCAACACTGCCGTGGCTGCGGGCCCTGGCGCGGAGGCTCACGCCGAGCAATCGAACAACGCCCTGTTCCTGCAGGGCGCAACCCAGATCGGCGGCATGGGGGGCTCGGGCGGAGATCATAACGTCGCGAGCCATGGCCCGTCGATGAGCCCTGGAACTGCGCTTACATTGACCGGCGACTATTATGCAGGCCACGGCGGCGATGGATATTTCGTCGGCACTATGGTCGACGTGAGTATCGCCATCTTCTCGCCGATTAACATCGCCATCGGCGCCGCGGGCGGCTCGGCGGAGGCCCATCAGACAAACAATGTCATTTTCGATCAAGGCGCTGTGCAGATCGCAGGCATCGGCGGCAATGGCGGTGGCTTCAACCTGTCGTCAGACACGATTTTCACCGGCAACCATGCGGGCGGCGGTGGCGGCGTAGGATCGTCGGCCGGCAGCATGGTCGATGTCAATTTCGGCTATTTCCATCCCATCAACATTGCCGTTCCGGCTGGCGGGACGGCGGACGCCCAACAGATCGACCATGTTCTCTATGACCAACATGCGCTCCAGTTGGCCGGCATCGCGGGTCACGGCGGAGAAGGCAACCTCACCGACGCCCATTCGGCTCTCGTAGACGACATTCTGGCCTTCATGCATAGCTAGAGCAGGATGATTTTAAGCCGGGTCGCCGAAAACCGCTCACACGGCATCATTCTCCAGGGGATAGAATCCCGGCTTGCTTTGCAGAGGCTCAACCGCACGAAACCGTTCTTCGTGCGATCTTTCAAGCCATTGTGTTGAATTGTTTCCTCCGCCCGGCATTCGGCTCCTTGGCCGACATGGCACTGAACGGCGGGCTCACTGAGATCCCGAAAATTCCACAATGACCTCATCCGTATTGTCGCCGATTTCGGCCGCCAGGGGCCGTGACCTCCGGCCGCTATCGGTCGGTGCCGGCGCAGTGCTGCCTGCGGGAGAACAATGCTAACTGGTATTAATGCGTCACTAGAGCACGATTTTACTAATCATAACGGGTAGTCAGCCATCTCAGGCTTTTGCTGCTTTTCGCGTTTGTCGTTTTGCTGACCGGTCTGCGACTGCTTTGGATTGAGACATGGAAACAAAGCCGAGCCGATCGGCAACTCGTTATATCCAATGGCGCTTTCCGAAATGGGTCTGTAGCAGATTAGTTGCCTTTTCAATGCCTTTGAAAGCTTTGTTGACCCGCTTGCCATACGTTAATTCGGCGAAGGCTGGAAAGTCTGCAGCGACAAGTCGAACCAGCAGGACGTCATGAAAAATCTCTTAGCTGTTCTCTGCAAGCCCAGTTATCTATCATTGATATCTTATAGACTATAAGAATTATCATGAGAGATCAGACTATTAATATCTGAAATACACTCACTTTTTATCATGACATGTAATGAGAACAGGAATAATATGAATAGCTGTTGCGTTGCAAATATTCGTGGGGAGCACGCAAGTGTCCGACATTACTGGAACTAGGCGCCGTATGGGGCGCAATGCACCAACTGTGCTCATCGTCGAGCATTCTACATTGGCGCGCACCACCGTGGTGAAGCTTCTTGAGCGTGAACTCGGCGGATGGAACGTTATAGATTTGATCTCGACCGAGAGTCTCGAAAGTGCTCTTGGAACTGAGGTGCGTTTGATTGTATTGGGTCTGGCCGGCAGAAGTGTTGAGAGCACCAGCCTGCGTGATGATCTCGCGGCGATTGCCGCACGTTTTCCTGAGGCTCCTGTCACGTTGCTCTCAGGTACGGATGACGCCATCATAGCCCGTCAAGCACTCAAGATGGGCATCCGCGGCTTTTTCTCGACCTCACTTCCCATTGACATTGCTCTTGCCGGTCTTCGTCTCGTTCTGGCAGGAGGAACATTTTTCCCGCAGCTATTGGGAGCTGTTACAGCAGGCTCAAGCGAGCATATTCCGGCCAGAAATGAGGCCGAAAAAAGCTTGGATGACAGGACGCAGTACTTGGCGATTGCTGGTTTCACTCCCCGGGAAGCGGATGTCCTCGCAGAGCTGCAATGCGGCTGTTCAAATAAGGTCATTGCAGGAAAACTCAATTTGTCGGGGCATACGGTGAAGATGCATTTGCAACACATCATGCGTAAGTTACAGGCGCAGAACCGCACTGAAGTGGTTGCCCGCTTGATTCAAAGAGCCGCCAGTGAGCCTGACGCCTCGCCGAGTTAGGCGGCGTCGCCAGTGCGGGGGAGCCGTCTCAACGTTTTAGTTGGGTTTTCGGAGCACGGTTTGCCCCACCAAAGGCACCGAAGATTGCTCCCTGACTCAGGCCGTTGCCAATTGACGAGGATTGGCACACCCGTGCTGTCATCGCGCGGGCCAGGCATCGGCGGGGCGTTCGTTTCAACGGGTCTCATATCGTGATGCCTTGATCGGAACCGCGAGTCCGGCCGTCCGTTACCGTTTGAGGAACGGAGGACATGGACATGCGCAAGAAAAAAGCCATCGTCGAGGCGGCGCTCGAGTCTGAGTATGAGCGCCAGGCGCTCGGGATCATGAATACGGAGCAAGCTCTGAAGCTTGAGGATGCTGATGGTCTTGTTTTCAGCCATCCGGATAAAGAGGCCGGCGTGACGGATCACTTTGTTGATCAGGATGAACTGCGCCGATTGGTGCGGCGGTCAACGTCGCCGCTTCCGGTGTTGCAATCGCCGGGCCGCACTGCACGTTCGTCCTGAGCTTCAAGCAATCATGTAGCCGCCGTCCACCGGCATCGATATGCCGTTCACCATGGCCGCCTGATCGGAGAGCAGGAAAAGAACAACCTCGGCAATGTCTGCCGGCTCGGCGAAGCGACCGACGGGAATTCGCTTCATCATCCCTGCGGCCTTCTCGGGATCGCTCCATGCCTTCACCGCCATTGGCGTCAATGTCACAGTTGGGTGGACGCCGTTGGCGCGGATGCCGTGAGGCGCAAGCTCCTTGGCCATGACACGCGTCAAGCCATCCAACCCACCCTTCGATGCACAATAGGCAGCGTGGTCGGGGATGCCGACGAAGGATGCGACCGACGAGACGTTGACGATGGCGCCTGGACGGCCCTCCTTGATCAGCGAGCGGGCATATTCCTGGGCGATGATCATCGGAGCACGCGTGTTGACGGCGACAAGACGATCGAATGCTTCGACGGTTGTCTCCAGGAACGGCTGAAGCTCGGTCGTGCCGGCGCAGTTGACAAGGAAATCTGCGGGAAGGGCAGCGATGACAGCCTCTCTGGTCGCATCGGCGTCTGCGAGATCGACCTGGATTGCCCGGCAGCCGAATTGCCCTCGCAGCGCTTCGACGTCAGCGCCGCTGCGGGTCAGAGCGACGACATGCGCACCCCGTTCGGCGAGCATCCTTACAATTTCGCGTCCGATGCCTTTGCCGGCGCCGGTCACGATCACCGTCTTTCCTTTGAACTCCATGGGTCGTCCTCCTACAGTCTCTGGCCTGTTTCCCGATCGAAGATATGCGCACGTCGGGGATCGATGTGGAAGTACATCGTCCGTCCGGGATCGACCTCGATACGCTCGCGGATCAGGGCGTCGATCGGCACGCCTCCCGTGCGGCCGAAGATCAATGTCTCCGAACCCGTCGGCTCGAATACCGATACCTCCACAGGAACGCCTTCTTCGCCGATTGTGATGTGTTCCGGTCGGATGCCGTAGGTAACGGCTCTTCCTTCATCCGCATTTGTGTCTGCCATCGGAAGGGCGATGCCCTGGTCGGTGACGACGATCTTCCTGCCGTCGCGGATGGCTATGCGGCCCTGGAGGAAGTTCATCGATGGGCTGCCGATGAAGCCGGCGACGAAGAGGTTGACCGGGAAGTCGTAAAGATCGAGAGGCTTGCCGATCTGCTCGACCCTGCCGTCGCGCATCACCACGATCTTGTTGGCCATCGTCATCGCTTCGATCTGATCGTGCGTGACGTAAACCGTGGTGGTCTTCAGTCGCTGGTGAAGCTCCTTGATTTCGACGCGCATGGTGACGCGGAGTTTGGCGTCGAGGTTCGACAACGGTTCGTCGAACAGGAAGACTTGCGGATCGCGAACGATGGCACGGCCCATTGCCACGCGTTGACGCTGTCCGCCCGATAGTTGCTTCGGATAGCGGTCAAGATAGGGCGTCAGGTCGAGGATCTCGGCTGCCCTGCCGACCTTCTCGTCGATCTCCGCTTTCGGTCGCTTGGCCATCTTCAGCGGAAAGCCCATATTCTCGGCGACCGTCTTGTGGGGATAGAGCGCGTAGCTCTGAAACACCATCGCGATGTCACGCTCCTTCGGGGGAGCGTTGGTGACGACACGGCTGCCGATTCGGATGTCTCCGCTGCTGACCGTCTCCAGCCCGGCGATCATCCGGAGCAGGGTGGATTTGCCGCAACCGGATGGACCGACCAGCACGACGAATTCGCCGTCCTCGATGTCGACGCTGACGCCGTGCATGACCTGAAGAGAGCCATATTTCTTGGTGACGTCGCTAACCTGTACGTTTGCCAATGTCGTTCCCCCTAGCGCAGCGCGGCTTGTGACTTGATGTCGTTGACAGAATTCATCGGCTCATCCCTTCCAGACGACGTAGGCGCCAAGGACTGCCGAGATCGCCGCAGCGAACCAAACCGAAAGCCCGAACGGTTCGATGAACCGCATCCAGAACAGCGAGAGCGCAACCCAGATCACGATCGAGATGAAGAGCCGGTCGAACCAGTTCGTTTCGATCGGCAGAAACCCCGGCTTGCGTTCGTTATTTCCTGATTGAGACGTCATCGTTTCATCCTTTCACGGCGCCGAAGGTCAGGCCGGCGACGATGTGACGCTGCACCACCGAAAAGACGATGAGCGCCGGAACCAATGTCAGCATGGAGATCGCGGCCATGATGCCCCAGGCCGTGCCCGTGGTCGTCACATATTCCGACAAGCCGGTGGTCAAGGTGCGCGCATGGAAGTTGGTGAGCGTCGCCGCCAGCAGGTATTCGTTCCACGCAAACACCCAGGTCAGGATCAGCGTCACCGCAAGTCCGGGCCGTGCCAAAGGAAAGATGATGTCATAGAGGACGGTCCATGGGCTCGCGCCGTCCATATAGGCCGCCTCGTCCAACTCCTTCGGAATGCCGTCCACGGTCGGGCGCAGCGTCCAGATGGCGAAGGGAAGGTTGAAGGAGCAATAGACCAGGATCATGCCCAGCTTGGAATCGGCGAGCGAGAAGTCGCCGATCCTGTAGACCTGCGTCAAAAGCAGGAAAAGCGGCAGCAGGAAGACCGCCGGCGGCGCCATGCGGTTGGTGATCGTCCAGAAGAAGATGCTTTCCTTGCCGGCGAGGTCGAAGCGCGTCAGGGCGTAGCAGGCAAGGAAGCCGAGCGTGGTGACGAGCAGCGCGTTGCCTGACGAAATGATCAGCGAGTTGAGCATGTAGCCGCGCAAGGTCGGATTGGTCAGCACGTCCTGATAATTCTTCCAGAAGAAGCTCCGGAGAATGACATCGGGCGTCGAGAACAGGTCGAAGGGCTGTTTCACCGATATGACGAAGAGCCAGTAGATCGGGAAAAGGGTGATGAAGCTTATCAAGGTCCACAGGAGGGCTGGAAGCCAGGGATTTTTGGTCTTCATCGCTTCAACCTCTCTTCACGCGGGGTGCAATCAGGCCGACGTAGAGCAGCCAGCAAACGACGATGGTGAGATAGAGGACGATGACGGAGATCGCCGAACCGTAGCCGTAATTCGTCTTGGGAAAGACTTCCCTGAATATATGGACACCGATGTAGCGCGTCGATGAACCCGGACCGCCTCCGGTCAGCATCAGGACTTCGTCGACGGTGCGCAGCGCGTCCATGAGCCTGATGAACACGGTGGCCAGCATGGCCGGCCGGATCAGGGGGAGCGTGATGTGCCAGAAGATCTGGCTCTTGCCGGCGCCGTCGATCTGCGCCTGCTCGAACGGGTCTGATGGAAGCGAGACGAGTGCGGCGATCAGCGAGAGGGTGACGAGCGGCGTCCAGTGCCAGATGTCCATGATGACAGTGACCGTGAAGGCCGCAACGGCGCTCTGGCCAATATTCAGATCGTAGCCGAACCAGCTTCTGAGAAGATAGGGAATGATGCCGATGGACGGGGTAGTCATCAGCTTCCAGACTGAGCCGACGATGATCGGCGCCATGATCAGCGGTAGAGTATGGATCGTGCGAAACACTGCCTTTCCGGGAAAGTCCTTGAGCAGCGCCTGGGCGAGGATGTAGCCGAGGACCAGTTCCGACACGACCGCGAAGAAGACGAATGCCAGGGTGATGCCGAGCGATGCCAGAAACTGCGGGTCGAAGACGAGCCGCCGATAGTTCTCAGCCCAGTTGAAAATCATGCCCGGATTGGCCGCGAACGGGTTCCATGAATGGAAAGACACCCAGAGGACGTAGATGAAAGGAAAGATCCCGAACAATCCGAGGATCACTATGGTCGGTGACAGCAACAGCCACCCGAGCTTCTGCGAATGCATCGCCTGTCCCCCATTGAACACTAAGTGGATGTCCGCTCCATCTGGAACGGAAGATGACGGGTCGCCGGAGCGACCCGTCAAGTTGGGGAGGATGTCTTATTTGCGATAGCCGAGCGAGGTGAGCTCCTCTTCGGCCTTGGCCGCCATCTGATCGAGGCCTGCATCGGGCCCGATCTTGCCGGTCAGGATGTCATAGAAGATAGGCGCGGTCGCTTCACGTACCTGCGCATGGAAGGGGTAGGGAGGAGCGCCGGCGAAGAGCTTGCCCTCGTCCTTCAGCATTGTGTAGAAGCCGCCGAGCTTGACGTCCATCTCCTTCACCTTCGGATCGTCGAACGTCGCCGTATTGGTGATGCGCGGTGCGGCGATCGCCCAATCGGGCTGCACGTCGTTTTGGCCGATGAATTCGAGGAAGAGCAGCGAGGCTTCCTTGTTCTTGGACGTGACCGGCACGCCGAAGGCGCCGCCGTCGTAGTAGCCGATATAGCCCTTTCCGGCTTTCGCGTCGTCCAGCACGCCCGGCTCGAGCGGCGGCAGAGCAAACCCGACCTGGCCGACCACCTTCGACTGCGCTGGATCGCTTGCGATCCAGGCGGCATTCTCACCGTAGATCAGCCCCTGGGCGACACGGCCGGCGGCGAAGGTCGTTGCTGTTTCCGTCCAGGTTGACTGCGTCGATTCCGGAGGAGCAATGTCGCGCAGGTGCAGCCAGTACTTCAACGCGGCCTTCGCCTTGTCGCTGTTCATCGCGCCGCCATGTTCGACCGTCGCCGCATAGTTGTTCTTGGCGTCGATGCCCCAATTGTAGACGCCGAAGGTCGGCACGATGGACTCGAAGAATTCATACCAGGACGCCGGATGGCCTGTATGTGCCTGGGCGGTCGTGCCCCAGAGCTCCATGCCGTTATCCTTGCCGTACTTCGTGAAGAATTCGGCGATCTGGGTGTATTCCGCGTGTGTGGTGGCCGGCTTCAAGTCCTTGCCGGTTTCCTTCTTGAAGGCTTCCTTGATCTTCGGATCTTCGAAGAGGTCCTTGCGATAGAGATAGGTCTTCAGGAAGGCTTCCATCGGAACGCCGAAGAGATCGCCGCTCGCGTCCTTGAAGTAGTTGGCAAAGCTGGTGAAGTTCGCATCGTCGTAGGTCGGCGCCTTCAGATCAGCCTGGTCTTTCAGCGTCTTGGTGATGTCGACGAGGAAATTCCTGGCGAGATAGGAATAGATGATGTCCTGCTCGATATAGACCATGTCATAGATGCCGGTCTTGGCTTCCATGTCCTTGATGGCCTTGTCATACATCTGATCCCATGACGTCGTCTCGATGTCGACCTTGATGCCGGTCTTCTTTTCGAATTCCGGAGCGAGCACGTTCTTGATGTAGTTCGATGGCGGGGTGCTTTCGGTGACGCCGTGCAGCGTCACGCCTTTGAATTTGGCGCCGGCGTCGGACCAGAAGTCAGCCCAGGCAGGCGAAGCAGTGGCGGCGAGGCTGAGCGTCAGCGCAAGCGCGCTAGCCTTCAAAGCATAATTCATTTTCAATCCTCCCATATTGCAGCGAGATCATTTCGCCGGTCCTTTGTGTAGGCCAAAAAAACTGGCAGCGCAATATTTGTTGTCTAAACATGCAAATCGCGGGTCTATCCCATTGATTTTTGCAGAAACTAATTTCGGGCAGAGGATGAAATGCAATGGGCAGAGATATAAAATATTGCGTTGCAAAGAGATTTTGCAAAGCAGCAAAAGATTTTCAGCCGAAATTATTTGTTGTCTCTCCAAACTAAATGGCATAGCACTGTGCGCAGCCAAAGGCATTTTTTGGAGGAAAAGGCTATGCGTCGATTGGGTATCCATTCATTTGTATGGACAGGCGGCCAAACGCAGGAAGGGCTGGAGATGGCCCTCAACAAGACGGCCGAACACGGATATCGCACCATCGAATTTGCCTATCTGCGCCCCGAGAAATTCAATCTGGATCGACTGGCAAAGCTTGCGCAGTCGCTTGATGTCGAGATTGGCGTGACGATGGGTCTGCCGCTCGACAAGGACGTATCGAGCGAGGATACCTCTGCGGTATCCGCTGGCAAGCAGACGCTGGCCGACGCCGTTCGTGCGGTCCGCGATATCGGCGGCAACAAACTCGGCGGGATTCTCTATTCCGCGCACACCAAATACAATCGCCAGCCGACGAAGAAGGGCTGGGATAACAGCGTCGCCGCGATCGCCGCGACCGCCGAAGTCGCGAGACAAGCGAACGTCGACCTGGTCCTGGAGGTTGTCAACCGGTTCGAGACGAACCTGCTGAACACGGCGGCGCAGGGGCTGAAGTTCATCGCCGAGACGGGATCGGAACATGTTCGTCTCCACCTCGACACGTTCCATATGAACATCGAGGAAGCCAATCCGGCGGCCGCGATCCGCCTGGCCGGCGACAAGATCGGCTACTTCCACATCGGCGAGAGCAATCGCGGCTATCTCGGCGACGGCGTCATCAACTTCGAACTGATCTTCGACGCTCTGCTCGACATCGACTACATCGGCGACATCGTATTCGAGAGCTTCTCGACGACGGTCGTCGACGAAGGCCTGTCGCTCGCCTGCGCGATCTGGCGCGACACCTGGGAGGATAATGATCCGCTTGCGGCGCACGCGAAGCGCTACATCGAGCTGAAATATGACGAGGCCAAGCGTCGCCGCGCCACAAACGCGCGGCCCTGATTATCCTTCTGACAGCCTGTTCCAGTCGTGTAAGGGTTGGGCGACTTGAAGGGAATTGAAATATGAACGACACCGTCTCCATCGGAAGTTCGCCGCGCAGGATCCGGCAGAACAATATCGTCGCCGCCTTGCAGACGATCTATGCTCACCGAAGCCTCAGCCGCGCGGATCTCGCCCGGAAGCTCGGGATGAATCGCTCATCCTCGGGAGAGATCGTCGCCGAACTGACGGAAGGCGGGTTCGTTCAGGAGTCGGACGAGAGCGGCAGGCAGCGCCTGGAACATTCCCGTGCCGGGCGCCCGGGCATCATGCTCGAACTGGTCCCCGATGCCGCATTCTTCGTCGGGATAGAGATTGGCGTCGAGCATATCTCGGCGGCAGTTATCGATCTCTCCGCCGACGTCCGGGCATGTCGGAAAATGGCGTTCGACAGCATGTCTTCGACGGTGGAGGAGGCCGTGGCGCAGGGCGTCGAGCTGATTGTCAGTGCGATGGAAAAGAGGATGATCGGGCGGTGCAAAGGTCTCGGCATATCGGCGCCGGCCCACATCCGGCCCGACGGAATTGTCACCCTCGCACCCATCATCGGCTGGCGAGAGGTGTCGTTGAAGGAGATTGGCCGATCCGCCTTCCTGGCCGCCTTCCCGGCCGCCGTTCCGATCGCGGTTGAAAACGATGCCAACGCCTTTGCGATCGGCGACAGCTATCGTCACGGCGCCGCAGGCGTGACCCTGTTCCTGCTCATGGAAACCGGCGTCGGCGGCGGCATCACGATCGATGGCAAGCTGTTCCGGGGCGGCCACGGCCTGGCGGGAGAAATCGGCCACACCCTGGTGCCGGGGAGCGGCGGTCAGAAGTTTGAACAACTGATCGGTCGCGAGGTGCTCATCAGGCAGTATCGTGAGGCTGTCGGCCGAGAGGACGCGGATCTGCAGGATTTCCTCAGCGGTGTTCGCGACCGTGTCCCGGCTGCCGTCAATATCGCCGAAACCTGGTCGCGCCATCTCGCATACGCATTGCTGCAGGCCTGTCGCCTGCTCGACCCCGACAGGATCGTGCTGGGTGGCTCCGTGGCATCCCTCTACCCGATGGTGGCCGCCCGCGTGGCGGTTCACATGTCGGAGGGGCAGAACATCCCTTTTCCCACGCCGGAGGTCGTCGTGGATGGTGATGCGGAGTTCGGTTCCGCCTTCGGGGCGGCATGCATGTTGCACCAGCGCTTTCTGTCATTGGAGAGCGAGGAGTTCGGCAGCGAGGACGGTGCGCCGGTCCAGGCACCGACGAGTTGACGACAAGAACGATCGAAAGCAGGATTGCAAATGGCTACAGTACTGGCTCCGGACGCGCTTGGTCCCACGGTTTGCGTAGGGGAGATCCTCGTCGAGATCGTCGCCACGACGGTCGGAGACGGGTTTCTCGAAGCGCAGCCGCTTGTCGGTCCGTTTGCGAGCGGAGCGCCGGCGATCTTCATCTCGCAGTGCGGCCGCCTCGGCGGCAAGGCCGCCATGGTGGGCGCCGTCGGCGATGACGATTTCGGTCGTGTCAATACGGATCGCCTCAAACGCGACGGCGTCGATATTTCGACGATCTCGATCGATCCGGATTATCCCACAGGAAGCGCCTTTGTCCGCTACCGCAAGGATGGCTCCCGGGATTTCGTCTACAACATCGCCACATCTGCAGCCGCGCGCTTCGGCTGGTCTGAAACGGTCGGAGACCTGATCCGCCGGAGCGGGCATCTTCACGTGATGGGTTCGGCCCTGTCGGTCCCCAGTGCGCGCGAGGTCATCGACAAGGCGGTCGACATCGTCAAGGCGCGCGGGGGAACGCTCTCGGTGGATCCGAATATTCGCAAGGAATTGAAGCTGGATGAGGACACCGAGCGCCGCTTTTCCAAGCTTGTTGCAGCCGCCGATCTGCTTCTGCCGTCCGGAGAGGAGCTTGAGCGTGCCGCCGGCGTCGAAGGCGAGGCAGACGCGATTCGCCGCTTGTTCGAGATGGGCGTCAAGGAGATCGTGCTGAAGCGCGGGGCCGAAGGCGCGACCTATTTCGGCAGGCAAGGAGACCGCATCGACGCGCCGGCATTCGTCGTTCAGGAGGTCGACCCCACGGGCGCCGGCGACTGCTTCGGCGGTGCCTATCTCACCTGCCGGCGGCTCGGAATGTCTCCGCAGCAAGCTCTGACCTATGGCTCGGCTGCCGGCGCCCGCAACGTGACGGTCCTCGGTCCGATGGAGGGCGCCGGCACCCGTCAGGAACTCGATGCATTTATCGCTTCAACGGAAAGGCGCCCATGATGCAGGTGCATCTCAACGACCTGGCCAGGCTGAGGATGGAGGGCCGCCCCAAAGGCGTGACCTCCGTATGCTCCGCCCACCCAATCGTGCTTCGGGCCGCACTCCGACACGGGCGGCAACATGAGAGCACCGTCCTGATCGAAGCGACCTGCAACCAGGTCAACCACCTCGGCGGCTACACCGGGATGACGCCAAGCGACTTCGCGTCCCTCGTCGGCAAAATAGCCGCCGAGGAGGGATGCCCCGAAAATCTGATCGTTCTCGGCGGCGATCATCTCGGCCCCAATCCTTGGTGCGACCGCCCGGCGGAAGAGGCCATGGCCGAGGCGGAGAAGATGGTTGCCGCCTATGTCGAGGCCGGATTCCGCAAGGTTCACCTCGACGCCTCGATGGGCTGCAAGGGCGAGCCGGTGGCGCTCGACGACCAAACCACCGCCCATCGCGCCGCCCGGATTGCGGCGGTCGCCGAGGCCTCGGCGAAGAGGGCTGGCGGCGCAATGCCGGTTTATGTCATCGGCACGGAAGTGCCGCCGCCAGGCGGGGCCGATCATGCCCTGACAACCATCGATCCGACGGCGGCCGCAGCGGCGCTGAAGACGATCGAAGTCCACCGCCGGATCTTTGCGGAGGCCGGACTCGGCCAGGCGTTTGAAAGGGCCATCGGGCTGGTCGTGCAGCCGGGCGTCGAGTTCGGCAATCAGAATGTCGTCCTTTACGACCGGAGCAAGATAGACGCGCTGAAATCGGTGCTCACCGATGAGCCGCAGTTCGTCTTCGAGGCGCATTCGACGGACTATCAGGGAACCCGGCCGTTGACCGCGCTGGTGGAGGACGGATTTCCCATTCTGAAGGTCGGTCCCGAGCTGACCTTCGTCCTGCGCGAAGCGCTCTATGCGCTGGATGCGATCGCTTCGGACCTTTTGCCCGATTACGGCCAGCGTCCGCTCTATCAGGCGATGGAAGCGCTGATGGTCGATCAGCCAGGCAACTGGAGCCGCCACTACCACGGGACAAACGCCGAGATGCGCTGGCTGCGGCACTATTCGCTGTCTGACCGCATCCGCTATTATTGGGCGTCGGCTGAAGCACAAGAAGCCGTCCGGCAGCTGTGTGAGGCCCTTCGAGGGCAATCCGTACCGCTGCCCTTGCTTTGGCAACACATGCCGGCGGCGCAGGATTTCGCAGATGCACCGCTCGATCCGGAACAGGTTTTGATCTGGAGAGTGACGAAGAGTCTCTCGGACTATCACGCCGCCTGCGGCGTCGGGAAGAATTGACAATCAGGATCAAGACAGGAGGAAAAATCGATGAACGAATTGAATGGGAAGATCGCGGCGGTCACGGGTGCGGCGTCCGGCATAGGATTGGCTTCGACGGAGGCAATGCTTGCCGCTGGCGCGACGGTCGTGCTGGTCGACCGCGATGAGAAGGCCCTTGAGACGGTTTGTGCCCGGCTTGGCGAACGCGCTATTCCGTTGGTGGTCAACTTGCTGGATCCGCACCAGTGCGCGGGTCTGCTCGAGGGCATCCTGTCGAAGATCGGCAAGCTCGACATCCTGCATGCCAATGCAGGCACCTATATCGGCGGCGACCTGATGGAAACCGATCTCGATACCATCGATCGAATGCTCAATCTCAACGTCAATGTCGTCATCAAGAACGTTCGAAATGTCATTCCGCACATGATCGAACGCGGCACCGGCGACATTGTCGTCACCAGTTCCGTTGCCGGACATTCGGCGATTCCATGGGAACCGGTCTATTCGTCGTCGAAGTGGGCGATGACTTGTTTTGTCCAGACGATGCGGCGCCAGCTTCTGAAAAACGGCATCCGCGTGGGGTCGGTTTCACCAGGGCCGGTGATCAGCGCTTTGCTTGCGGATTGGCCGGAGGAAAACCTTCGCAAGGCCAAGGAGGCCGGAGCCTTGATCGAGCCCAAGGAAGTCGCCGACGCCATCATCTTCATGCTGACCCGGCCGCGCAACGTTACCATCCGCGATATCGTCGTGCTTCCCAGCGCCTTTGACATTTGAGGAGAGGTGAGATGAGCTACCAGCAGAAATTTCGCGTCGATGGCGAACGGGCAGTGGTCACGGGCGGAGGGCGAGCGATCGGGCTCTGCTGCGCCGAGGCGCTGGCCGAAGCGGGCGCCGCCGTCGTTGTCATCGAACGCAGTGAGAGCGACGCTGAGCAAGCACTTGCTCTCCGGGATAGAGGCTACGACGTCGAAGTCCGGGTCGGCGACGTCACCGACGCGGCCCGAATGGAGGCGATTGCAGCCGAGCTTGCCGATGGCGGGCGGCCGGCGACGATCCTGGTGAACAATGCCGGAATTGGCCAGAACGGCATCTCGGCCGAGGATCTCACCGACGCCGATTGGCTGCGCATGATGGACGTCAATCTCAATGGCGTCTTCTGGTGCTCGCGCGCCTTCGGTCGTCCGATGATTTCGATGAAACGCGGCGCCATCGTCAACCTCGGCTCGATGTCGGGGCACATCTGCAACCGGCCCCAGCCTCAGACCGCCTATAACGTTTCCAAGGCGGCGGTCCATCACCTCACGCGCTCGTTGGCCGCCGAGTGGGCGCATCACGGCATCAGGGTAAACGCCGTCGCACCCACCTACATCGAGACGCCGATGGTGGTGGCCGTCGAAGCCAATCGCGAGCGTATCCCGCTTTGGCTCGCCGACACGCCGATGGGAAGAATGGGAACGCCGGAGGAGGTTGCCAGCGCGGTCCTCTTCCTTGCGTCAGGCGCCGCCAGCCTCATGACCGGGGCGATCGTCAACGTCGATGCAGGATTCACCTGCTGGTAGTCCTTCCGGGACGAGGCGCGAGCGGCGCCTCGTCCCGCGCCGGAAGAGGCGGCATGGAAACGTTTCCACATTATCTTGACTCGCCATCTTGCTCCGTTTATTCGAATGTGGAAACGTTACCATATCTGGGAGGAATTCGATGAAATCCGCGCGATTGAACCGACTTTTCGGCGTGTCTGGAAATTGTTTTGACGTTGCCATCGATCACGGCATGTTCAATGAACGAACCTTCCTCGCCGGCATCGAGAACATGAAGACGGCCATCGAGGTGATCGCGGACGCGGCGCCGGATGCCATTCAGCTGCCGCCGGGTACGGCACCTCTTCTGCAGGCGATCCCCGGCAAGCATCGCCCGGCACTGGTGCTGCGCACCGACATCGCCAACATCTATGGCAATCCCCTGCCGTCTCAGCTGTTTTCCGAAATGATCGACAGGGCGGTGGAGCAGGGCATTGCATTGGATGCTGCTTGTGTCGTCGTCAATCTTTTGATGCTTCCGGACCAGCCGGAAGTCTATCGCGCCTGCGTGCGCAATGTGAACAGCCTGAAACGTGAATGCGAGATCTACGGCATGCCGCTGATGGTCGAGCCGCTCGTCATGCAGGACAATTCCAAGGGCGCCTACATGGTCGATGGCGCGATTGACAAGATCTTGCCGCTGGTGCGCCAGGCGGCTGAACTTGGCGCCGATATCATCAAGGCCGACCCCTGCGACAATGTCGAGGAATATCACCGCGTGGTCGAGATCGCCCAATGCCTGCCGGTGCTCGTGCGCGGCGGCGGCCGCGTTTCGGATCAGGAAATCCTGATCCGCACCAGAGAGTTGATGGAGCAGGGCGCCCGTGGCATCGTCTATGGCCGCAACGTTATCCAGCATCACAATCCCGCCGGCATGACGCGGGCCTTGATGGCCATCGTCCATGACAAGGCTTCCGTCGAGCAAGCTTCGCTACATATTGGCTGATGCGCGTCTGGGAGGAGATGTCATGACGAAAATATTCCGCTTCGGCGTCATCGGCTGCGGTCTGATGGGACGCGAGTTTGCGAGCGCTGCGGCGCGCTGGCTGCATCTGGCCGATGTGAAAGCGCGACCGGAAATCGTCGCCGTCTGTGATACCAACGCGACGCTGCTCGACTGGTTCAGGGATCATGTGCCGACTGTTCGCCAGTTCACCGCTGACTATAAGGAGCTTCTGGCCAATCCCGAGGTCGATGCGGTCTATTGCGCCGTCCCGCATGTGCTGCACCAGCAATTCTACATCGACATCCTGAAGGCCGGAAAACATCTTCTCGGTGAAAAGCCCTTCGGCATGGACGCCGCGCAGAACCGGGAGATGATGGCGGTTCTCGCCGAGCATCCGGAACTTCTGGTCCGCTGCTCGTCGGAAATGCCTTTCTTCCCCGGCGCGCAGAAGGTCATCGCGCTCGCAAAAAGCGGCGAGATGGGGGATATAATCGAAGTCGAGGCGGGTTTCCTGCACTCTTCGGATATCGACCGGCAGAAGCCGATCAACTGGAAGCGCATGGCCGATATCAATGGCGACTATGGCTGCATGGGTGATCTCGGCATGCATGTGCTGCACGTGCCGCTGCGTCTCGGCTGGCGCCCGACGACCCTGCATGCACAATTGGTCAAAAAGGTCACCGAACGTCCTGACGGCAAGGGCGGCATGTTGCCCTGCACCACCTGGGACAATGCCACGATCAGCAGCCGCGTGCGCACCGGGGATCAGGATTTCCCGATGGTGCTGAAAACCTGGCGCATCGCGCCCGGCGAATCCAACACCTGGTACCTAAGAGTTCTCGGCATGAAGAAAAGCGCGTTCTTCAGCACGAAGTCGCCGCGCCAATGGCAGTGGATGGACTATAATGGCGGAGCGCAGGCTTGGAGTACCGAGGATCTGGGTTATGGCTCGCTATTTCCGGCCATAACAGGCAAGATCTTCGAATTCGGTTTTGCCGACGCCATACAGCAGATGTGGGCGGCCTTCGTCGATGAGCTTGCCGGCGGCAATGCCAACGGTTTCGGCTGCGCGACGCCGGCCGAGGCGCAGGCGCATCACGCAGTCCTGACGGCAGCTCTCAAATCCGGTCGCGAGGACGTCGTGGTGCCGGTCGAGTATGACGGGGCGTCAGCCTGATGCAGCGCTCCGAGATCAACGCCGCGTTGCTGCGGGCAACCGAGAGCCTCGAGCGCTGGCACTGGTCCCTGCCGGCATGGGGTTCCTGGACGGCGGCGGATTTTGCCGCTCATCCCGAGGCATCAGCCTATTTGCGCGCCCATCAGCTGGGTTGGGATGTCACCGATTTCGGCTCGAACCGGTTTGCCGAATGCGGTCTCGTGCTGTTTAGCCTGCGCAATGGCATCGTCGATGTCTTGGGTGAACGGACCTATGCCGAAAAGCTGCTCTTCGTTGGCGAAGGGCAGGTCACGCCGACCCACCGTCATGCGGCGAAGATGGAAGACATCATCAATCGCGCCGGCGGCGATCTCGTCATCGAATTCGCCGCAACCGATGCCGATGGCAATGTGCTGGCGGAGGATCTAACGGTGCCGGTAGACGGGCTGGCGCACCGGCTCGCTGCATGGGAACCGCTGGTTCTCCAGCCTGGGCAGAGCGTGACGATCCGCACCGGGCTCTACCACCGCTTCTACGGCAGGAAAGAGGGCGGACCTGTGCTTGTCGGCGAGGTCAGTCAGGTCAACGACGACAACAGCGACAATTTCTTTCTGGAGCCGATCGCACGCTTCGCCGCGATCGAGGAAGACGAGCCGCCGCTGAGACCCTTGTGGAACGAAGGAGTCAACTGATGCGAGCCGGGGAGGAGGTTTGCGATCGCGACGGTCAGAAGCATGGCGGCATCGTCTGCGCGGGAAACTTCATTGTCGATCGCGTCCACACCCTGTCCTATTGGCCCGAACAGGGCAATCTCGCGCATATCCTGCACCAGGATCTGGGCGTGGGGGGCGGGGCGGCCAATGTCGTCACCGATCTGGCCTCGCTTGGGTTTCCCGGAAAGCTGGCGGCGGCGGGATGCATCGGCGCTGATCAGGACGGCGAAATCGTCAAGGCCCGCCTGGCAGTTGCCGGCGTCGATGTCGGTGGGCTGATCGCGCTTGCCGACCGGGTGACGGCGCATACGCATGTCATGAATGTGCCCGGTCAGAACCGGACCTTCTTCTATCATGGCGGCGCCAACGATGCCGTCACGGACGAGCTTGTCTCACCCGCAGCCTTCGCCAAGGCCGGCTATCGGCTGTTCTATCTCGGTTATCTCATGCTGTTGCCGGGTCTCGACGGCATTGGTCCCGACGGTCGTTCGGGAGCGTCGCGCCTGCTGGAAGCGGCGCGCCGCGCCGGGCTTACGACCTGTGTGGATTTCGTATCGAGCGAAGACCCGGAATTTGCGAAGAAGGTCGGTGTCGCTCTGCCCTTCTGCGATTATCTGATCATCAACGAGATGGAGGCGGGGCGGGCAACCGGCGTTATCGTTCGCGATGCGAGGGGAGATTTGATCGAAGCGGGGCTTTTGGAAGCGGGCGAGCGCCTGCTTGCGGCTGGTGTCGCCAAGGGCGCGATCATCCATGCACCGGAAACCTGCTTCTGGTTTGCATCAGGCGCTTCCACGATCATCACGCGTTCACGACCTGTCGATCCCGATGACATCGTCAGTACCGTCGGCGCAGGAGACGCCTTCTGCGCCGCCGTGCTCTACGGCCTGCATGAGAACTGGCCGGTCGAGCATATCTGCGCCGTCGCCCATGCCGCAGCTGCGCGTTGCCTCATGGGGGCGACGGCCACCGATGGCATCCCCGACATGTCCGTCCTTTTTCGCGAGGCGAAGGAGACGAACCCGCAATCCGCTTAGCCCATTGGCGTCGCCTCAGGAGGGCGGCTCCGATTATCGTTCAGTCAAAAAGGGAGGAGCAAACATGAAGCTATTCGTTACGGCAGCCGCGGCCGGGGAGGCAGTGCGATGACCCATACGGAAACGGCGCGGCTCTCCGGCAAGGTGGCATTGGTCACGGGAGGAGCGAGCGGCATCGGCAAGGCGGTCTGCGAACGTTTTGCCGCCGAAGGCGCGAGGGTTGTCGTGGCGGACCTCGACGGTGAACGATGCGCACGGGTGGCGGAAGCGATCGGCCCGCAGGCCTGGGATGTGGCGCTTGACGTGACCAGCCAAGACAGCATCGAAGAAGCTGTACGCTTCACCATATCAACCGCTGGTCAGATCGACATCCTGGTCAATGCTGCAGGCATTTACGACGTCGAGTCCATTCTGGAAATATCCCGAGAGCGCACCGCAAGGGTATTTCAGGTCAATATCGAAGGGCTGATCTTCATGACGCAGGCCGTTGCCCGGCACATGGTGGAGAGAGGGAAAGGTGGACGCATCATCAACTTCTCGTCCCAGGCTGGGCGCCGGGGCGAAGGACCGGCGGTGGCTTACTGCGCTTCCAAGGCGGCCGTCATCAGCATCACCCAAAGCTGCGCTTTGGAGCTGATCCGTTACGGGATCAACGTCAACGCCATCGCTCCCGGCGTCGTCGATACGCCGATGTGGGACGTCGTCGATGCAAAACTCGGCAGCCGGGAAGGTTTGAAACCCGGTGACGTCAAGCGCCGCGTGGCCGCCACCGTCCCCGCCGGACGATTCGGCGCGCCCCACGAACAAGCTGCCATGGCGGCCTTCCTGGCCGGGCCAGATGCAGCATACATCGTGGCGCAGTGCTACAATGTCGACGGCGGAAATGTCATGAGCTGAGCGCTTGAGCCGTGCCCGGGATGGTCGATGCCGCGTCGCGAGAAGCGGCTTCATCAGCACGAAGCAATCGAACTTGATGTCTGGAGGAGTGGAATGAGAGCTGTACGTTTAGAGTCGATCGGGTCTTTGACCATGCGCAACGTCGAGAAGCCAGTTGCCGGGCCGGGCGAGCTGCTTGTCCGGGTTGCGGTGGCCGGCATCTGCGGTTCCGATCGCCACATGTACAAGGGCGAGTATCCGACAGCGATCCCCGTGACGCTGGGGCACGAATTCTGCGGCATCGTCGAAGAGATCGGCGATACCGTTACCCGCTTTACCGGCGGTGAGCTCGTGACGGTCGACCCGAATATTGCCTGCGGCACCTGTCGGGCCTGCAGGCAGGCGCGGCCGAACTTGTGCGAGAGCTTGACCGCCATCGGCGTGACACGGGATGGCGGCTTTGCCGAATATGTGGCGGTGCCGCAGGCCCAGGCCTTCGTCCTGCCGGCCGACCTCGACCCCGTTCACGGCGCCTTCAGTGAGCCGCTGGCCTGCTGCATCCACGCCATCGACAAGGCAAAGATCCGTCCGGGCGACAGCGTTGCTATCCTCGGCGGGGGCGTAATCGGCCTGCTGATGGTGCAACTGGCCCGCCTGGCTGGGGCAGGCGAGATCATTTTGATCACGCGACAGCAATCGAGACGCCAAACCGCTTTGCGCCTGGGAGCCACGCACGCCTTCGATCCGGCCGCTTCGGATACAATCGCTTCTGTTCGGGAGGTCACCAAAGGCGGCGCGGACGTGGTCATCGAGTGCGCCGGCGTCAGCGAGACGCTGCAAAGCGGTCTGAAAATGGCGCGGCGCGGTGGCACCTTCGTGCTTTTCGGGG
Source organism: Rhizobium sp. LARHSG275 (assembly GCF_052871115.1). Taxonomy (NCBI): domain Bacteria; kingdom Pseudomonadati; phylum Pseudomonadota; class Alphaproteobacteria; order Hyphomicrobiales; family Rhizobiaceae; genus Rhizobium; species Rhizobium sp. LARHSG275. Next base: position 263,259 of record NZ_JBIXJN010000009.1, on the reverse strand, counting down.
TGACGCCGGCAGGTGTCGAGGTGCCGGTTCTGCCCTTCGATCTGCTGGTAAACGAAGTCGATATCAGGCCGGCCTACCTCAATCCTTTCACCCATTCGCGTGCTGCGGCAATGGTCGCGAGCGGGGCGTTGGAACTGGATGCATTGGTCACCAAAACCATAAGTCTCGAGGAGGTCGCCGACGTGGTGGGCAACGCGCCATTGCCAGGCGAGATCAAGGTCATCGTCCGGCCCTAGCTTGGCCGCGTCCTGCGAACAGTGCCGGTGGAATCGCGCTCGATCAGCGTGACCGGCACTTTTACGATCGCGCCTTGCCGAGATTCGTACCCTGTTTGGTGCTCTTCGATCAGCGCTTCCAGCAGCTGTGCTGCCTGCCGTCCGACATCGCGGATCGGCTGCGCGACCGTTGTCAGCCGTGGAAAGACGTAGGCAGCCTCCGGCAGATCGTCGAAGCCCACGACCGAATAGTCGCCCGGAACGGAAAACCCGCGATCCTGGATGGCATGGATTGCGGCAATCGCCGAAACGTCGGTCGTGCCGATGATCGCGGTGACCTCAGGTCGAGAGGCCAGCAGCTCCCGCGCCAGCCGGTAGGTCTCTGCAAAGCTGTGCTCTTCCGCCATCGCCACGGTGGCAGGCGCGATCGCATTTTTCGCCATCTCCGCCGTGATGCCCTGAAGGCGAAGCTGGATCGGCTGACTGTGGGCCGGCGCGCCGACGATGGCGATTGCCCGGTGGCCGAGGCCCATCAGATGGCGCGCCATCAGCCGTCCACCTTCCTCGTGATCGGCCATGACAGCGTCGTCAGCGATGCCGTTCAGCTCGCGGTCAATGGCGATGATCGGAATGCCAGCGTCCCGCAGCACCCCGAAATGCTCGATGCTGCCGAAGGCGCTTGCCACGATGACGCCGTCGATGCGCTGGGCGAGCAGCATGGAGATGTAGCGCACCTCATGGTCCATGTTTTCCGCCGTGCTGCAGATCAGCGTCTGATAGCCGTGCTGGAACAGTTCCTGTTCGATCGCATGGGCGAGGATGCCGAAGAAAGGCACCTCGATCGACGGCAGCATCAGTCCGATCATCCGGCTTGGTGCACCGCGCAGCATACGGGCACCCTTGCTGGGCGTGTAGTTCAGCGTTCGGATGGCCGCCTCGACCCGCTCCCTGAGCTCAGGCGAGGCATAACCGCTGTTGTTGAGCACGCGCGAGACCGAAGAGACCGATGTTCCTGCAAGTTTAGCGATATGTCTGATGCTGGTCGTCACGTGCTCGCATTTCTTTCTCTACAGCGCCGGCGTCTTTAAGACGCGCATAGGAGGCTAGCACAGGAGCGGTCGAACATTCATCAGAAGGATTGCTGAAGTTCACCTTCATTTCAGCACCCACTAGATCACTAGCGGGACGCCGCATCAAGCGCGCCGCTATTCGAGAACGCCGGCTGTCGTGACAAGCTTCACCGTGAGAGCTAGAAGGATAGGCCGCCTGATCGATAGCAGCCCGTTGAGCGGATACTGATGAACGATACAGTTCTCCTGTTTCACGGAATTGCCCGGACGAAGAAAAGCATGGCGAAGCTCGCCGGCTTCCTGTCGGCCCACGGGTATCGGGTTGTGAACGTCGGTTACCCCTCCACCAAGTTTTCGATCAGCGACCTCGTCGACATCATCCGACCTGAGATCGACGGCGCTGCGAAGGAGGCAGGCGACGGCCGGGTCCATTTCGTCGGTTATTCGATGGGCGGGCTGATTGTCCGCGCTTTTCTCAGGAACTATCGCCCAGCCAACCTGGGGAGAGTTGTGATGGTCGGAACGCCGAACAGCGGCAGTCAGATTGCCGATTTCCTCAAGAACTGGCCCTTGTTCAGGAAGGTCTATGGACCGGCAGGACAGCAGCTGATCACCGATCAAACCGCGATGACGGAGCTGTTTGGCACTGTGGATTATGAACTTGGCATCATCGCCGGGAATCGGACCATCGACCCGGTCTCCTCCCTTATCATCGGCCTCAGGGTTCCGAATGATGGAAAGGTTTCGGTGGAGAGCACCCGTCTCGACGGCGCGTCGGCGCATATCGTCATTCCGGCAAACCACACTTTCTTACCCGTCAACAAGACGATGTGGAGCCAGACACTGTCGTTTTTGCAAGATGGGCGGTTTACAAGCTGAATATCCACATATTCAAACATCCGCCACATGCCCTCTGCTTAATTCCCCGCGGCACCGGTATCGAAGGAAATGCAATGACCGCCATCCTGCGAAAGAAAGTTCACGGCGCGTCTACACGCGGACAGGTCATCGATGGTGCGCCCGATGTCGGCGTCGCCTATCAGGTGTTTTCCGATACGGTGATCGAAGACGTTATCGTCAAGAATTCTCCTCGAGGCTTCAAATTTCACAATGGCAAGAATCTCACCGTCAGGCGCTGTGAAACGGAGAATGTAAACGGCGACGGCATCTACCTGACAAAGACGACGCACGTGTTGCTGGAGAATAATCGCATCGGCGCGGCGCCGGGCGAGGGAGCAGACTGCTGCCAGTTCGCCTATCAAAACAGCGACGACAATATCAGCTCCGATATCGTGATCCGCGGCAATCTCTTCCTGCAGTCGCCCGCGAGCGCATCGAACAAGGGCGCGCTGGTCTGCGACAGAACTCGCAAATACCTGGTCGAATACAATTTCATCGGCGGCAAGAATTTCTCCTTTTCGTCGATTGGGGATGACGCCGTGGTGCGCAGCAACATCATGCGCGATGGCAGGATGAATGATTATTCCTTCGGCTACGGCATCGCCGACAAGGCCGACCACGCCGCGCATCACGTTTATGACAACTGGATCGAGAACACCAATCGTGGCGTCAGCCTGAGCGGCTTTTCGGATCAGGAACTGGCATTTCGCAAAGACATCGATATCCACGACAACGTCATCAGCCAATGCGACATCGCGTTCTTCGCCAATCGACCGTGGTCCGGGAGCTTTCGGCGCAACATATTCCTGCGGTGCGAACAGGACATGGTTCTCAAGGGAAACGGCAAGGCGACTGCGGGTGATATCGATGGCAACTATCGCAACGATGGCAGCTTTCTGAATATCACCCCGCCGCCGCTTCGCTTGAAGCCTGACGGCAAGGCTTCCGTTGCCTCCGGCGAATGGACATCCGAGCCCGACGAAATCCGCATCCAGTGGCGTGACAAGGGGATCGACATCCCAGGTGCCAATCGGCCTTCCATTACGGTTGAGCCTGGCATGGAATTGTCATGCGTCTTGCTTGCCCGCAAGGCGCAGAACTGGATGCTGGCGATCGCTGAGACTGCCTATGACGACTTCACGCCGCGCGCATGGCAAGAACATAGGCTGCTTTGGCAGAAGCGCTATCTCTCGATTTAAGCGGTGCGACCGAGAACCCGGATCGCGCCAAAATCAGGATCGACGCCAGCGAAGTCTCATGGCCTTTCCGGCGCTGAGCGCTTTGCGCACCGGTTCATCGTAGAGGCGGGTGACGGTGATGGCCAATAGGACGATCAATGGAAGAACGATGGCAAAGATCGCCCAAGCCGGCGGTTGCCCCAGGCCAGCGGCTTTCAATGCTCCCAATAGCAAGCCGAGCAGCGGAACATGAATTGCATAGAGCGCGTAAGACGCCTCTCCCGCAATAAGAAGCGGCTGTCGCAGCACGCCATCGAAGTTGGCTGTGTAAAGGACAAGCACGGCGATCGGAAATAGAGCAGTGATGACAATCAGGTCCTTAATGCCAACCAAGGCGGCGGGCGCCTGGAAAACGAGAAGTGCAGTCGCGACGACGATGACAGCCACTGCTGCTGCTTTTCCGATGCCTGAAGGGGAAAGCCGCTCACGGTAGCGGTACATCAAGATGCCGAGGGTGAAGGAAAAGAGAACGCGGGGAAAACCGGAGAGCAAAGCGCCGTCGAGCGGGATCAGGTCGGCGCTTCCATGGGCCAGCGTTTGCGCCGCCAGCCAAACCCATGACGCCAGCAGGATGAGTGCGAGCACGCCGCTGGACAGCATTCTCGCCGCATAGCCGTAGGCGAGGTTGATCACGATCTCCAGGAACAGGGACCATGACGGACCGTTGAAGGGGAACAAGTTCGGCGCCTTCAGCGATGTTCCACCGATCGCCGGCAGGAAGAACATCGAGGCAAGCAACGAGGTGGCAAACAGCATGGGATCCATTTGCTGATTTCTGCTGAGCGACATACCTGCATATGCGAGTACGCCGAGCAACAAACCGAGCAGATAGAGGGGATACAAGCGGATGAGACGCTTGATGGCGAAATCATTGGCAGAGAGCGTAGACTCCTGAATGAGTTTCCTCTCATAGGCGTGGCCGATCACGAAGCCGCTGAGACAAAAAAACAGGTCGACGGCGAGGTATGCAGCAGGTGCTGCATCAAATCCGACAAACCCTTCGGTATGATGCACTGCCACACAAATAGCCGCCAGGCCGCGAATCCCATCGAGGCCAACCAGTCTACGATTATTTGAACTCATCTTTTTAGCCTGATTCATGTTGCGCGCCTGCCTGGGTCGGTTTGCGGAAGCGGGACAGGAACTCCGGGCCGAGGCTCGTCAGTGCGATCACGGTATGGGGCCATAGGATGAAGGGGGCCAGCATCATTCCGGCTTCGGTGAACGCGCCGATCAGGATCAGGAGGATAATGACAACCTCCTTCCTCTTGGTGATGGCGAGCGCTTGATTGAGGGGTGACGAGGTCATCTTCCCCACGAGCCGCACCACCACGAACGACGTCCAGATGATGGTCGCGGGGATGCCTATGTTCAGCGCAAGTTCGATATAGGTGTTGTGGGTGGATTGAGCGTCCCAGGTAAGACGAACATATTGCTCCATGATTTCGGGCTGTCGGAACAAGGCAAATCCCCAGCCGGTAAGGGGCCGCTCGAAGATCAACGGCAGCAACTGTTCCCAGACATTCGTACGTCCGCTGAGCGTAAGGTCTTTCCCGAATGACTCGGCAATCGCCTGTGCCACACCCATCAACGCGACGGAGACGACAAAGCCCAGCAGGGCGAATGCAAGAAGCACGACGAAGGATCTGAAGATCCGGCCTGGAAAGCGCTGAATCCAGCTCATTCCGTAGTATACGGCTATTCCGATCGAAAGCAGGATGATCGCCGTCGATGATTTCGCCAGCACGATGAGCACGAGGTAGAGCAGCATTGCCGCCCATCGCAGGAGATCATAGTAGCGCAGACGCCACATCGGCAGGGCCGGCAGCAGCAAGATGAAGTTTGTTGCCGAGAACTGGCCGAGCATGTTTTTGTGGTAAAATGCCCCTTTCACCATCCCGGCATAACTGCCTCTCATCACCGCGAACCGCGGAAAGGCTGCTGTGTAAAGAATATTGATGAAAGCCGTTGCAATCGCAAACTTCGCCAGGCTTTCAAATGTGTCAACGGCTCCGTAACGGGCCCGGTAAAGAATGGGTCCAGCTGTCAGCAATGCGACGGCGACGAGGGCTCGGAGCGAGGCTCCGACGCTGACGGAAAAAGCAATCGAGAGAAAGACGCATAAGCAGACTATGCCGACCAGCGGCGAGGCGCTGCGAATCAATTCGAAGATGCGCCTGGGCTCCAGGATGCAGTAGAGGCCAATGAGTGGAACGAGCGACATCAGCAACAGTCGCATCGGCATGGGGTCTTTGCCGACGCCCTCCTGGAAGTCGGCCGGCAGCCCATACCACATGCCGGTCGCTCTCCAGAGGGAAATATAAAATATTGCCGAGAGGACGATCCGCACGAAGGTTTCACGCCGAATGCGATATTGCGCGCGAGCTCTGGGTCTATGTCTTTGCAGGCCAATCGGTTGGTAGCTGTCAAATGAGGTGCTCATGACATTCCGCCTTGCGTTTTGGTAACCACCTGAGCGGCAAAAATCAAAGCTGTAGACCCGCTGCGGCGAGGAAGCTCGTGATCAGCTTGTATGCCCCTTCATTAAAATGAAGATGGTCAGGCTTGTAGTTGGAACATTCTTTATCGCTTGGCTTACCGCACCGCAACATATCATCGTTCATTTGAACAAACGTGACACCCGGCATTGCAGCCAATGACGATGCGACAAGCTGGTTGGCCGGAATTCGCACATCCTCGTAGAAGGCATAGCGCTTGCCCCGAGGCGGTATGGATAACGCATAAATATGGGCGCCTGGCCAAAGAGCGCGAACCTTGCTGACAACAGCCACGACACCAGCTGCCACGGCGCATGGCGCAGTTTTCGCACCCAGGTTGTTCGTGCCGATAAGCACGACGACATCGGCGGGATGGAAATCCGGAAGGTTTAGACCATCGAGGCGGTACAGTGCATTTTGCGTGGTATCCCCAGCGACCCCGAGGTTCATCACCGGGCGCGTGGGAAAGCTGTCCTTGATCCAAGGCTGCCAGAGCTCGATGAGTGAATCGCCGACAAGAGCCAGATTGTATCGGGCCGATTTGTCGCGGTAGCTGGGAAGAGCGCGATCATATCTCTTGTTTGCCGGCTTTTGTTGAGCCAGCGCATTCGACACCTTTGCAGGGTCGGGGCATTCCTGTGCGAAGGATGGGCCAGCATTGCTGACAATGAAAAGGAAATTCAATGCGAGGACGATGACAAGGTTGGCGAAGGGTCGCAACATTCAGATTACCGATATCCTGACGTCTTGGGGCTTTCATTATTGAAGAGGAAAATGGCGGTGGCAAGGAAAGAGTGGCTGTGTCTCTCCGCCCACAGTGCTCGGCCCCGTTGGCAGCCGATCCATGAAATGGAAATCACTGACCGTAGCTGATCAACGAAGTCTTCAATTGCCGGAACCAAAGACCGAACCCGCCCGTTGATTGCCATGCCCAACCGTGTCCGGGAGACAGGACAGACATGGCACGTCAGACATTCTGGAAAGGTTATCTCAAGCTCTCGCTCGTCACTGCCGCCGTCTCGCTGACGCCGGCGACGACCGAATGCAACAAGGTCCGTTTCCATGTCCTCAATCGCCAGACGAAGAACCGCGTCGAAAGCCGATATGTCGACAGCGTCACGCATAAACCGGTGGCCGAGCGGGACCAGGTGAAGGCCTATCCGCGCGGCGAGGATGACTATGTTCTTCTCGAAGACGAGGAGATCGAGGAAGTCGGGCTCGAAAGCACCCGCACCATCGAGATCGACAGTTTCGTGCCGCGCGGATCGATCGATTGGATCTGGTACGACAAACCGCATTTTCTGGTGCCCGAGGACAAGGTCGGGTTGGAAGCCTTCTGCGTCATCCGCGAGGCGATGAAGGCGAATGACGTGGTCGGCATCGCCCGGCTTGTCCTTTACCGTCGTGAGCGTGCCGTGCTGCTGGAGCCGCTGGGCAAAGGCATCATTCTCTGGACCCTGCGCTATGGCGACGAGGTGCGTGAACCCGTCGCCGAACTCGACGAGAAGACCGAGATCGACAGCAAGCTGCTGACGCTGATGACGCAACTTGTGAAGGAAGAGACGAAGGATTGGAGCCCCACCATGGTGCAGGACCCAATCCAGAAACGCCTGAAGTCGATGCTCCGCGGCAAGCAGAAGAGCCTGAAAAAGGCCGCGCCCGCGAAAAAACCTGCACCCGTGAAATCGACGGGCAATGTCATCAATATCATGGATGCGCTGAAAAAGAGCCTGGCCGCGGAAGGCGGCCAGAAGTCGCGCCAATGAAAAAGCGGCCAGCAATATATAAATCAAAGACTTAAAACGCACCGCGGGAATCCACTTTGACGCGCTTCAGGTCCAGCGGCTTCGCCGACACGACAAGCTGATGCATTCGCGACGAGGTCGGGTGCGCCTGAGATTGCCTATCGCCCGCCAAGGGGCGAGGCCATCTCAGCTTGCCTTCTTGCTGCGGCCGTCGCTGCGCGCCGGCGCCTTCTTCTTCGCCAGGGCCTTCTTTGCTGGCGCTTTGCCGCTCATCTTGGCACTCTGGCGCAGCGCTTCCATCAGGTCGACGACCTTGCGTTCCGGCGGCTGTTTCTTCTTCGGTGGTGCCCGGCCCTCGATTTTCGCCTTTACCAGTTCGACGAGGGCAGCCTCGTAGCGATCTTCGTAATCGCTTGGTTCGAAGCTGCCACGCTTGGTCTCCAGGATATGGCCTGCGAGTTCGAGCATCTCCTTATCGAACTTGACGTCTGGAATGTCTTTGAAGACGGTATCGGCCGAGCGCACCTCGTAGTCGAAATTCAGCATCGTCGCGACGATGTAGTCGTCATGCGGACGGATCAGCAGCGTCCGGTTGCGCCGGAAAAGCACGGCTTCGGCCAGCGCCGCGACCTTGCCGTCACGCATGCCCCTAGCGATCAGCGACAGTGCCTCCTCGTCGTGTTCGTCGACGGGCGCGAGATAGTAAGGGCGGTCGAAATAAAGCTTGTCGATATCGTCATAGGCGATGAAAGCCTTGATATTGAGGACCTTGTCGCTTTCCGGCATGATTTCGGCGATCTCGTCGCCCTCGATGACGATGTAATCGCCATTCTCCATCTGATAGCCCTTGACCTGGTCGCCCCGCTCGACCGGTTTGCCGGTCTCGCTGTCGACGAATTGCCGTTCTACCCGGTGGCCGGTCCTGCGGTTGATGATATTGAAAGAGACACGGTCGGAGGAGGAAACAGCGGTATAGAGCCCGACGGCGCAGGCAAGGTCGCCCACCTTGAGATGACCTTTCCAGCTTGCCCGAGCGGCCATTCCATCCTCCGCAGCCAATCAGAGCCGGCTGCCGCTCTTGTCGGTGTCGATTGGCAGGACTTCCCAGCCGCCATCAGGCGCGGGATAGGCGAGCAGCGCATCGCCATCGCCGATCTTCTGCCTCGATGCAGCGTCCTTGGCATGGACAATTGCTTCATCCGCTGTCGCATAGGTTTCCGAAAGTGTGTCGCCGAGCTTATAGGCCCAACCATTGTCATGCGGCACGACCTGATAGGTGATATCGGCCATCTCGGATCTCCTCTTCTCAACTAATCGGGTGCATGATGTCGTCGGCTAGTTCCGATTTGGTTTGCGCCGTTCATCGAGCGCAATGATCTTCTCCAGCGATGCGATATCCTCGCTGGTGACGACGGGAACCGGATCGGCAGCGATGGCTTCCAGCACCTCCCGCGAGATCGCGCCATTTCGGATCGCCCACTCCAGCGTTTCGCGCGTTGCCCGCTCGGCCTTCAGCTGCGCATAGAGCGCAACGATCAGACGATCGCGAGCATCCATCCGCCGGCTCTGGTTATCCACGCTGCGGACATCAGGCATCGCAATCCACCTTTGTCACTGATTTCGTTCAGGTGTATTCAACTGATGAGGGATGGAAAGGTTCCGAACCCGATGGGCGGGCCATTGCCATTGCCGCGCTGGGCGGAAATCACCATCTGCAGGATATTCGCAAGAGGATTTCAACATGGCCGATCTCAAGGCTCGTCCCCGCCCGACCGGCGCTACCGCCGTTCTCGGCCGTACCGGTTTCCCGCACGTCACTTCCGCCACCAAGGGCGAAATCGATATCGTCACCGCTCCGTCGCAGCCGGGTTTCAATCCGCTCGATCTGCTCTATTCCTCGCTCTCGGCCTGCCTGGTGCTCAGCGCCCGCATCGCCGCCAGCCAGATGGGCATTCTCGACAAGATCAGCGAGATCACTGCCGAGGTCACCGGCGAGAAGGCGACGGAAGGCCTTTCGCGCGTTGCCAAGTTCAACATCGCCTTCTCCATCAAGGGCGATATCGATGAGGACACCCGGCAGAAAATCGCCCATGCCGCCGAAGACGAGATCTGCACGGTGAGCAACACCATCCGCGGCGATCCCGAGTTCTCGACGACGATATCGGGCTAAATCTACATAATAATTATAGACAACTGGGGAGGAGGATTGCGTGACCATTGCCCCGCTTCTATGCTCGGGCATCGAAAGCAATGATCCCGGCCACCATGCAGCCCAAGCCTCTCCCGACGTCTGAACAGCCCGTCGTCGCCATCATCGGCGGCGGTGTCTCTGGCGCCGGCGTCGCCTATCATCTCGCGAGAGCCAACTGCGGCGAGCGCCCTGCCATCGTGGTCTTCGAGCCGCGCGCCGAGCTCGGCCACGGCCTTGCCTATGACACCGCCGATCCGGCCCACCGCATCAATGTTCCTGCCGCCAAGATGAGCCTGCAGCCCGACGACCTGGAGGAATTCCAGGCCTGGATCGAAGCCCGCAACGCCGTCGCCGACGACCCTGAGGCCAAGCAGCCCGAGGGCCTGCTCTTCCCCCGGCGCCGGCTGTTCGGCGATTATGTCGCCTCGCTGCTGAAGCCGCTGCTGGAAGACGGTGCCGTGCGTCATTGCCGCGCCGCAGTGACTGGGGTCGAGCGCGGTGCCGGCCGCTGGTCGATCCTCGACGACAGAGGCGGCGTGACGGAGGCCGATATTGTCGCGATCGCCACCAGCCATCCGCCGCCCGTAGCCCCCGGCCGGCTTGCAAGCCGGCTTGCGGCCCATCCCCGTTTCATCGCCGATACCACCAAGCCCGGCGCGCTCGAGGTGATCCGTCCGCATGATCGGGTGCTGGTCATCGGCAACGGCCTGACGGCTGCCGATGTCATTGCCTCGCTTGCTGGGCGCGGGCATGACGGTCCGGTAACCGCGATCTCGCGCCGCGGTCTGCGGTCTCGCGGGCATGCGCCGGTGCCGCAGCAGCTCTTCGGCGATTTCGTCTCCGATGCGACCCATTCCGCCGTGTCGCTGCTGAGAGGGATCCGCGCCGCCATAAAAGCCGCGAAGGAAGAGGGCATAAGCTGGCATGGCGTGATCGACCAGGTGCGGGCGCAGGGATACGATCTCTGGCAGGTGCTGCCGGTTGCCGAACGACGCCGCCTCGTGCGCCATCTGCGTCCCTATTGGGACGTGCACCGTTTCCGTATCGCCCCGCAGGTCGAGGCCGTGCTCGACGCGGCGATTGCCTCGGGCCGCCTCGATATCCTGGCCGGCTCGGTCGCCGATGCCCGCATCGAAGGCGAGTTCATTCTTTGCATCCTGCAGCCGCGTCATCAGCGCCAGCCGTTGGAGCGGCGCTATGACGCCGTCGTCGTCACCACCGGCCCGGCGCATGGCGGCATTCTCGAAACCCAGCCCTGGCTCGCCGCACTCGCGGCAAGCGGTCACCTGTCGCTTGATCCCACCGGCCTCGGGCTTGCCTGCACCGAGCGTTCTGAGGCGATCGGCCCGTCGGGAACGACAGACCCTTCGCTGCTGATCTCCGGCCCGCTGGCGCGCGGCACCTTCGGCGAGCTGATGGGACTGCCGCAGGTGACCGAGCATGCCTTCTTCGTCGCCGGCGAGATCGCCGAAAAGCTACGGACGAGCGCGACGAATAGGCATCCCGCCTGATTCTCCACCAATATGTCGCTCTTCGACTGTCCGCGGTGATCGACTTCTGATAGTCACTCGGCCAACAACTTTCGCCGGCCCGGCATTCGGGCGACCACAAATATCGAGATCATGTCGCAGGCTGCCTCCACCCTTTCCGAAGCCCCGCCTTCCAATCGTTTCGCCCTTGCGTCGCTTCTTCTCGGCGGGGCGGCGATCGGCGGCTCGCCGATCTTCGTCCGGCTGTCCGAGGTCGGCCCGATGGCGACGGCCTTCTGGCGCGTGGCGCTGGCGCTGATCCCGATCGTCATCGTCTCGCTCATGAAGAAGGATGCGGGACCGAAGCCGCATAGCCTTTCCGACCATGGCATGCTGGTTCTGCCAGGTGTGATGTTGGCGCTCGACCTCGGCGCCTGGCACCTTTCGCTCACCATGACGTCGGTCGCCAACGCAACGCTGCTTGCCAACCTCGCACCGGTTTTCGTCACGCTGATCGCTTTCCTCTTTTTCAGCGCGAGGATCAGCCGCATCTTCCTGTTCGGGCTTGTCCTGGCGCTGTCAGGCGTCGTCATTCTGAAGGGTGGACCGGCAGCCGTCGGCAATGGCGACCTTCGCGGCGATGGCATCGCGATGATCGCCGCTTTCTTCTATGCCTGCTACATCCTCGCAATCGGCAGGCTGCGCAGCCGCTTCGATACGATCCGCATCATGTTGTGGAGCACGGCATCGGCTGCCGCCTTCATCTTTCCGGTCGGCTTCTTCTACGAAGGTCACATGCTGCCCGCGACCGTCTATGGCTGGTCAATCGTCTTCGGCCTCGCCTTTATCAGCCATGCCGGCGGGCAGGTGGCGATCACCTATGCGCTCGCCTATCTGCCGCCAGCCTTCTCCTCGCTGACACTGCTGCTGCAGCCGGTGGTCGCGGCCATCCTTGCCTGGGCGCTGCTCAACGAGGCGATCGGGACGATGCAGGCGCTCGGCGGCGCCGTGGTGCTTGCCGGCATCATGGTTGCCCGGACATCCCGCGTTCAGGTGTGAAGCCGAGGTCGATCGTCAGCGATTTTCCTGCAGCAGCCATTTCTGGATGATCGGCACATCGGCATCACCGAGATCGTGGCCGCCGGGGATGACGTCGGAATCGACGGTGGCGCCCGAACTCTTCAGCCTCTCCTCCAACTCGCTCGCATATTTGCCATAGGCATCCGTCTTGCCGCTGATGACGAGCAGGTCCGTGCCCTTCAGATCGGCATGCGGATAATCGCTAAGCACGGGCATGGAGCGCAGCAGCACCGCCTTATGAACCAGGTTCGGATGCAGGTAGAGCAGCGAGTTCAAAAGATTGGCGCCATTGGAGTAGCCGACATAAACGACCTTATCAGGATCGAGCCCGTAGGATTTGACGGCCCCCTCGATGAAGGCCGCAAAGGCCTCGGCCTCGGTCTTGATGTCGTTCTGGTCGAAGGAAAAGGGGGTAATGCGCTTGTACCAGCGCGGAAAACCTTCCTCCGTCGCCCGGCCGCGCACGCCGAGCAGCGTTGCCCGCGGCGCCACCTTGTTCAAGAGCGGCATCAGCGTCGTCTCATTGCCGCCGGATCCGTGCAGGAGCACGAAGACGCTGCCGTCTGGGTCGGGGGGCGTATAGAAGCGATGGACGAATGGCAGCTCGCGATAATTGATGCGCGGCTGGCCGGGCATTGAAAATTGCGGCAGCATCACCTTCAGGTCATGGAGATTGGTGATGGCTTCGGGTGGCGCGAACAGCTTGCCCCCGAGGGCGGCGTGCTCTTCGTCCACGGTCATGCCGGGTTTGTCGGTCGCAAGCTCCACCAGCGTGCCGCCAGGCTCGCGGGCATAAAGCGAGCGGAAATATTTGCGGTCGTGCATGTTGGTCGGTGACGCGTCGGTCGCCTCGAGCGCCTTGCGCACCGAAAGCAGCGTCTCCTCGTCGGCGGCGCGGAAGGCGACGTGATCGACCGTGCCGGTGCCCGGCGCGCCGGACCAGAAGCCGCGAGCATCGCGCACGTCGATGATGTCGCCGGACTGCGACACCAGCCTGTCGATCGTGCCGCGGTTGGCCTGGAAACCGTAACCGAAATGGCTCTCGATGAAGCTGCGGCTTTCGGCGGGCTTCTCCGTCAGCATGGTCGCGCCACGAACGCGCTGGATGGCATGCTCGACCGGGATCGAGGCGCCATCCCAGGCGGCCGGCGATACCAGGTTCTTTGCGCCTGCGAGCTTGAGGATGATGTTGTCGGGGTCCTTCAGCCGCAGCACAGGTTCGCCGAATTCGTCAGCCGGTCCTTCAGAACGCAGGCCGAAGCTCATGGCGCGCGTCAGCCAGTAGCCGATGCTGGCGGGGTTTATCGACAGCGATATTTCACTGATCTGGCCATAGCCGGCCCGGCCGGGCGCGCCATCTTCCCAGGCGAGGAAGGTCAAGAGAGAACCTGGTGTCCCTGCAGCATCGCCATAGAAAAGATGAAGTTGCGTCGCGTCCTCGTAACCGGCCGTCTGCTTGACGAGCCGCATGCCGAGAAATCCAGCGTAGAAGTCCACGTTCGCCTGCACCTTGCGGGTGACGGCCGTGACGTGATGTATGCCTGATACCATCGAGAGCAGTCCTGATTGAAGCGGCGCCGTCAGGAGCGCAAGTATGAGAGCTGCGAAGGTCATACCGTTGCCAATGACGATCGCTTAGTTTTGTTCCGCACAAAGCGCAAGCGAATCGCCGCGCTGCAACAACTCCAAATGTTCGACATCTTCGAGCGCCTCTTCCAGTTGCTGCAGGGTCGGCGGCTTGACCATATAGGCGCGCGCGCCGAGATTTCTGGCCCGCCGCATGTCGCTCTCGTCGCTTGATGTGCTGAGAATGCAGACGGGAATTTGCTTGAGGCGGACATCGGCTGAAAGCGCATGCAGCACCTCGAAGCCGTCCATGATCGGCATGTTGATGTCGAGCAGCATCAGGTCGATCTGCGGCACATCGGCGATGGCGGCGCGTTCTTCGAGCAGCCGCATTGCCTCGCGTCCATTGGTGGCGACATGCAGGTTGAAATTCACCTTCTCCCGCCGCATCAGCTTGATCTTCAGAATCTGGATGTCGGCCGGGCTGTCTTCCACCAGCAGCACTTCGGCCAGCCTGCCCGAACCTTCGCCTGGCTGCTCCGCCGGCCTGGCGCTGTGCGGGATGGCCGATGCGGCAGGCGGCGTGGACCTCGCCTCGGCGAGCGGCACTTCGAGAATGAAGGTGGCACCCGGCCCGTTTTCTGCCTCGCACCAGATAGAGCCGCCATGCATCTGTGCGATGCGGCGGCAGATGGCAAGGCCGAGCCCGGTGCCTTCGATGCCGCGGCCGACGAGGCGCTTGAACGGCTGGAAGATCAGCTCGCGATGCTCAGGATCGATGCCGGGCCCGTTGTCATGCACGGTGAGGCGGCAGATATCGCCCTGCGCTTCGCCTGCGATGCTGATCTCCGGAACTTTCTGCTCGCAATAGCGGATGGCATTCGACACCAGGTTCTGCAGAAGCTGGGTCAGCAGCGTCGCATCGCCCATCACCTCCGGCAGTGCCCCGCGGATGATGATGGCGCCACGGCTTTCGGTCTGCTGACGCAGATTGTCCTCCACTTGGTCGAGCACATCGGATAGCGAGACCGGCCTGAGCTCCAGCCCGCCGTAGGCCTCGAGCTTGGTGAAACCCGAGACCTTGACGATCAGGTCTTCCATATGGTCGGCGGCGCTGAGCACGTAATCGAGCAATTCCCGGTCTTCGGCCGGAAGCGCTGCAGAACCGTGCAGGATGCGGCTGAAGGATTTGATCGTCCGGAGCGGCTCCTTCAGATCGTGGGCCATGGCGCGGGTGAAGATCTCTAGCGATTGCCGCTTCTGCTCCAGCTTTGCTTCCAGCATGCCGTGCATGATGGCGTTCTGGATGCAGCGATGCAGAGTCTCGGGCGACAGCGAATCCTTAGTCAGATAGTCGCGCGCTCCGCTCTTCATCACCTCGACGGCCACGGTTTCGTTGCCCTGGCCGGTCAGCATGATGACGTTGGCGGCAGGATCATCCTCCAGGATATCGGCGAGTACGCCGAGCCCGTCGCGACCCGGCAGCGAATAGTCGAGCAGGATGCAGTCCGGCCGTTTCCGGCCGTTCAGTGAAAGGCCTTCTTCGCCCGTCTCCGCCTCCACGACGGTATAGGCAGTGCTGGAAACGCGGCCCAATATGCGGCGATAGACCTCCCGATCGTCGATGTTGTCGTCGATGATGAGAATGGAGCAGTGTTCCGCCAATCTGTCAGTCCTCGAGCGGCAGGATCGCGATTTCGAACCAGTATTCCTTCAGCCGCTGGATCGCGGCGAAGAGCCCGTCGAGATCGACCGGCTTCTGCACATAGGTATTGGCGCCGAGCGCATAGCAGCCGTCGATGTCGCGCTCGTCGTCGGAGGTCGTGAGGATCACCACCGGGATCTTGCGCCAGCCGGCGTTCGACTTGATCGCCTCCAGCGTCTTGCGGCCGTCAAGACCCGGCATGTTGAGATCGAGCAGGATCAGTCCAGGTTTCGGCACCATCGAGGCGAGCATGTCGAGCGCTTCTTGACCGGAGGCCGCCCAGCGGATCGAGTTGCGCAGGTTGGTGCGTTTGAAGGCGCGCATCGTCGCTTCGAAATCGTCCTCGCTATCCTCGACGATCAGGATCGGTTGCGTGTCACGCTGCTGCATTCTGCCCCTCGCGCTTTTTTCCCAGGGTGAAATAAAATGTCGTGCCGGTGCCGACCTCGGATTCCAGCCAGATATCGCCATTGTGCCGCGCGATGATCTTGCGGACGAAGGTAAGGCCTGCTCCGGTGCCGTCGTCGGAATCCTGCGACTTTTCCAGCCGCTTGAAAATGCGGAAAATATCCTCGTGGAATTCCTGCGGAATGCCCTTGCCGTTATCCTTAACGAAAAACACGTTGCGGGCAACCGTGCCGTCCTTGCCGACGAACCGATCGAGGTAACCGATCGAGACGAGCGGCGCCGGCTTGTCATTGTATTTGATCGCATTGGTGATGAGATTGCGGAAGACTTCAGTCAGCCGCGGCGCGTCGCAGACCACCTCCGGCAGCCGGCCGTCGATGATGACCTTGGCATGCCGCTCCTCCAGCAACAGCTCCATCGTCGCGACGACATCCTTGACGATCAGGCCGATATCGGTGCGTTTGACCGCCAGTTGCTGCCGCCCGAGCCGGGAGAAATAAAGAAGGTCGTTGACGAGTTTCTCCATGCGCTGGCTGAGGCGCACGAGCCGGTTCAGCCGGCGCACGCCGTCTTGGTCGAGCTTGTCTTCATAGTCCTCCAGGAGGAAGCGGGAATGGTTGTGCAGGCCGCGTAGCGGTTCCTTGAGATCATGCGAGGCGATATAGGCGAATTCATCGAGGTCGTGGTTGCTGCGCTCGAGCTCGGCCGTATAGGCCTCGAGCTGGGAAAGCGTCGTTTTCATCCGTTCTTCCTGGCGGACGCGTTCGCTGATGTCGCGCACGATACCGACAAAGGTCTTCGTTTGGCCGGTGACGACTGCGCTGATGGAAACGTCGATCGGAAAGACGATGCCGTTCTTGCGTCGTCCGGAAACCGTGCGGGTCGTGCCGATGATGCGCTCCTCGCCGGTCTGCCGGTAATGGGCGAGGTAGCCGTCGTGCTCGGAATGGTAGGGTTCGGGCATCAGCATCTTGATGTTTTTGCCGATCGTCTCCTGCGGGGAGTAACCGAACATGCTTTCAGCCGCCGGATTGAAATTCTTGACCGTTCCACGCTCGTCGATGACGACGACGGCATCAGGAGTACCGCGCACCAGCGCGCCGAAGCGGACGCGCTCGCTTTCCAGGTTATAGTTGTTGCGCATGAAATAGAAGACGAGGATCGCGATCAGCCAAAGCGTGGCAGCCGTGATGGCACGGTTGGCGATTTCCTGCCAGAACGCCGTCTCGTTGTGCTTGACGGCGAAGAAGCCGAGCATCAGGAGCACGGTGCAGGCAAAGGCGAAGAAAAGCGGCGCATTTCTGTTTCCGAACCAGAGGGCCGTCAACACCAGTGGCACGTAGAGAATGCCGTTGGCAACACCCAGCGGCGTATAAAGATCGACAAGAATGCCAGTGAAGCAGACCGCAGCCGGGATCCACAGCGGGATCTGCGCCCGGTTTGTCGGCTGCATCCACCAGGAGCGGGCGAGAAGCCCCGAGCCGAAGATCACTATGCCGATCGCCGTATGCAGCGCCATCGCCGCATAGGGTCCCCAGCGGTAACCCTGTTCGGCATCGGTGACATAGCCGGCCAGCGCGATCATGCCGAGCGTGATGACGACATAGCTCGTCAGTTCCTGCATCACTTGGCTTATCGACTTCTCCATGTGGAGCGAGAGCAGCAGCGAAAGATTGGCGATCAGGAAGACCAAAGCGGTGTTCGGCCCCATGCCGCCGCCGATCTTGGCGATGAAATCGGGCGGAACCAGGAAGCGCGTGATCGACATGTCGACATTGTGAAAGGCCCGCCCGATGGTGACGATTTCCACGAGCCGGGCCGCAGCGATCGCTGCCGCAAGCCCCGCCAGGATCGTTGCCGTTACGCGAAAACGGCTGGCCGCCAGTGTCGAGGCGGCAAGCCCCACGCCGGAAAGCACGAAGCAGAGAGCGGTGTTGAAGGCCATCGACGGAAAGCCGGGAACCAGCGAAATGACAATCTCGACCCGCAGCAGCCAGCCGGCAAGGGCAATCACGCCGAGAAGGAACATCAGGCAGCCGACCGCAATCGCAAAGGCACGGTAGTGCCGCCTTGGCTGGTCCTGCAGGTCCACGTTGCCCTGATCCTGCACCCGTGTCTCCTCCTTCGGTTCGCGCGGCCATTTTTTCCGAAATCGAGGAATACTCAATAGCCAAGGCAGGGCGGTGCCACGCTTTTTGCGAAATGATCTGCGATAAGGTATATCGAATTTCAGTGGAACCGCGATATGGTGATGTCGAAGGACAGCGAGGTTCATTCGAACAATATCCAAATTACGGTGCTAGATGACCACCCTATTTTATGTCGACGACAGCAAGGATGATCTCTTCTATGTCGACTATATCTGCAGAAGGCAGCAGATAGACGTCGATCTATTCTGTTTTCCCACGGCCGAAATGGCGCTGGAAGCGCTGGAGATGCGCGCGGTGGAAGGCAAGGCCTCGCCTGACCTGCTCGTCGCCGATCTCTACATGCCACTTGATAGCGGCATCGGCCTGATCACTCGGTTGCGCCTGGATGATCGTTTCAAGGCGATGCGGCTTGCTATCTGCAGCGGATCGGATGCTGCCGAGGATCGCGCGCGTTCGCTCGAGGCCGGCGCCGATGCCTATATGGAAAAGCCACTTGACCTTGCCGCGATCATTCACAATCTTGAGATGTAGAAAACGGCGAAAGCCGGATGACCTGTTCCCTCTCATTCGTCCAAGCCATATGACAAACCGCAATTGACAAGGTCGAGGACGCATCACAAGATGCAACCGGAGCGAAGAATATGGAACGCAAAAAAAGCGCTGAGAGAACCAATCAACCCGCGTTCGCCGCCACGAACATCAGCCAACCCCTTAGCTGAATGGGTCTATCGGCTCTCTCGCGCTTACGTCTGGCACTGCCTTCTCGCATTCATGGATGTTGAATGCAGGAAGAATACGATACCCAGGTAAGAACTACTGCCCCTCAGTAAAATCTGCCCGTGCATCACCTCAAGTTGAGATAATTGATGATTTCCGCCTTGCATACCGAAAGTCCCCGTTTTCGATATCTCTCATCAACCTGTCTCGCAATTTTTGTAGCTCTTCGCCTTTAAGACGTATATCCCAAGATTTAGGGATCGGATGCATTGGCGGGAGGAGAGGAAGAGTGGGAATGAACAATGCCCCGGCAATTCCCTTTCATGCCGGACCGGAGTTGAGCCGGGCGATCAACCGCACCGATTTTTTCCGCCTGCTGAAGTCGGCGGCGCAGCATTACAACTTCGACAATTTCGCGCTTGCCCGCATTTCCGAGGCTTCGGCCCCTTTCGGTGAACGCGATATCGTCATCACCAATGTCGCTGAGCGGCGTGTCGGCCTTTTCATCACGACGTTGAAGGAAGCGCTGGGAACGGTCCGGGCAAAGACCGCCCATTTCCTGGCAACGCCGGTCCATGGCAGGAGCGCACAGCCGGAAGTTTATCCGTCCGATCTTGTTTTCAACGAATTCCTCGCTGGCGTCTTTCTCTTCATCCCGCTGTTTACGCCGGAAGGGCGGCGATACTGCCTCGTGTTCAGCGGCGAGCGTCAGGAGCCGGATCAGAGTGAGATCGCCGACATGCTTCTCGACGCCATGCGCATTTTCGACAAGCTGTACGAGGAAATCCTGGCGCCGGAAATGTCCGGACGGCTGACGCAGCGCGAATCGGAAATCGTCAAATGGACGAGCGAAGGCAAGACGTCGGCGGAAATCGCCATCATTCTCGGTCTCTCCGAACATACGGTCAATTCGCACATCACCGCGGCCGCGCGCAAACTTGACGCTGTCAACCGCGTCCATATGGTGGCGATCGCCTTGAGGAATGGTTTGGTTTCGTGAAATTGGTTTCGGATTGGGGAAATGAGACGATGATCACCGAAACGGGCCGGAGGAACACTGTCAAAGTTCTCTTTGTCGATGACGAATTCATCGAATTCCGCGCGCTCAAGAAGAAGATAGCCGATCTCTCCGAGCCGGCCGTCGAGGTTGAATATTCGCAATCGATCGGTGACGCGCTGGAAAAGATCCGCCTGGCGCGCTTCGATCTCATCCTGCTCGACAACCGCCTGCTGCCCAATGCCGATTTCCGCGAAACGGTGCCGGAACTGCGCGGCATCGGTTACACCGGCCCGATCGGCGTCGTCTCCACCGATATATCGGGTGGCTATTTCCAGGAATTCCCGGATTACGGCGTCGACTTCCGCATCGGCAAGGACGAAATCGACGCCCAGGCGCTGCAGCACATCATCCGCGAATATGTCACCTATGACGTCCCGGATTTCTGGAAGGACGATTACAGCATCTAACCATCAGGCAATCGGAAGGCGGATGATGAAACAGCTGCCGCTCGCATCCGAATGTTCGAGGCTGATATCGCCGCCAAGCGCCGTTAGAAACTCCCGCGCCGTCGTCAATCCGAGACCGGCGCCCTGAACCGCTCCCGCCTTCGGCAATTTCCAGAACGGCTCGAATATTCGCTGCCGATAAGCCGGATCGATGCCCGTCCCATTGTCGGAAATCCGGATGAACCAGTCCGTCCCCGCTCGCTCCGCGGCAATGGCGACATGCGGCGGCGCTTCCCCGCGATAGGTGAGGGCATTGGTCAAAAGATGCCGCAGCACCAGACCGAAGAGGGCAGGGTCGGTACGGATGGAGGGCAGGCCGTTGCTTTCAAGCGTCGCCTCGCGGTCCGCCGTCTCGTCGGCCAGTTCGCCCCAGACATTTTCGGCCAGCGCTTGCAGATCGACCTCTTCGAGCGTCACCTGAGGTGTGCCGCCAGCAAGGCTCATCAACGCTTTGGTGAGCCGCTGCGCCGTCTGCGCCTTTTCCAGGATCATCCGGAGGCTCTGAAGCTGTTCGCCATCGAGCGTCTCCTCGAGATCGTCGAGCAGCAGCTCGGCATACATGGCGATATGGCGGAGCGGCGATTGCAGGTCGTGCGAAGCGGTCGCGAGAAAACGCTTGATGCGCTCCTCGCTGTCACCGGCACTGTTGGTTTCCGGCGGTCTTGTCGGGTTGGATGACATCTGGCGGTTTCCCCGATCTCAATTGCAGCGCCGCGCGTCCTTTCAGACGCGCAAAGGGCGCTGTAACACTTTGAATTGGCACATAATGCAGCAGCCGACAATAGAAAGAGGGCGCCGGCTCTGCAACCGGCGCCCTCTTCAAGGATGCGTTAAAGACGAAATAGAGCGCCGCGCGTCTTTTCAGACGCGCAAAGGACGCTCTATCACTTTGAATTGCGCATGATCCTTTCTGAAAATCGATTCCGATTTTCGGGGTTATGCGCTAGCTCGCGGACTTGCGCGGGCGACCCTGTTCAGGGGGGATGATCTCCACTGCCGTATCGGTTGCCGCTGCCTTGGCATGGCGGCGGCGCCAGTCGCCGAGGAAGAGCAGGATGGGTGCCGCGATGAAGATCGACGAGGCGCCGGCCACGAGAATGCCGAAGACCATCGGGATTGCGAAGCTCGAGACGGCACTACCGCCCCAGATCGCCATCGGCACCAGTGCGAGGAAGGCCGTCGCATTGGTGTAAAGGCTTCGCGCCAGCGTCTCGTTGATCGACTTGTCGATGATCTCGCGCAACGGCATCGACTTGTAGAGCCGCATGTTTTCGCGCATGCGGTCATAGACGACGACCTTGTCGTTCACCGAATAACCGACAAGCGTCAGGATGGCGGCGATCGCCGTCAGGTTGAAGTCGAGGCCGGTGATCGCGAAGAAGCCAATCGCCTTGGTGACATCGAGCACCAGCGTGACGATGGCACCCACGGCAAATGGCCATTCGAACCGCACCCAGATGTAGATGAGCATCGCCAAGCTTGCGATCACCACCGACAGGATACCGGCCCAGGCAAGCTCGCCGCTGACCTTCGGACCGATGACGTCGGTACCTTCGACGGTGGCGGTCGGATCGATCTTGGCGACCTCGGCCTTCAGCTTGGTCACCGCTGCCGTCTGCGCCTCTTCGCCGCCTTCCTGCCGCTGGGCACGAACGAGAATGCTGTTCTTGTCGCCGAAGGACTGCAGCGAGATTTCGCCGAGACCAAGCGTGTTCAAGCCTTCACGGAACGTCCCGAGATCGGCCGGGCCGGTGGTCTTGACGGCCATCTGGATGCCGCCGCGGAAATCGACGCCGTAGTTGAGGCCCGGATGAATGAAAAGCACGACGGAGGCGATCGAAAGCAGCGCTGAAACGGTGAGGCCGAAGAAGCGCGCCTTCATGAACTGGATGTGCTTGTCATAGGGGCTGAACGGGATCAACGGCCGGATGTTCAGCACCTTGATCTTGCTGCGGCGGGTGATCTCGATCATCGCGACACGCACGAAGGCGACCGATGTGAACATCGAGATGATCAGGCCGAGCGCCATGGTCACGGCAAAGCCGCGAACCGGTCCGGAGCCGAAAAAGAACAGGATGGCCGCAGCGATCAGGGCCGTCATGTTGCCGTCGATAATGGTCGAATAGGCGCGGCGGAAGCCGGTGTCTATCGCGGCGAAGGCGCTCTTGCCCTTGCGCGTTTCTTCGCGGATGCGCTCGTTGATGAGAACGTTGGCGTCGACCGCAAGGCCGATGCCGAGAACGACACCGGCAATGCCCGGCAGCGTCAGCGTCGCACCGACCAGCGTCAGCGCCGAAAAGGTCAGGATCGTGTGGATCAACAGCGCGATATTCGCCAGGAAGCCCCAGGTGCCATAGAGAACGAAGATGAAGGCTGCGACGAGCACAAAGCCGACGATGCCGGAATAAATGCCCATCTTGATGGCATCGGCTCCGAGGTCGGCGCCGACGGTGCGCTCTTCGATGACCGTCAGCTTGGCGGGCAGGGCGCCGGCGCGCAACATGGCGGCCAGCGTCGTGGCGCTATCGGCCGAGAAACTGCCGGAGATCTGGCCGGAACCGCCGGTGATCGGCTCGCGGATAACAGGCGCGCTCAGCACCTTGTCGTCGAGGACGATGGCGAAGGGATTGCCGACGTTCTGGCGGGTGATCTCGGCAAAGCGGCTGGCGCCGGCGCTGTCGAAGCGGAAGCTGACGATCGGCTCATGCGTGTTCGGGTCGAAGCTGACGCGGGCATCCGAAAGGCGGTCGCCGGAGATTTCGACGCGGTCGAGGACCGGATAGGACCTGCCTTCATCGTCCTTCAGCATGGTCACGCCGGGTCCGGGCGCATTGTTCGGCGACAGCATGTGGAACGACATCTTGGCGGTGGAGCCGAGCAGTTCGCGCAGGCGTGACGGATCCTGCGCGCCCGGAAGCTGGACGAGCACGCGATTGGCGCCGATGCGCTGGATGGTGGGCTCGGAGACGCCGACCTGGTCGACGCGCTGGCGGATGACTTCAAGGCTTTGCTGGACGGCGTTGTCGACATTGGCGGAGATGCCGGCCGGCGAGAAGCCGACCGTGATGGTGGCGCCGTTCGCAGTGACGGCCAGATCCGACTGGCCGGCGCTGAGGCCGGTGCTGATCGGGTTGGCAAGCGTCTTGAGCTCGGTGACGGCAGCATCGCTCTGCGCGGCATCGGCGAGCGTCACGACGATCTGGTTCTGGCTGCGGACCACGGCTTTCGGCTGGATGCCCTTTTCGCGCAGCACGCGCCGGGCGTCCTGAAGCAGCGACTGCAGCCGCTCCTTGGTCAAGTCGGCTTCGTCGACTTCCAGAACGAGGTGCGAACCACCGCGAAGGTCGAGGCCGAGCGACACCTGCTGATGCGGCAGCCAGGCCGGCACGCGCTGGAGGACGGATTGCGGCAGGGCGTTCGGCAGGGCGATCAATAGGCCGAGTAGGATGATCACCGTATAGGTGACCACCAGCCATCGTGAAGTACGCATGTTGTATTCCTTGATATCGAGGGCCGGCGCTCGGGCGCTGGCGGCATGTCGTCAATGGTCGGAAGCGCCGATCGGCGCGAGCGTCAGGTAGCGACCGGCGGTGCGCGCGGCTGATGGGTCCTGGAGACTGCGGCATGAAGCGAAGCTTCAAATGCCGGAAAAGGCGCGGCCGTGGTCCAGCCGGAAAAATCGACAACCGGGGCGGCGGCAAGGGCAAGCGGTCCGGCGTCATGCGCCGCCTGCTTCGGTGCAAGCTTGCGTTCAGTGGCAAGCAGCCCGCGCACGGTATCGCGCGCAGTCAGTTGCGGCGGCTGCAAATCCCGATCGGAAGAGGAAAGCGTAATGGCGGCGGCGGCCGGCGAGATCACCAGATTGCCGCCGAAAAGCAGGCCGAGATAGGCAAGGACAGCGACGAGAAGGGAAGCGGCGATACGGCTCGTCAGACGGCGCTGGTCCAGCTCCATCCTCTCCGTCCCGGCGATGTCACTCCCGTATCGGCTCAAAAGCGCGCCAATCTCTCATTCTCTTCCCGGCGGAGGGTCATCCGTCGGCATAATTGTATCAGGCCCATGCCCGTCTTCATAGGGCACACTCTCATGATGCACTTGGGCGAGCCGGTCAACCATGCCCAGCGCGATTTCACGCTCGCCCATGATGACGGTATCGGCGCCATAGTGCGTCATCTCGTCGACGTCGGCGGCGGAATGGGCGCGGGCGACGAGGAGGCTTGAAATCATGGGTCAAGGCGCAAGGGAAACAATTCTCACTCCTGCTCTCTGCCGCGCGGCGCGTGCATAATTCAAAGGGCTACAGTGCCCGCTGCGCCTCTCGAAAAGACGTGGCAGCTCTGTCATCGGGCAGGCTGAACCGGCTCGGACGCCAGGCAGGCGGCAGAGACCTTGTAGGCGGAAAGCGCCTTGCCCTTATAGTTGCCTTCCGTCGGCTGCCAGTTCTTCAGCACCTCGGGCGTCTCGGTGGCGCAGGAGAAGGGTCCGTCCGTCAGGAAAAGCACCTTGCCGGTGGTGTCGGCCGGCAGAGCGAATTCCTGCTCGTAATAGCTCTCCGGAAGGCCTGCGGGCGCCCGCGCATAGATCCGGTAGGATTGATCTCGGAGCGTATAAAAGAGGTCGGCGACCATGTCGCGATTGTCGGTGACGATGATGTCGGTGCCGGCCTGAGCTGCGAGAGCGGCCGCCTCGCGGCTGACTTCGGCACGGCCGAGATAGCGCTTCATCAGCGCGTCGCCGTTCGGTAGCAGCAACTGATGCGGAAAGATCGTCGCCAGCGGAAAGAGCAGGCTGGCGATGCCGTTGATGGCCAGCGACAGCCTGAGCCCCTTCGGCCACATCCGGTAAAGCAGCCAGACGGCAAGGATGGTCCCTGCGACATAGGCAGTCACGGCCCAGTTGGCATAGGCCTTGGCGACCGTTGCCTGCAGCGTGATCAGCACCACCACCGGTATCGACAGCCAGACCAGTATCTTCTCGCGATCGTCGCTCCTACCCTTGATCATGCGATAGACCGCCCAGAGCGTCGCAAAGAAGATGATCGGCCCAACGACGCCGAATTGGGCGGAGAAAAATTCAAGCCCGCGACGCAAGTTGATGCCGAGTTCGCTCCAATGGGCGATGTCCTGCGTATGCCGCACCGTAGTATTGTCGTGCTGCAGGTTCCACCAGAGGTTCGGCAAGGCGACGACCGCCGCGACCGCGACCGCGATGATGAAATCCCGGATGGCGATGCGCGCCGCCGGAATGAGGAGGAGGGCAAGCGCGCCGCCCGGAACGACGAACAGCACGGCATATTTGGTCAGGAAGGCGAGGCCGACGCTAAGGCCCATGACGAGCGCCAGCCCGACTGAGCGTCGCTGCGTTAAGCCGAAATAGGCAAGCAAAGCGATCGCGATAAAAAACAGCAGGATCACGTCGGTCGAGAAGAACACCGAAGAAAGCGCCACGCCCGGAAGCGTGATGTAGGTGGCGCCCGTCCAGCCTTCGATCTCCGGCCCGACGAAACGTTTTGCCGTCTTCATCAGCACCAGTGCGGCCGCCATGTGGATCAGCGGTCCGAGCAGCCTGATCCAATAGATGGCGTTGGAGCCGGAAAGCTCGGTCATCGCCCGGATCACCCAGGCAATCATCGGCGGCTTGGAATAGTAGCCGAGATCGAGATTCTGCGACCAGAACCAGTACTGCGCCTCGTCGACGAAAAGGTCCGTCGCATCGAAATTGAGCGTGACCACGCGCCAGAGCGTGAAGCCAAGAACGATGAGGAGACCAGATCTGGGGGACATGAACCGATAGTTCCGCTGACATGAAAGGCGCGAGTGCGATACACCAAAGGTGCCGGACTGCCAACGGGGAAGGGCGGAGATCAGTTTAAAGCATGGCGCGCAAAACTGTGCAGCTGCGGTAGCGACATGCGTAAAAGTAAAAATCCAACGCGCGAAGAGCGTATCTGAAAGATCGCGACGCGCTTCAGAACACCCGAAGTGCGCGGAGATCGCGATTTGCAGCGAGAAAATCGAGACGGGCGACGGCGGCAAGCAGCGTCATTGCAATCAAGCAGGAACCCAATCCGAGAACAATCATTGCTCAGTCCTTGTCGACGTCATGTCTTGGTTATCGACCGGCATATAACACGGAGCTTGCGTGTGCCTTGTAGCAGCCGTGCAACTCCGCAGCAGTATTTGCTGTGAACGGCGTTGAATTGCTTCAAAAGCCCGCACCGCGAAAGGCTTATTAACCTTCAGGCAAGGAATTAACCATAAACATTGGTTTACACGTCGGAATGGGAAGATGCACTCGTTCCCACCAGGCATGACGCCGTCCCGCCGTACCGGTTGATCCGGTATCCATCTCTTCAGACAGCTCCGAAACATAGCTGATCAGGGGGTTCGATCCGCCGGTTGTAACCGGTGGTGAGGACCGTCTCCACGCTTCGCGTTCAACGGATGCTGCGCAAGTTTTTGGCCGGGCCTTCGCCCGGAAAGTGGTTGGGGACAGGCGTTGAGGCAGGACATGCCATCAGATCAGGCTCGTGGCGCGCAGGCAGGCAGCTTGCGCGACCGCCTGCGCTTTGCCGGTCTCGATGCCGAACAGTGCGAGTTGGTGCGCCGCAACCGGCCAGCCCTCGAAGCGCATCTGAAGGCAGGCCTCAGGGATCTCTTCCACAGGTTCCAGTCATTCCCCGACGCCTCGCGCAATTTCGAGAGCGATCGCCAGGTCGAGCGGCTGCACGATCTGCAGTCATCGCATTGGGACGTGCTGACGGATGCACGGTTCGACAGCCTCTATGCCGAGCGCGTCAAGGTTCTCTCCGATACCGAAAGCAAGATGAGTCTTGACCCGCGCTGGCACGTGGCCGGCCATGGCGTCATGCTGGAGCATGTCGTTTCCGGCCTCGCCGAGCAGATTGCCGGCCGTCCACTGCTGCCGTCGGCCAAACGCCGCACCCGTGAGATCTCCGATCTGATGACAGCGATCATCCGTATCGTCATGGTCGATGTGGAAATTGCCGTCTCGCTTCGCTTCAATGCGCTGCGTGCCGGGGAGCAGCGCGCGCTCGCCGATCAGCGCGCCGACAACGAAGCCGAGATCGCCCGGATATTCGGCGACGTCATCGAAGGCCTGTCCGCACGCGACCTGACGCGACGCGCGCCTGTCGACGGCGATGGCGCCTATGGCGGGATCGCCGCCGCGCTGAACGGCGCGTTGGACGGCCTCCAGGCCGAGTTCACCGCCATTACCGAGCGCACGGTCAAGGCCGAAGCGGCGACGGGCGCGCTTGCCGGTCTGTCACGGCAGTTTGCCGGCACGGCTTCCGGCCAGGCCGAGCGGCTGCAGCTTTCCGCCGCGGCCCTTGCCGGCATCGCCGGTAGCGTCCGCGATGGCGCCGCCGACAGCCGCGCTGCCCAACAAGCGGCCGCCACGACGCGCGCTGTCGTCGAGGAAAGCGGCGAGGTCGTCGGCCGCGCGATCAGCGCCATGGCCGATATCGAGCAGTCGGCCGAAAAGATCGGCCAGATCATCGGTGCGATCGACGAGATCGCCTTCCAGACCAATCTCCTGGCGCTGAATGCCGGCATCGAAGCTGCTCGCGCCGGCGATTCCGGCCGCGGTTTTGCCGTCGTCGCCCAGGAAGTCCGCGCCCTTGCCCAGCGCTCGGCCGAAGCCGCCCGCGAGATCAAGACGCTGGTGACGACGACCAAGGCGCAGGTCGATGCCGGCGTGCAGATGGTCGGCCGCACACAGGATTCGATCGGCAGCATCGTACGTCAAGTCACCGACATCAACGCCGCCATATCAGGCATCGCCACCCGAACCGGCGAACATGCCGCAAGCCTCGACAGCGTAACAGCCGACGTCAAGGGCCTGGGTGGCGAGGTGGCCGATAGTGCCGGCCTTGCGGAGCGCTCGGCTGAAGGCGCCGACCACCTCCACGCCGTCATTCTCGAACTCGGCCAGACGATTCGCGAATTCCGCATCGCCCGGGAAAACGCCGCTGTCGGGCGCCCTGCGCCGGTTCGCGTCACGCCGCCGCGGGCCATCGAGGTCGCCGCTCGTCCGGCACTGGCCGAGGACGGATACGAAAATGACGATTTTAGCCTTCCGCAGCCCTTCGCAAGCGTCGGACGTGGGCGGAATGTTTACTAACCTATCGGATGATCGCCTCAGCTCGTCTTCTCGGGCCGGGGATAAGGGGACAAGGAAAAGCTGATGGCAGCAAAGAAGAGTGGCAAGACGCTGGATTTGACAGCGGTGCTCGACCTCAACGAGGCTTCCGCCTTGCGCGATAAGCTCCTCTCTCTCAGGGGTAGCGGTCTTTCGATAGACGCTTCCGGCGTTGAACGGATCGGTGCTCTTTGCGCCCAGGTTCTGATGTCCGCCGAGAAGACCTGGGAACAGGACAAGCAGCCGTTCACCTTCACCAAGGTGTCCGACGCATTTCAGAAAACCATGCAGTTGGTGGGCGTCAATATTGACCACCTGCTTGCCAAGGAGATTCGGCAATGAAGAAAAAAGTGCTGACCGTGGATGATTCCCGCACCATCCGAAACATGCTTCTCGTGACGCTGAACAATGCCGGCTTCGAGACCATCCAGGCAGAAGACGGCATCGAGGGCCTCGAGATCCTCGAAGAGTCCAACCCTGACGTCATCGTGACCGACATCAACATGCCGCGCCTCGACGGTTTCGGCTTCATCGAAGGTGTCCGCCGCAACGAGAAATATCGGGCGATCCCGATCCTGGTTCTGACCACCGAAAGCGACGCGGAAAAGAAGAACCGCGCCCGCCAGGCCGGTGCCACCGGCTGGATCGTCAAGCCTTTCGACCCGGCCAAGCTGATCGATGCCATTGAGCGTGTAACCGCTTAAACCCAGGATTTGCTCCTATGGATATGAACGAAATCAAAGAGATCTTTTTCCAGGAGTGCGAGGAACAGCTCGCCGAGTTGGAATCCGGTCTTCTGAAAATGAATGATGGCGATCGCGATCCGGAAACCGTCAATGCGGTGTTCCGTGCCGTGCATTCGATCAAGGGCGGCGCCGGCGCCTTCGGCCTTGACGATCTGGTAGCCTTCGCCCATGTCTTCGAGACCACTCTCGATTGCGTTCGATCCAACAAGCTTGAGCCGAACCAGGATGTCCTGAAGGTGATGCTGAAGTCGGCCGACGTGCTCGCCGACCTGACGAACGTCGCGCGCGACGGCGGCAGCGTCGATGAAAGCCGCAGCCGCGGCCTCGTCAGGGAGCTCGAGGCATTGGCCAACGGTGAAATCCCGTCTCCCTCGGCCTCAGCCGAGGCGCCTGCGCCGAAGGCCGCCGCAAAGGCCTCTCCGGCGCCGACCCCCAAGCCGACGGACGACAGCGGCTTCCAGCCAGTCCCCTTTTCCTTCGACGATTTTGGCGGCGAGGGTGATGCGGGCGGCATGCCGGCCTATGAAGTCATCTTCAAGCCGCGCTACGAACTCTATTCCAAGGGCAATGACGCCACCCTGCTGCTGCGCGATCTCTCGCGCCTCGGTGAAATGACGATCTATTGCAATACGGATGACCTGCCGGGGCTCGAAGAACTCGATCCGGAAGGCGCTTATTTCTTCTGGAACGTCACGATCAAGACGGACAAGGGCGAGGACGCCATTCGCACCGTCTTCGAATTCGCCGAGTGGGATTGCGAACTGACCGTGAAGCCGGTCGCAGAAGCAAGGGCCGACGCGACCAGCAACGACGAACTGCCGATGGTGCCGGTTCCCTTCGATCTGTCGATCCTGGATGAAACGGGCGCAATGGAAGAGGTTTCCCCCTCAGACCCGCGGGCCGAGGAAACGGCTGCAGCAGTTGCCGCCGCCGAGACTGCCTCCAACGTCACGCAGATGGTCGCCGCCCGCGTCGAGAAGAAGGAATCGGCAGCCGCCGCAGCGGCCGCTGCAAGTGCTGCCGCCCAGAACAATGCCGCCGGTGCCGGCCAGACGATCCGCGTCGATCTCGACCGTGTCGACCGCCTGATCAACCTCGTCGGCGAATTGGTCATCAACCAGGCGATGCTGTCGCAGAGCGTCATCGAGAACGACACGACCGGCACCTCCTCGATCAATATGGGCCTCGAGGAGCTGCAGCAGCTCACCCGCGAGATCCAGGACTCGGTCATGGCGATCCGCGCGCAGCCGGTAAAGCCGGTCTTCCAGCGCATGTCGCGTATCGTCCGCGAAATCGCCGACATGACCGGCAAGTCGATCCGCCTGATCACCGAAGGTGAAAACACCGAAGTCGACAAGACGGTCATCGACAAGCTGGCCGAGCCGCTGACCCACATGATCCGCAACGCCGTCGACCACGGCATCGAAACGCCTGAAAAGCGTGCAGCCGCCGGCAAAAACACGGAAGGCACGGTCCGCCTCACCGCCAAGCATCGTTCGGGACGCATCCTGATCGAGCTTGCCGACGACGGCGCCGGCATCAACCGCGAGAAGGTCCGCCAGAAGGCAATCGACAACGACCTCATCCCGGCCGATTCCAATCTGTCCGACGAGGAAATCGACAACCTGATCTTCCTGCCGGGCTTCTCGACGGCCGACAAGATCTCCGACATTTCCGGCCGCGGCGTCGGCATGGACGTCGTCAAGCGTTCGATCCAGGCGCTCGGCGGCCGCATCAACATCACCTCGAAACCGGGTCACGGCTCGGTCTTCACCATGAGCCTGCCGCTGACGCTCGCCGTCCTCGACGGCATGGTGGTCACCGTCGCCGGCCAGACGCTGGTCGTGCCGCTGACGGCAATCGTCGAAACCCTGCAGCCGGAAGCTGCCGCGATCCACTCCTTCGGTGCGAACCACCGGCTGATCTCGATCCGCAACAGCTTTTGCCCGCTGGTCGATGTCGGCCGCATCTTGAATTTCCGCGCCACCCAGGCCAATCCAGTCGAGGGCGTGGCGCTTCTGGTGGAATCCGAAGGCGGCGGCCAGCGGGCTCTGATGGTCGATGCCATTCAGGGTCAGCGCCAGGTGGTCATCAAGAGCCTGGAAGCGAACTACACCCATGTGCCGGGCATTGCCGCCGCCACCATTCTCGGTGACGGTCGCGTCGCTCTCATCCTCGATGTCGACGCGGTTGTCGGCGCCTCGCGCGGCCAGTCGCTCAAAGCGGAAATGTCGCTAGCAGCGGTGGGATAAGCGAATGTCGTACACGGTAAAAAATCTGAACGAGGGGGATCGCGAGCTGATCGCGTTCCGCATCGGGGATCAGGAATTTTGCGTGAACATCATGTCGGTTCGCGAAATCCGCGGCTGGACCCCGGCGACCGCGATGCCGCATTCGCCTGGCTATATGCTGGGTGTCATCAACCTGCGCGGCGCGGTGCTGCCGATCATCGATCTTGCGGCCCGGCTCGGCATGAAGCCGGCTGATCCCACAGCCCGTCATGTCATCATCGTCGCCCAGGTCTGGCGTAAGGTCGTCGGCCTGCTGGTCGACGCCGTTTCCGATATCCTGACGGTGACCGACGAAACCATCCAGCCGACGCCCGAAATCTCCTCCGAGCTCGAGCGTCAATTTGCCCGCGGCGTTCTCGCGATCGAGAAGCGCATGATTTGCCTGATCGAACT
The DNA here is from genome assembly GCF_052871115.1 of Rhizobium sp. LARHSG275. Classification (NCBI taxonomy): domain Bacteria; kingdom Pseudomonadati; phylum Pseudomonadota; class Alphaproteobacteria; order Hyphomicrobiales; family Rhizobiaceae; genus Rhizobium; species Rhizobium sp. LARHSG275. The sequence goes on along the minus strand of NZ_JBIXJN010000009.1, from coordinate 231,208 downwards.
CGAAACCCTCTTTTCAGAGACCGAAAGCGAAGCCGCATGAGTGTAATGGGCGCAAAAGATCAGAGACAGGGATCCGACGAGGTCCTGGCGAGCGGAGAATATCCGCTGACGCGCCGCGACCTCACCGAGATCGCCGCAATGATCTATTCGGATGCCGGCATCTTCCTCAATGAGACGAAGGCGTCGCTCGTCTATTCGCGCCTGTCGAAGCATATCCGCAATCTCGGTCTGTCCGGCTTCCGGGAATATTGCGACCTCGTCGCTTCGCCGGCCGGCGCCGCACCGCGCCGCGAGATGCTTTCGCACCTGACCACCAATTTTACCCGCTTCTTCCGCGAGAACCACCATTTCGACCACCTGCGCGACCATGTCCTGCCGGAACTTCTGCAGCGGGCGAGATCGGGCGGCAGAGTGCGCATCTGGTCGGCCGCCTCCTCCGATGGGCAGGAGCCCTATTCGATCGCGCTGACGGTGCTGTCGCTGATGCCGAATGTCGCGGACTACGACTTCAAGATCCTGGCAACCGACATCGACCCGAAGATCCTCGCGATCGCCCGGGCCGGCGCCTATGACGAGAGCGCGCTCGAAACCGTTTCGCCGGCCATGCGCAAGCAATGGTTCAGCGAAGTCGAGGTTCAGGGCCGCAGGAAGTTTCAGGTCGACGACCGCGTAAAGCGGCTGATCACCTACAACGAGTTGAACCTGATGGCGCAATGGCCGTTCAAGGGCAAGTTCGACGTCATCTTCTGCCGCAACGTCGTCATCTATTTCGACGAGCCGACGCAGACGAAGATCTGGCAGCGTTTCGCCGGCCTGCTGCCGGAAGGCGGCCACCTCTATATCGGCCATTCGGAGCGTGTTTCGGGTGAGGCAAAACACGTCTTCGACAATATCGGCATCACGACCTATCGCTATACGGCCAAAGGTCTCGGGAGGAAGGCATGAGCGCTCCGGCAAGGGTTCTCGTTGTTGACGACTCCCCGACGATGCGGGGACTGATCACCGCTGTGCTGAGTTCCGACCCTGAGGTCAACGTCATCGGCCAGGCCGGCGACGCGTTGGAGGCGCGCGAGGCAATCAAGCGGCTGAACCCCGACGTCCTGACGCTCGACATCGAGATGCCGAACATGAACGGTCTCGATTTTCTCGAAAAGATCATGACGCTGCGTCCGATGCCGGTGATCATGGTATCCACAATGACCCATCGCGGCGCCGAGGCGACGCTTGCGGCGCTGGAGATCGGCGCGTTCGACTGCGTCGGCAAGCCGGCTCCGGGCGAAACCAGGCCCTTCGGCGACCTCGCCGAGAAGGTCAAAGCCGCCGCGCGCACGCAACGCCAGTATTCCCAGCCTGTTGCCGCTGTGCCACCGCCCTCGGTCGCCGATTTCCGCGTCGGCCGCAAGATCGTCGCGATCGGCTCGTCGACCGGCGGCGTCGAGGCGCTGATTGCCGTGCTGCAGAAATTCCCGGCGAATTGCCCGCCGACCGTCATCACCCAGCATATGCCGCCGACCTTCACCAAAAGCTTCGCCGAACGGCTGAACCGCCTCTGTGCGCCGGTGGTGCAGGAAGCGACCGATGGTGCCCGTCTCGAAATCGGCAAGATCTATCTGGCACCCGGTGGAGAGCGTCATCTGCAGGTCAGCGGTGCCTCGGCGCCGTGCTGCCGTCTCATCGACCGTGCGCCGGTCAACGGTCACCGCCCCTCGGTGGACGTACTTTTCGATTCGGTCGCGGAACTGGCGGGCCGCAACGCCGTCGGCGTGATCTTGACCGGCATGGGCCGCGATGGCGCCGCCGGATTGTTGAAAATGCGCCACGCAGGCGCCAGAACGCTCGGCCAGAACGAAAAAACCTGTGTCGTTTACGGAATGCCAAGGGTTGCTCACGAACTTGGCGCCGTTGAGCAGCAGCTTCCGCTGTCTGCCATCGGTGAAGAAATATTGAAAATGACAGCCGCCCGAAAGGAAGGGACCGAATAAATGTCGATCGCGGAGAAAATCAAAGTTCTGATCGTCGATGATCAGGTAACGAGCCGGTTGCTGCTCAGCGATGCGCTGACCCAGCTCGGTTTCAAGCAGATCACGTCGGCCGGCGACGGCGAGCAGGGCATGAAGATCATGGCCGAGCAGCCGCACCACCTGGTGATCTCGGACTTCAACATGCCGAAGATGGATGGCATCGGCTTCCTTCAGGCCGTGCGCACCAACCCGAACACCAAGAAGGCGGCCTTCATCATCCTCACCGCCCAGGGCGACCGCGCACTGGTGCAGAAGGCGGCCCAGCTCGGCGCCAACAACGTGCTCGCCAAGCCGTTCACGATCGAGAAGATGAAAGCGGCCATCGAAGCCGTGTTTGGAGCCCTGAAATGATCACTGAGGGGGCAGCCCGCCGCGTGCACATCATTCAGGGCGAGTACAAGGTCCTGAACGATCCGAATGCGGTCCTCTCGACCATTCTCGGTTCGTGCGTGGCTGCGTGCCTCAGAGATCCTGTCGCCGGTGTCGGCGGCATGAACCACTTTTTGCTGCCCGGTTCGGCGACGTCGCCGACAACAGGTGGCGATGCCACGCGGTACGGCGTGCATCTGATGGAACTGCTGATTAACGGTCTCCTGAAGCAGGGCGCCCGGCGTGATCGACTGGAGGCAAAGATCTTCGGCGGCGCGAAGACGATCTCGACATTCTCCAATGTCGGTGAGCAGAACGCGGCCTTCGCCGTGCAGTTCCTGAGGGATGAAGGCATTCCGGTGGTCGGCTCCTCCACAGGCGGAGAGCATGGACGCAAGCTTGAATATTGGCCGGTCTCCGGTCGTGCCCGGCAATACCCCCTGACCGGTGCCGAAACGCAGAGAACCGTCGCTCTCGAGCAGCGCCCCGCCGCTCCGCAGAAGCCCGTCGAAACCAGTATCGAATTTTTTTGATGGCGAGGATTTTCATATGACATTTACCCAGATGATGGAGCCGCCTGCGCCTGTCGAAGCGCTGAGCGACATCCTGATGCGCATCGTGTCCGAACTGCACGATGTCGCCTATCTCATCGAGCGTATCGAGCCGCAGCTTCTCGACCTCGGCGGCGCCGAAATCCTAAACTCGCCGGATGCCATGAAGGTCATGCAGGGCATCGATCTGGCCGTGCAGAAATCGCGCGGCCTTGCCGAATTCATCGACACCATCACCGGCGAAATCCCGCACGGCTGGGCAGTCGACGTCGCGACCGCGCTCAGCCTCGTCAAGCTGGCCGAGATGCAGAAGGCATTGGGCGGCGCTACGCGCCACGGCCACTCCCAGCCATTAAGCAAGGCAGCCGGCGACTTCGATTTCTTCTAGGGTCTTTTCGGACCGCACCCGCTTCACGAAACGCTCGCACAAGTTTCGCCGACTATTCGTCAGATGAGGCAATAAGCCTGCTTTGTCTTTGACGGATTGTGCGAGAACAGAATGAATCTGTTAAATCAATTAGTTCAGATCTTTAAGAACTTCGGTTCCCTTGGCCGAACACGCCTGATGATTCTCGGAGGCGTCGGTGCCGTCTCCATCGCAATCGTCCTTGCGGCCGCCCTTTTCGTCAACAAGCCGGCACAGGAAACGCTCTACGTCGGTCTGGACTCGCCGGATCTCAACCAGATCAGCATGGCGCTTGCCGAAGCCAACGTCGATTTCCAGGTCGGCACGGACGGCTCCAGCATCAGCGTCCCCGCGGGGATGACGGGCAAGGCCCGCCTGATGCTTGCCGAGCGCGGCCTGCCGAACAGCGCCAACGCCGGTTACGAACTCTTCGACAATGTCGGCTCCCTCGGCCTGACGTCCTTCATGCAGGAGGTGACGCGGGTTCGCGCTCTGGAAGGCGAAATCGCCCGCACCATCCAGTCGATCTCGGGTATAACGGCTGCACGCGTCCATATCGTCATGCCGGAGGTCGGAAACTTTCGGAAGGCGGAGCAGAAACCGACTGCCTCCGTCATGATTCGCGCCACCGCCACAACTGGACGCAGCGCAGCGACCTCGATCCGCCACCTCGTCGCCTCGGCCGTGCCGGGGCTTGACGTCGATGACGTGACCATTCTCGATTCCGCCGGCCAGCTGCTCGCTTCCGGCGACGAGGCGAGCAACAGCTCGCTGAATCGCTCGCTCAACATCGTTCAGAACGTTCAGCAGGAAGTCGAATCCAACATCGACAAGGCGCTGGCACCCTTCCTCGGCATGGACAACTTCCGCTCCAGCGTCACCGCCGATCTCAACACCGACGCCCAGCAGATCCAGGAAACGACCTACGATCCCGAATCCAAGGTCGAACGCTCGGTTCGCTCGACGAAGGAAGCCCAGCAGTCGCAGCAGAAGCAGTCCGATAGCGCGACGACGGTCGAGCAGAACATTCCGCAGGCGGCCCCTGCGGCGGGCGGTTCCGCCGGGCCCGAATCGCAGGACAAATCCGACAAGCGCGAAGAGCAGACCAACTACGAAATCAACAGCAGGACAACGGCGACGACCCGCAACAGCTATAAGGTCGAGAAGCTTTCGATCGCTGTCGTGGTCAACAAGGGCCGCATCGCCAAGATGGTCGGAGAACCCGCCGACCAGACCAAGGTCGACGCCTATCTTGCCGAAATGCAGAAGATCGTCGCCTCGGCGGCCGGCATCGACGCCAAGCGCGGCGACGTCGTCACCGTCACGGCCATGGACTTCCTCGAGAACCAGCTGCTCGAAGACGCCACCGGTGGTGTCCGCGTCATGGACATGCTGAGCCGCAACCTTGCCGGCATCATCAACTCGCTCGCCTTTGTCGTGGTCGCCTTCGTGGTCGTCTGGATGGGCCTGCGGCCTCTGGTGCGTAGCGTCAGCGGCAACGGCAGCTCTACGGCTTTCGGCGACGCCACGCCGGATGCGGCCGGCCTCGAACTTCCGGACTTCGCGCCGGCATCGGGAGCAGCCGGGGGCGCTCTCATGGACGGCTTCGGGTCCGATTTCGGCTTCGACAGTACCGAGGACCTGCTCAGCCTCGGCGACGACGACGGAAACTTCAATCGGCGCGTCAAGGAAGGCCCGGAACGCAAGCTTTCCCGGATGGTCGAGATCAACGAGGAACGCGCCGCGAAAATCCTCAGGAAATGGGCGATCGACGAGGCAGCGTAAAACAAAGGCCGGGCAACCGGCCTTTTTTTATGTCGGTACCGAAGCTTGTTTCCCCAACCACTGTTTGCTGAAAAGCCGTGACTGGGATGCGAGAAACTCGGGCATGGCAATCAGGGTCCGGAATTTGAACAGGGCCGTATAACCGACCGCGTTGAAATGCGCCTGTAGGGCGACACGATGAGATCGACTCGCGTAAAACGCGAAGCAAGTTGCGGTTCCGCCAGAATCACCTTAGCCTCCCTCTATCTTGAAGGCTGGAATGAATGGTCGAATCAGTGCATTGGCGACTGCGAAAGTAAATCCCTAGAAGTCGGAGATGGTGATTTGCATCGACTGGCTTACCCTTGGGTGATTCGAAATGGGATTCGAGTGGGACTTGAGTTGAATCCCCTACAGAAAAATTGCTGTTGCACCGAGTTCGATCGTTTCTCAGCCGCAGGACATTGCCAATGGATATGAATGTAATTCAGGCGAGCAAAGGCGAGAGGCATATGGCGAATTTCGCGAGTGCAGTGGTGCCGGATCTGCTGCCACGTGATGAGCTGCTCCAGCGCCTTCACGGTGTCGCTAGCACCGGTAGGTTGCAGTCTGGTTTGCGCGCACTGACGGATTACGTGGGTGCTTCGCACTACCTTCTGGCGCGCTGCGATCTCCTCCAGGAAAGTGGCCTCGATTTCATCGTCTCGTCGGACTGGCCCTTCGACCTGGTCAGGGACATCGCCAATGATCTGGTCCGCGGTTATGCCCGCTCGACCGAGTTGGAAAAATGCATGCAAGTTTTCCAGCCGAATTTTGCCCTCCTGCCTGACAGTGCCGAGATTCCGGACGGCGCTAGCCGCCAATATTGTTCGGTGACCTTCAATGTCGGCCGGTCGCGGCTGGCTCTGATGTTCCTGTTCGGCGAGGGGTTCATCCTTTCGCCGGAGCGCCTGCGGGATGTAGGCCTGCTTGCAGGTTATGTCGCGAGCTTCCTGCGCTGCGGTGGTACGAAGGTCGATCGCGATTTCGAATTGACCGACCGCGAGCTGGAATGCCTGTTCTGGATCGCCGAGGGCAAGACCAGCGACGAGATCGCGATGATCCTCGGAATCTCTCGCAATACCATCAACAACTACATCACCAGCGTGATGCGCAAGACGGCGACCAAGACCCGGTCCGAGGCCATTGCCTTCGCCGTCCGCAATAATCTCGTATAGGGGGATCTATGGCGTATCCAGCAGGCAGGACCATGAGCAGTGCTGAGCAGCTGCGCATGGTGCGTGTGAACAGGATTTCCAGTCGGTCCGATCTTTTTCCGCGGCTGATTGCGATGCAGAAGCTCACCGATGCGCAAGGGTTCGCAATCTTCCGCGTCAGCGGCTCGGGTCTGCCGGCAAAGCAGCGCCTTGTCTGCGAGCTCGAGAACTGGGGGCCTTCCAATGCCGGTTTCAACAAGGCCTTCACGGATGCTTACGGCGATATTCTTCTCGACCATATCGACAAGTCGCTGCTGCCGCTCTCATGGGCCGGCGGTTATGACCGCGCGGCACCCGGACCGGCGGACTTCTCGCCGTTCATGACGCGGCTGCAGGACGGTATTCTGCCTTTCTCCGGCCTTGCCTTTCCGGTGCGGCTCGGCGCCGTCGGCAATGGCTTCATCCTTTTCACTGGTGATGAGCTCGATCCCTCGAGCGATACCATCGTCGAGCTGCACGGTCGCTGCTGCCATATCATGATGGATCTTCTCTCGCTCGACGAACGCCGCACGGCTGCTGCCGAGGCGCTCAGCGAACGCGAGATCGCCTGTCTGCAGCTTGCCGGCGACGGCCGCATCAGCGAAGAGATTGCCGACAAGCTTGGCCTGTCCGTGCACACCGTGAACGCCTATCTCGGCTCGGCGACCATCAAGCTCGATTCCGTCAATCGCATCCAGGCGATCGCCAAGGCGATCCGGCTCGGCTATATCAGCTGAACGCGTGCCATCGCTTACAGCGTCGCGCGTCCTTCAGACCCGCGAGAGCATATCGCGCAAAAGTGTGCAGCGGCTTTGCGATAACGACAGGCGTAAAACAAAGACCTAGAGCAATTCCAGCAAAAGTGCGTAGTGGTTTTGCGTCCGGAATTGCGTGAAAACAAAGAGGTAGAGCATTTCCGGGATTCGGAGAAAAACGGAAATGCTCTAAAGCGCGACAAGCGAATCTGAAAAATCGCGATGTGCTTTAGGACGCTGTAACGCTTTGAATTGCAAGGCGAATGAAAGCTTTGTTGTCGTGAAAGAGGTTAGCCGGCCAGCGCCTGAGGCGGCTGGTTGACGCTGTAACGCGCTTCCCGAAGGCTCTTTTTGAGGAAGATGGTGTTCTCGTCGGGATCGGCCGAGGGATTCTGGAAAGCGATATGATTGATCTCGATGCCGGCGTGATCTTCGGCAAGGGTGAGCTGCGCGTAGACGGTGACGCCGCGCGGCTTGATTTCCAGGTCGAGAACGACTTCGGGCTTGCCGCCCCACTCCAGCGTATAATTGCCGCCCAGGCCGAAATTCACGGTGCCCGGATGAAAGAAAAGCTCCGCCGCCGAAGCGATGAGATCGGAAAGATTGCCGTAATACTCGAAGCGCAGCAGTGAAATAAGGTCAGAAGCATCCAGAAGGCGCAGTTCAGTGGCGACCGGGCTGATGGCGTCTGCGAGGATCTTTTCACGCTGGGTAGAGTGGGGACATTTTTTCATTCGGCTTATCTGACCCGTTTGTTCTTGGCGTCCGCGGCGTAGACCCGGTGGATCAGCTCCGCAACCGCCTTATAGAAGACTGACGGGATGACACTATCGATCGAGACTTGCGCAAACATGGAGCGCGCAAGCGGCGGATCCTCGAACACCGGTATGCCGTTCTGCTCGGCAATCTCCCTGATTTTGAGCGCGATCAGGTCCTGACCCTTGGCCAGCACCACTGGCGCATCGTTCTCTTCACGCGCGTAACGCAGCGCCACCGCAAAGTGCGTCGGGTTTGCAATCACCAGCGTCGCCCGGTGCACGTTGGCGATCATGCGCCGGCGCGCGCGGTCGCGCATCAGCGAGCGCTGCCGGCTCTTGACGAAGGGGTCGCCCTGCGCCTGCTTGTTTTCTTCCTTTATTTCGTGCCGCGTCATCTTCAACTCGGTGAACCAGTGATGGCGCGTCCAGAAAAGATCGGCGATGGCCACGATCGCGGTGGCGATCAGCATGACGATGATGATCTTGCGCATCGCTGCCATTATTCGCACGAGAATCGTCTGCGGATCGGAGAACATCGCGTCGATCGAGCCGAAATATTCGCTCCTGAGCACAAAGAACAGGATCACCCCGACGACGACGACCTTGAACAGCGATTTTCCGAATTCGACCAGGCCGGGCACGCTGAACAGCCGTGACCAGCCTTTGATCGGCGAGATACGCGAGGCCTGCGGGCGGATGCGTTCAAGCACCAGTGTCGGCAGGTTCTGGAAGACGGAGGAGGCGATGCCGAACACCATAAACAGGATGAAGGCGGGCGCCACCAGCGCCGCACTTGCCCAGCCGAGCCGGCCGAACAGCGCCAGCACATCCGGTCCCGTCTCGATCTTCCATTGGTCGGGCTGTTCGAAGATATCGCGCAGCGTTTCACTCATGCGCCCGACGCTGTCGGGAAGGAAGAATACGAGGTAAATGAAGGTAGCGAGGATCGTCGCAAAGATCGAAAGTTCGCGCGAAGACGGCACGTTGCCTTTTTCCGCGGCATCGCTTTGCTTTTTCGCGGTTGGGGCTTCTGTTTTGCTGTCCTTGTCATCGTCTGCCAAGTCGCGGGCCTCCGTCAAAAAAATAGGCCGCAGCTAATGCATGTCGCCCAAAAACGTGCAGCGGTTTGGGATGACGACATGCATCAAAACAAAGACCTAAAGCGCGTCGCACGAACCGAGTTTCATGCGACGCGCTTTAGAGCGCAGCCTGTTGCGGGAAGGGTAGTCGCCTGTGGCACGGCGATCAACAGCGGCCTTTCGGCATGCCGGATTTGTCAACAGTCTCGAAGAGCCAAAGCATGTCGCGCAATGGTGTGCAGCGGTGCGACAACGACATGCGTAAACTAGAGACCTAAGGCGCGAGGAGCGAATCTTAAAGATCGCGATGCGCTTTAGGCGGCTGCCGAAGCGTCGCCTTCCTTTTCCTTGAGCTCGATCTGGCCGGAATTGGCCAGGCGAATCGCTTCCTGTGCCACGGCGCGGCGGGCAATCGCGATCTCGCGCGGATTGACGCCGCCCATGCCGCTCTGCAGATCCGATTCGATCATGCGGCGCTGGCGTGGGCTGATGGCGGAGAGAACCGACTCGCGGATCTCGGGCGGCGACCCGCGCAGAGCGACGGTGAGCACATCCGTCGAGATGTCGTTGAGCAGCATGACGCGGCTGCGCTGCGGCATGTACATGAGGTCCTCGAACAGGAAAATCTTCGGGCGAACCTTGTTGACCGACTCGCGGCTGATCGATTCGAGCGAGGTGAGCAGCGTGTCGACCTGCGGCTTGTCGAGTTCGTTCATCAGATCGGCGACCTTCGTCGAGCCGGCTGCATTACGCTCTGCCTCGACCTCGGCAAGCAGCGTCATGACCTGGTTTTCGATGATCTGCGCAGCCTTCGGGCTGACCGCCTTCATGTTGACCGTTCTGTTCATGATGTCGGCGCGGCGATTGTCGGGAAGCTGCAGCAGCACCTTGGCGCCGAAGGAGGAGGGCATCATCGAAAGAATATAGGCGACGGTCTGCGGATGTTCGCGCAGCAGGAACTGCGCGACGAATGTCGGCTCCGCCTCGCTGAGGCGATCCCAGATCGAGGTTTCGTAGGCCTGGAATGCGGTGCGGCGGCCGAGCAGGCTGTCGACCTCGTCGGGCGTCAGGCCTTCTTCCAGAATGGCCTCGATCGCCTTGGCGTTATCCATCAGTCCGGCGCCCTCGGTGAAGAGGTCTTCGAACTCGGAGACGAGCAACAGCAGTTCGTCCGGCGGGATGGCGCGCAGCGATTGGGCGGAAGAGATTATGGTCTGTAGTTCAGCCTGGGTGAAATATTTCAACAGCCGGCCGGCGACTCCTTTTCCCATAGCGAGAAGAACAGCCGCTGCCTTTTCAGCCTGGGTCAACGGTTTCCCGGCTAGCGCGCCGCCGAAATCGTCAAAGTCCATCATGGTCTAACCTCTCCGTCCCACACAGGGATCAGGCTTTTTTCGTACTCAAAACTTCTATCAGTTTCACACCGAATCGTGTGTCGTCGTTATCAAGCACCGTAATCTCGCCGCGGGCAATCCTGCGGCCATTCACCATGATCTCGACCGGTTCGCCGATCTTCTTGTCGAGGGCGATCGTCGCCCCTTCATTGAGGTTCATCAGGCCGGAGACCTGCATCCGGCTGGTGCCGAGCATGATCTGGACGTCGATCGGAATGTCCATGATCAGGTCGAAGTTGGAGTTCAAAGCGCTGCCGAGCGGGGCCGGCGACGCCTCGAAGGAGGAGCTGCTGCCGAAATCCATGCCGGCAGCCGGGCTGGCATCGCCGCCGAAGTCGCCGCCGAAATCGTCGCTGCCAAAGGGGGTTTCCGAAGTCTCGCCGCCAAAGGCCGCCAGGTCCGTTCCTGCTGCGAAGGGGTCGCTCTGCAGGTCGTCGCCAAACTGCGACAGGTCGCCATCGGCATCCTGCTTCAGCACGCCGCGCAGATCGTCGATCGCCTGGTCGAGATCTGCTTCGCTGCCCGGAAGATCCAGGGAGAGGTCGCTGTTCTGCTGTGTTTTCTTCGTAGCCATGAAATCACTATTCCAGTTGAAACTTGCCTCAAACTGCCTTTGCAGCCCAAAAGCCAGAGAACCGATTAATTCATTAAATGACGGATGAGTTCATCATCCGAGTTCATCGTATCCTTGACGCGGACCATGTAATTTTCGCCTGAGCGCCCGAACTCGCACACATACAATTCCTTGGTGTTGGCGCTGACCTCGACGCGCACATCGCCGTGGTCGCGGAACGGAATGACGTCGCCGACCATCAGCTTCGATATTGTCCGCAGCGTCAAGTCCTGCAGCCTGATCTTGGCCTCGAGCGTGACATGGGAGCGGCGGACCTGATCGCCGAGCTGTTCGGTCCATTCCGCTGAGTTGCTGCTGGCCTGGCGTTTCGGCTTCGGCGGCGTCACCTTGGTCTTGAGCAGTGCCGTCTGCGGAACGATCAACGAAAATTCCGAAACGATGCCGGCAAGCGTGATCGACATGTTGATGGCAGCCGCGAATTCGTCCGGACGATCCTCCGGCGGCCGGGCGCGCATGTCATGGGCGTGCGGGGCCGAAAGGCTCGGTTCGAAACCGCCCGGCGCGTTGACGGCCGAGCGCAGCACCTTGGCAATCTTGTCGAAGACCATGACCGCCAGATCGAGCTCGATGATCGAAAGCAGCCGTTCGGCCGGTTCCTCGATCGTATCGGCTGTGGCCCCGAGCAGATGCTCCATCAGCGTGATGACGAAGCCGTTTCCGCAGGCAAGCGTAATGTTCTGCGACCAGTTGCGCAGCGTCGCGTCGACGAGTGTGACGTTCGCGCTCAGGTCTTCGATGAGGTGGTTCTTGTAGCCGATCTCGCAGCCGAGATAGTTGACCGTCACGTCGAGGCCGGTCTCGCTTTTGATGACGTCGGGAAAGAATTCGCTGTAGATTTCCCCGAAGGAACTGCAGATCTTGGCGACCCTGCCTCTGTCGCCAAGCCCGCCTGTCAGCTTGGCAAGGAGGGCAGGATCCATTGCCGGTTTGTCGTGCGAAGCATTGCTCATAGTCATTTAAGCCGCCTTGTTTTCGCCACCTGGGTTCATCATTTCCTGCTCGACCGCATCGATGGACGGACGCTCGTAAGCCGAGATCGTCTTGCGGCCGTATTCGAGCGCGACCTGCGGCACCGAGCCGTTCATATAGGCAAGCAGCGTCTGCTTGACGATGACGTAGAGACGGTGCTGCTTGTTGCGCACCACCTTGATCTGGGAGACCAGCGGCGAGCAGACGCAGTAGGACAAGAGAATGCCGAGGAAGGTGCCGACGAGCGCCGAGCCGATCAGGTGGCCGAGCACCTCAGGCGAATCGTTGATGTGCGCCATCGCCTTGATGACGCCGAGAACGGCCGCAACGATGCCGATCGCCGGGAAGGAATCGCTCATGATCTGGATCGAGTGGTAGGGCTTCATCTTGTCGTGCATGATGGTGTTGAGCTCTTCGTCCATCAGCGCCTCGATCTCGTGGCTGCGGGCGTTGCCGATGATGATCAGGCGGACGTAGTCGCAGATGAACGCCGTCAGCTCCTTGTTCTTCAGAACCGTCGGAGCCGACTGAAAAATTGTCGATTCGGCCGGATTGTCGATATGGGCTTCGATCTCGTTTCGCGACTTGGTGCGCAGGTCTCGCATCAGCGAATAGAGCACGCCGAGCGTATCGAGATAGTTGCGTTCCTTCGGCACGGCGTGCCTGAAGGCTTCGCTGAGCGCCTTGCCGGAATCCTTCACCACCTTCATCGGGTTCGCCATGATGAAGCTGCCGAGGCCGGCGCCACCGATGATGAGGAATTCGAAGGGCTGGAGCAGCGCATCCACTTCGCCGCCCATCGCCATAAAGCTGCCGACGATACAGCCGCAAGTCACTATAAATCCGATAATGATATTCATCGTCAGCCCAATCTGAACGTTGCTTTTCTTTGAGACGGATAGGGTTTCTGCCTTGCGTGAGGCTGATGAAAGGCCCGGTCGCCAAGCATTTCCGCGTGCCAGCTTCGCGCAAGCATCTGCCGTCAGTCTAAAGGAGACGAATGGGTGCCCGCACCCGTTTCTGAGATGCTGCCTCAGCGAAATCCCGGCCGAACCAGATGTGACGACGCCCGGCTTTTCGTCCCGTTCATCGCCAATGCTTGGAGCTTACCGACATGCAATCCGGTCTTTATGTTTCTCTGTCGTCGCAGATGGCCCTCGAAAAGCGTCTAAACACCATCGCAGACAACATGGCGAACGTGAATACGACCGGTTTTCGCGCTACTGAGGTGAAGTTTGACGAAATGGTGGCGAATACCAAGAACAAGCTGAACACCAAGGTCGCCTTCGTTTCCCAAGGCAACGACTACCTGAACGAGGGAAACGGCGAACTGCAGCACACCGGCAACATGCTCGATTTCGCCATCAAGGGTGATGCCTGGTTTTCGCTCGATACGCCGGCCGGCCGCGTGCTGACGAGGGATGGCCGCTTCACCATCAAGGAAACCGGCGAACTTGTTTCGATCCGGGGATACCCGGTTCTCGATGCCGGCGGTGCCCCGATCCAGCTCAACACCAAAGGGGGCGAGCCCGCCGTCGGCACCGACGGCATCATCTATCAGGGCGGCCGCCAGGTCGGCTCCCTCGGCCTGTTCGAGGCCGATATCAGCAAGGGTTACCTGCGCTACGAAAACAGCGGCATCATGACCACCGACCAGCCGCGCGCCGTCGTCGACCGCTTCAATGTCGGTGTCGAGCAGGGTTATCTCGAAAACTCCAACGTCAACGCCATGCGTGAAATCACCCAGCTGATCGAAGTCAACCGCGCCTTCGAAAGCGTCTCGTCGCTGATGCGCGACAGCGAAGATTCCTTCAAGGAAGCCGTCCAGACACTTGGGGGCAGCCGCTAATGCATGTCGCTCAAAAGTGTCCGGCGGTTTTGGAAGGACGACATGCACAAGAACAAAGACCAAAAATACGTCGCATGCAGCAAGCTGCACGCGGCGTATTTTAGGGCGAGAGTTAAAGCATGAGCACCACGCTACTGTCTGAGGACGGCCTTTCCCCGAAGCTGGCGCACCTGGCGAACCTCGTCGACCGATACGCATCGCCGGAATTTGCGGTTGCCCATGGCGGTCGCGTGCAGACCATCGCCGCCGGCCACTACACGGTTCACGGTCTCTCCCGCCATGTTCGTCTCGGCGAGTTCGTGGCCCATAAATCCGCGACCGGCATCCATCTCGGCGAAGTCGTGCGCGTCGAACCGGAGCTGATCTATGTCTGCCCGATCGAACCCGGCGAGCCGATCGGCATCCACGATACCGTGATCCGCAAGGGCGCCTTCCGCATTTCGCCGTCGGACAGCTGGTGTGGGCGCACCGTCAACTCGCTCGGCGAGCCGATCGACGGGCTGGGTCCGATCACCGAGGGGCTCGATCGCCGCTCGATCTCCAATACCGCGCCGCCCTCGATGACCCGCAAGCGTGTCGAGACCGGCTTCAAGACCGGCGTTCGCGCCATCGACATCTTCTCGCCGCTCTGCCTCGGGCAGCGCCTCGGCATCTTCGCCGGCTCCGGTGTTGGCAAGTCGACGCTCCTGTCCATGCTCGCCCGCGCCGATGCTTTCGACAAGGTTGTCATTGCGCTCGTCGGCGAGCGCGGCCGCGAGGTGCGCGAATTTATCGAGGATACGCTCGGCAGCAATATGAGGAAGGCGATCGCCGTCGTCGCAACCAGCGATGAGAGCCCGATGCTGCGCAAGATGGCGCCGCTGACGGCCGTCACCATCGCCGAACATTTCCGCGACAAGGGCGAGAACGTTCTCTTCATCGTCGACAGTGTCACGCGTTTCGCCCATGCGATCCGCGAGGTGGCGACCGCCTCCGGCGAGCCGCCGATCGCGCGCGGCTATCCCGCTTCCGTCTTCACCGAGCTGCCGCGCCTGTTGGAACGCGCCGGCCCCGGCCCCGAGGGCGCCGGCACCATCACGGCGATCATCTCGATCCTTGTCGACGGCGACAATCACAACGACCCGATTGCCGATTCGACGCGCGGCATCCTCGACGGTCATATCGTCCTGCAGCGCAGTCTCGCCGAAGAGGGGCGTTATCCTCCGATCGATCCGCTCGCCTCGATCTCGCGTCTTGCCCGCAAGGCCTGGACGCCGGATCAGGAAAAGCTGGTGTCGCGGCTGAAGGTGCTGATCCATCGTTTTGAAGAGACGCGCGACCTGCGCATGATCGGCGGTTACCGCCAGGGGGCCGACCCCGATCTCGACATGGCGATCAAGCAGGTGCCGATCATTTACGACGTTCTGAAACAGTCTCCGGGGGATCGCGACTCGCTTGATGCCTTCGCCGATCTCGCCGGCGCACTCAAGGCTGCGGCCGGCATGGGCAATCAGGGCGCACCCATTCAGAGGAGAGGCTAGACGTGGCTGAATTCGACGACGAACGCATCGCTTCCCTGAAGCAGCGCAGGAAAACCGTCATCCTGGATCGTGTGCTGACCTTCAGCGGCCTGGCGCTTGCCGGCGCCTCCGCTTTTTTCCCCTGGTACGTGTTCTTCAACGCGGACAAGTTCGGCATCAATGTTGCCACCAGCAGCAATTCGCGCGAACTGCCGGATTGGCCGGCCCGCAATGTCTTTAGCGTCTCGCCGCTTGCCATGGTCAACAAGAACGAGGGGGACAAGAAGGCCCCGCCGATCGATCCGCTGACGACCGCAACGGTGTCCGATCTCGGCAAGGAGCGCGATGGCGGCCCCATATTGGAGGATCAGCCCTTCCCCGGGAAGTCTTCTTTTCGCCTGCTGCACGTCTCCAACGGCCGGGCGCTGATCGAGGATCCCTCCGGCATGTATGTGGTGCGCATCGGCTCGATCCTGCCCGACGAAAGCCGCCTTGCGACACTTGAGCAGCGCGATGGCAAATGGGTGATCGTCACCTCAAAGGGTGAGACCTACCAGAACAACTGAGCCTGGCCGCAAATCCAGGCAACAGGGGCTCCGCCGCGAACCGGCCGGAGCCCCTGTTCTTTTGCCCCTGTTCTTTCGATGGCGGCGGCGTTCGCAGAAAAGCCTCTCGAAGCCTGAATTCCCGTAAGTCCCACGCAAGATTACCGCACTAGGTTCGGGACAGTAAAAACGGAGAGTTTCATGCAACCAATCCAACTTTTCGACTTGGCTTCGCGACAGGCGGAATGGCTGACGATCCGTCAGCAGGTTGTTGCCGGCAACATCGCGAATGCCAATACCCCGAAGTTCCACGCCAAGGACGTCACGCCCTTTGACGCGGTGCTCGACAAGTCCGACATCGCCATGGCGCGCACCAATCCGGCGCATCTCAGCGGTAACGATTTCAGCAACAGCGGCGATATCGACGTCAAGGAGGCCGCACTCGACCAGGAAATCGGCGTCCAGGAATCCGGCAATACGGTCGGTTTGGCCGAGGAGCTTTCCAAGTCCGGCGATATCAAGCGCCAGTACGATCTGAACACGTCGCTGGTCAGTTCCTTCAATCGCATGATGTTGATGACCGTCAGGAAGTAAAAGTCATGGATCCGCTTTCAGCAGCAATGAAAATCGCCGGTTCCGGGCTCGAGGCGCAGTCGACGCGGTTACGCATCGTCTCGGAAAACATCGCCAACGCCCGCTCGACCGGCGACACACCCGGCGCCGAGCCCTATCGGCGCAAGACGATCACCTTCGGCCAGCAGATGGATCGCACCAGCGGCGTCGAGACGGTCGGCGTCAAGAAGGTCGGCGTCGACGAAGGCGACTTCAGCACCGAATTCGATCCCAGCAATCCGGCCGCGGACAAGAAGGGCGTCGTCAAGCTGCCGAACGTCAACATCCTGGTCGAGATGGCCGACATGCGCGAAGCCAATCGCTCGTATGACGCCAATCTGCAGACCATCAAACAGACCCGCGATCTCATCTCCTCCACGATCGACCTCCTGAAGAGCCAATAATCAATGATCAGCAGCGTCCAGAATGTCAGCAACCTGTCGATGACCCGTGCGCTTGGCGCCGTCGACACCGAAAATTCCGCCTCCTCGTCTGCCGCCGCCATGCCGGGCACCGCGGGTGCCGCCAACGGCATGAGCTTCGCCTCCGTCATGGGCAACATGGCGAGCGACGCGGTCAGCAGCCTGAAGGGTGCGGAAAGCATGTCCTTTGCCGGCATCAAGGGAACGGCGACGACGCGTGAAGTCGTCGATTCCATGCTCCAGGCCGAGCAGACGCTGCAGACCGCGATTTCCATCCGCGACAAGGTCGTCTCGGCCTTTCTCGAAGTCACCAAGATGCAGATGTAACTGATTTGAGGACGAACACATGAGAGCGCTCGCCATCGCAGCAACGGGCATGGATGCCCAGCAGACCAATCTGGAAGTCATCGCGAACAATATCGCGAACATCAATACGACGGGTTTCAAGCGCGCCCGCGCCGAATTCTCCGATCTTCTCTACCAGACCGAACGTGCCAAGGGTGTCGCCAACCGTGCCAACCAGGCCGTCGTTCCGGAAGGTGCCAATATCGGCCTCGGCGTCCAGACCTCGGCGGTCCGCAACCTGCATCTCCAGGGCGAACTGACCCAGACCGGCAACGATCTCGACGTGGCGCTGATCGGCAAGGGCTTCTTCCAGATCCAGTCAACCGACGGTACGACGCTTTACAGCCGCGCCGGCGCCTTCAACAAGAACGACCAGGGCCAGCTCGTCACCATCGATGGCTACGAGGTCCTTCCCGGCATCACTATTCCGACCGGCTCGACCGAGCTGACGATCAGCCGCTCGGGCGAAGTCTCGGCCAAGCTGCCGGGTGCGGCGGCGGCGACCGTGCTCGGGCAGCTGACGCTTGCCGACTTCGTCAACGAGGCGGGTCTCCAGCCGCTCGGCGACAATCTCTTCCAGGAGACGCCGGCCTCCGGCGAAGCCGTCATCGGCAATCCCGATGAGGAAGGTTTCGCCTACATGAAACAGGGCTATCTGGAATCCTCAAACGTCGACCCGGTGAAGGAAATCACCGAGTTGATTTCGGCCCAGCGCGCTTACGAAATGAATTCCAAGGTGATCACCACCGCTGATGAAATGGCCTCCATCGTCAGCAAGAACCTGAAGTAAGGGAAGGGCCGAAACATGATGTTTTGCCGGGCAGGACACATCTCAGGATGGGTGGCAGCAGCCACGATCGCAGTCGCGGGCATTGTCTTGCCCGCGTCGGCGGATGCCGGCATGGGTTATGCCGTCGTCCCGACCACGATCATCTACCCCGGCGACACATTGTCGGCCAGCCAGCTCCAGGAAGTCGAGGTCACCAACCCCAACCTCGCCGGCGATTATGCCAAATCCGTTTCGCAGGTCGAAGGCATGGTTTCCAAACGCACGCTGTTACCGGGCCGCACGATCTCGGTCTCGGCCCTGCGCGAGGCCTATACGGTGACCCGCGGCTCTTCGATTCGCCTGGTCTTCACGCTCGGTGCGATGACGATTTCCGCCGCTGGCACGCCGCTTGAAGACGGCGCGACCGGGCAGGTCGTCCGCGCCCGCAATATGGATTCCGGCGTCATCGTCAGCGGCACGGTGCTTGCGGACGGCACGGTCCATGTGAGGGCAAAATGAAACTGTTCTTCCGTTTCGTCACTCTTGTCGCGGTTCTCGCCATGAGTTTGGCTGATGTCGCGCCCGCCTGGGCGCTGACCTCCCGCATCAAGGACATCGCCTCCCTTCAGGCCGGCCGCGATAACCAGCTGATCGGTTATGGACTCATTGTCGGCCTCCAGGGGACCGGCGACGGCTTCCGGTCCTCGCCCTTCACTGAACAGTCGATGCGCGCGATGCTGCAGAATCTCGGCATCTCGACGCAGGGCGGCCAGTCCAACGCCAAGAACACCGCGGCCGTGATGGTCACCGCCAACCTGCCCCCTTTCGCAAGCCCCGGCAGCCGTATCGACGTGACGGTGAGCTCGCTCGGTGATGCGACGTCGCTGCGCGGCGGCACGCTCGTCATGACCTCGCTTTCCGGCGCCGACGGACAAATCTATGCCGTTGCGCAGGGTGCCGCCATCGTTTCCGGTTTTCAGGCGCAGGGCCAGGCGGCGACCGTGACCGAAGGCGTCACCACTGCCGGCCGCGTTCCGGGCGGCGCGATTATCGAGCGCGAACTGCCGTCCCGCTTCGAGGACTCTGTCAATCTCGTCCTGCAGCTGCGTAACCCTGACTTCTCGACGGCGATTCGTATCGCCGACATCGTTAACGGTTATGCCTCGGCGCGCTTCGGCGGCCCGGTTGCCGAAGCCAAGGATTCGCAGGAAGTCGTGATCCAGAAGCCGCGCACGGCCGATCTCACTCGGCTGATGGCCGATATCGAAAATCTCATCGTCGAGACCGACACGCCGGCCAAGGTGGTCATCAACGAACGCACCGGAACGATCGTCATCGGCTCGGACGTCCGCGTCTCGCCGGTCGCCGTCAGCTACGGCACGCTGACGGTTCAGGTCACCGAGACGCCGCAGATCATTCAGCCCGAACCCTTCTCGCAAGGCCGGACCGCCGTCCAGCCGCAGACCGATATTTCCGCCGAGCAGACCGGCGGGCGCGTCGCCATCATCGACGGCCCCGACCTCAGGACTCTCGTCGCCGGCCTCAACAATATCGGCGTGAAACCGGATGGCATCATCGCCATTCTCCAGGGCATCAAGTCGGCGGGAGCCCTGCAGGCGGAGCTTGTGCTGCAATGATCGATATCATCAACCGTGACATGACGGTTCTGCAACTGCTGCGCCGGTTGGCGCTGCCGGCCGCGGGCCTCGTCCTTCTGTCGATCCCCGGCGCCTTCGCGCAGGAACATGCGCCGGCTGGCGACATCATCTCCCAGGACGAGGTCAAGCAATTCTGCACCAACATTGCCGATCCCGCCCGCGACCAGCGTTACCTCTTGCAGAAGCAGGAACTGGAAAAGCTTCGCGCCGATATCGACGCCCGCATGGCGGAGATGGACAAGCGCAAGGCCGAATACCAGGATTGGCTGAAGCGGCGCGACGATTTCCTGAAGCAGGCGGAAGCCGGCCTCACCGAGATCTACAGGAAGATGAAACCGGATGCGGCCGCCCTACAGTTGCAGGACATGAAGATCGAGGTGGCTTCTGCCGTGATCATGCGGCTCGGCCCGCGTCAGTCGAGCCTCATCCTCAACGAGATGGACCCGCAGAAGGCCGCTGTCATCGCCAGCGTCATTGCCAGTGCGTCCGATCCCAACACGTCGAAGGATCCCTCATGAATATGCGTTTCCCGGCCGCGATCGCCGCCCTCGCACTCCTTGCAGGTTGCCAGTCTCCGACGGCTGTCAGCGAGATCGGCCGCGCGCCTGCCATGAGCCCGATCGGCAGCGGCCTCGCCTATGGCCAGACGCCGCAGATGGCGCTTTATCCGAAGCAGCCGCGCGCCGTCGCGCAAGGCTATTCATTGTGGAGCGATTCGCAGGCCGCACTTTTCAAGGACGCGCGCGCGCTCAACGTCGGCGACATCCTGACCGTCGACATCCAGATCAACGACAAAGGCTCCTTCGACAACGAGACCAACCGCAGCCGCAAGAATTCGAGCGGCATGAACTGGGACGTCAACGCCCAGATCTTCGGCTGGACGCCCGAGTCCAAGACCGACCTGACCTATGGGTCCGACACCAGCACCGACGGCAAAGGCAAGATCGAGCGCACCGACAAGCTCACCCTTCTGGTCGCCGCCGTCGTCACCGGCATTCTCGAAAACGGCAACCTCGTCATATCGGGCTCGCAGGAAGTCCGCCTGAACCAGGAACTGCGCATCCTGAACGTCGCCGGCATCGTTCGTCCGCAGGACGTCAATGCCGAAAATCAGATCTCCTATGACAAGATTGCCGAAGCCCGCATCTCCTACGGCGGCCGTGGCCGCCTGATGGAAGTGCAGCAGCCTCCGCGCGGCCAGCAGGCCGTCGATCTTTTCTCGCCGCTTTGAGGCTGAACGACGATGGCAGAGCCAGACGTAAGCGCAGGTCAACCGAACAAGAAATCCGGCTCGTTGATGACGATCATCGGCATCGCCGTCCTGACGCTCGTCGGCGCCGGCGGCGGCTGGGCGGTCGGCACGATCGTCGCACCCAACATCAAGGGTGCCAAGGAGGTCGAGCAGGCCAAGGGTGCCGAGGCCAAGAAGAAGGCCGAGGAAGGTCTGGCGCGGATCTCGACCGAGGCCAACAACGTCGTCCAACTCGAGCCGATCACCTCGAACCTCGCCTACCCCTCGGAAAACTGGGTCCGACTCGAAGTCGCGCTGCTGTTCAACGGGCCGCCGGATGTCAAGGTTTCAGAGGATATTCATCAGGATATCCTCGCCTATATCAGAACCGTTTCCCTTCAGCAGATCGAGGGGCCGCGCGGCTTTCAATATCTCAAGGATGACATACAGGAACGTGTTGACCTTCGCTCGCAAGGGCGGGTATCGAAGGTCATGTTCAGGACATTTGTCATCGAATGATTCGTCTCATAGTTTTCCTTGCCGCCATGATGGCGGTACCGGAACTGGCGGTGGCACAGCAGCTGCCGACTGACTTGTTGAACGTCCCGGTCGATGGCTCCGTCGCCGCCTGGATCATCCGCACATTCGGCCTGCTGACCATTCTTTCGGTCGCGCCGGGCATCCTGATCATGGTGACGAGCTTCCCGCGCTTCGTCATCGCCTTCTCGATCCTGCGCTCAGGGATGGGCCTCTCTTCGACGCCTTCCAATATGATCCTTTTGTCGCTGTCGCTGTTCATGACCTTCTACGTCATGTCGCCGACCTTCGATCAGGCCTGGCAGAACGGCGTGCAGCCGCTGCTTGCCAATCAGATCAATGAGACCGAGGCGGTCCAGCGTATCGCCGAACCCTTCCGCACCTTCATGGCGGCCAATACCCGCGACAAGGATC
The DNA here is from genome assembly GCF_052871115.1 of Rhizobium sp. LARHSG275. Taxonomy (NCBI): domain Bacteria; kingdom Pseudomonadati; phylum Pseudomonadota; class Alphaproteobacteria; order Hyphomicrobiales; family Rhizobiaceae; genus Rhizobium; species Rhizobium sp. LARHSG275. Next base: position 209,392 of record NZ_JBIXJN010000009.1, on the reverse strand, counting down.
TGGCGCTTTTCGTCGATCTGGCGCGCGAACGCGGACAGAATATCCAGACGACCAATCCGATCGACTATCGGGTGCTGATCCCGGCCTTCATGATTTCCGAAATTCGCCGCGGCTTCGAGATCGGCTTCCTCGTCGTGCTGCCGTTCCTCGTCATCGACCTGATCGTCGCGACCATCACCATGGCGATGGGCATGATGATGCTGCCGCCGACCTCGATCTCGCTGCCTTTCAAGATTCTCTTCTTCGTGCTGATCGACGGCTGGAACCTGCTGGTCGGCAGCCTGGTGCGTTCGTTCAACTGACCGGCTGCCGCCGGTTGATATTCGCCAATGAGAAACCCGCCGGATCGCTCCGGCGGGTTCTTTTATGCGGATCGAAAAGCCCTCACTCGGCCGCGAACGGCGCCGTGCGCGGCGGCAGCGCCGGAATGTCCATGTGATCGGGTGCAAGACCCTGCTTGGCACGGTCGGCCATGGCTTCATAGGCCTGCTCCAGATGGTCGCAGAACCGTTCGGCATCGAAGAGCGGCGCGATATAGCGCTTCTCCTTGAGATGCGCCTTGTATTGCGCGATCCGCACGGGGTTCTGCGCCAGTTCGACGGCAAGATCCTCATAGGCCTGCAGGTCGGCTGCAACGAGTTCGGGCAGGTCGATGGCCCTGAGCAGGCTCTCGCTGACGCGTGAGGCGAAGTTGGTGCCCTTGACGGTCAGGACCGGCAGGCCGCCCCAGAGTTGCTCCGAGGTGGTCGTGTGGCCGTTGACGGGGAAGGTGTCGATGCCGATGTCGGCCGCCTGCTGACGGTCGATGTGCTCTTCATAGGGCGCGCGCGGGCAGAAGATGATCCGCTTGGCGGAGATCCCTGCCGCCTGGAATTGCTTCAGGAGGTTCGCCTGGTTGCGCGGCGTGTTCGCCATCAGCCAGAGCACGCTGTTCGGCGCGCGCTTGAGAATGCGGCACCAGCTGTCGATCGTCTCCGGCGTGATTTTGCGGTTGCCGTTGAAGGACGCGAAGATGAAGGCGTCTTCCGGCAGGCCGAGCTGCTCGCGGCTGACAGGGCGCGGCTTCGGGCGATGCATCGGGTCGTTCGGCTGGTAGCTCTCCGGCAGCCGGCAGAATTTCTCATGGTAGAAGGGCTTGGCCACCTCGGGCAATACCGAATGGTCGCCGATGACGTAGTCGAGATCGATATTGACCGTGCTGCCGGGGAAACCGAGCCAGCCGACATGCACCGGCGCGAGCGGCAAATTGAAGGCCGACGCGCGGCTGCCTGAAGTATGACCCTTCAGGTCGACCATGATGTCGATATTATGCTCGCGTACCGCTGCGAGCATCCCCTGGTCGGAGAAGCCGTGAACGGTGACGACCCGGCCCCAGCGGCTGCGGTCGGTATTGTTATGCTTGAGGTACTCAGGGCCTGTATGGCAGAAGAGCGTCACCTCGAACCGGTCCTTGTCGTGCAGTTCGAGGATGCGCTGCAAGAGCTTCATCGTCGCGTGGCGGTCCCAGAAGTCAGATGACATGTAGCCGATCCGGATCTTGTCCGACCAGTTGTGCGGCTGGTTGCGGCGGAAGGCCACCCGTTCCGGGTTGAGGGGAGTGGTGCCGATTGTCGCATATCGATTGAAATCCTCGTTGCCGCACCAGTGCAGATGATAGAACGGGTTATCCTTGCGCAGGATCTCGACATCGCCCTTTGCGAGTGAGGCATCGATCACCGCCTGGTGTTTACTTGCCTCTTCGAACTCATTGAATTCGCGAGCGAAAACCAGATGCAGGAAGCGGAATGCGAGATTGCCTGGAAACCGCTTGAAGAGGTTACGCGACAGGCTCTGGTTGGTTGCGTCGTTCAGATCGTCGCTCAGAAGCAGGGCTGCCAGGCGCATATGATCGGGATTGGCACTCTGCGACAGCACCGTCTTGAACGGGCGGATGATATCGCGCTGCTGCCGCTTCAGATAGATCGCGGTGATGATGAAGGCGAGTTCCGGGTCTTCCTGCGCCTTGCTAAGGTTTCGCATGGCGATCAGCAGAGCATCGTCCTCGCTGCCGGTCTCGTAGTGCAGCTTGGCCGCCTGCTTCTGGTATTCGTAGGAATTCGGTCCTTCGCAGCTGCCGGCCAGGCCATAGGCTTTCGCGGCATCGGCCTTGAAACCGAGCTGCACGAGGTTCTTGGCCAGCAACGCATAGGTCTTGGCGTCCTGCTGAATATCCATCAGCTGATTGAGCGTCGCCAAGGACTGTGTGTAGCGGCCCATCTGGTAATCCTTGGATGCCGCAGAGAACGAAACTTTGCTGTTCAAAACCCAACTCCGTGAAGGAAATGTTCTGGCGTCGACCGCCGAGGCACGGACAGGCCGTCCGCCGCAAAACGGGGCGGTTCGGTCCGATGGTGCTATCCCGGCGCCTGCCACATTGGCATTCGAAGCTTGCTTGAAACCGGTGCGCTTGATGAGCCTCTGTTTTTGCGGGAAAATGCCGACTTTGCCTAGGGAAAGCGCTTGGTTTTCAAGAAAAATAGGATGCCAAGGAATATATTCAGCAAGCATTAACTATGCCCGCGAGGAGCCGGTCTGGGCCCTGTATTTTTAAGGAGTTGGCAAGCATTGGCTGCGAGATTGCCCTGGACATGACGGGTTTGGGCCAAACAAAAAAGGCGCCGAGTAGCATGAAGCTGGTCCGTCATCGCCGGTACTATAGTCCGGTATGTCCTCCTTTTTGTATCTAGTTTTCCAGGGGACAGACTTATGACAAGCATTAACACGAATACTTCCGCAATGGCCGCTCTCCAGACGCTGCGTAGCGTCAACCAGGGCCTCAACCAGACGCAGAACCACGTTTCGTCCGGCTATCGCGTTGAAAAGGCTTCCGACAACGCCGCTTACTGGTCGATCGCAACGACCATGCGTTCTGACAACAAGGCTCTCTCGGCTGTTTCCGACGCTCTCGGCGTAGGCGCTGCCAAGGTTGATACCGCTTACACCGCCATGGACAGCGCCATCGACGTCGTCGGCGACATCAAGGCCAAGCTGGTTGCCGCCACTGAAAACGGCGTCGACAAGGCCAAGGTGCAGGAAGAAATCGGCCAGCTGCAGCAGCAACTCCTGAGCATCTCTCAGTCGGCTTCCTTCAACGGCGAAAACTGGGTTGCCGGCGCTAGCGGCACCAAGAGCGTCGTCTCCTCGTTCGTCCGCGACGGCTCCAACGCCGTTTCGATCAAGACGACCGACTACGTTCTCAACAGCGGCTCCGCGGGCAACGTTCTGTTCGGCATGAGCGGCGGCGCGGTCGAAACCTCCACGGGTATCCTCGGTACTTCGAATGGTGCGACCGGTTCTGTCTACGCAATGGACATCACCAACTTCACCTCAGGCCAGATCGCGTCGGCTCTGACCAACGTTGAATCGGCTCTGAAGGCCATGACCAGCGCCGGCGCTGCTCTCGGTTCGCTCTCCAGCCGCATCGACGCCCAGGACAACTTCGTGTCCGCTCTCAGCGACTCGATCGACTCCGGTGTCGGCCGTCTCGTTGATGCCAACATGGAAGAAGAGTCCTCCAAGCTCAGCGCCCTGCAGACCCAGCAGCAGCTGGCGATCCAGTCGCTGTCGATCGCGAACTCTTCTTCGCAGAACATCCTGTCGCTCTTCCGTTAAGACCGGTCGGCACAAGGTTTCCAAGTTTCGCGGCCGGGTCATCCCCGGCCGCGAAATGTTTTAATATAAGGTTAATGAAAAACCTTCTAAGTCTCAGATATTTTTGATTAATTTCCGATCCTGATTTAGCTTTCCTTAACCATCTTGCTGTTTTCTAGGCCCATCGAAACGGCGAGTTAACCCTAACAGAGATGGTTAACAGGCATGATGCTGATCGCTGTGGGCCGGCCGAAAATCCGGAATGTCCCTTCTTAAAATCTGCCAACAAGGGGCAAGCAAACTATGACGAGCATCAACACCAATAACGCTGCAATGGCAGCCCTCCAGACTCTTCGTGGCATCAACCAGGGTCTCCAGGAAACCCAGGCCCACGTTTCGTCCGGCTATCGCGTCGGCAAGGCTTCCGACAACGCTGCTTACTGGTCGATCGCAACGACCATGCGTTCTGATAACAAGGCTCTCTCGGCTGTTTCCGACGCTCTCGGCCTCGGCGCTGCAAAGGTCGACACCGCTTACTCCGCCATGGACAGCGCCATCGACGTCGTCGGCGACATCAAGGCCAAGCTGGTTGCCGCCACTGAAAACGGCGTCGACAAGGCCAAGGTCCAGGAAGAAATCAGCCAGCTGCAGCAGCAGCTCCTGAGCGTCGCTCAGTCGGCTTCCTTCTCCGGTGAAAACTGGGTTGCCGGCGCTGACGGCACCAAGAACGTTGTTTCCTCGTTCGTCCGCGACGGCTCCAACGCCGTTTCGGTCGTGATGACCGACTATATTCTCGACGACAGCTCCACGGGCAACGTTCTGTTCGGCATGAGCAACGGCTCGGTCGAAACCTCCACGGGTATCCTCGGTACTTCGAATGGTGCGACCGGTTCTGTCTATGCAATGGACATCACCAACTTCACCCTCGGCCAGATCCAGTCGGCTCTGACCAACGTTGAATCGGCTCTGAAGGCCATGACCAGCGCCGGCGCTCAGCTCGGCTCGATCTCCAAGCGCATCGAACTGCAGGAAAACTTCGTATCCGCTCTCAGCGACTCGATCGACTCCGGTGTCGGCCGTCTCGTCGATGCCAACATGGAAGAAGAGTCCTCCAAGCTCAGCGCCCTGCAGACCCAGCAGCAGCTGGCGGTCCAGTCGCTGTCGATCGCGAACTCCTCTTCGCAGACCATCCTCACGCTGTTCCGCGGCTAATAGCCCTTGGAAATATTGGCCCGCCGGTCTCCGGCAGGCAGCCAGGAATCGAGCCGCGCTTCCATGGAGCGCGGCTTTTTTAGGTTCCGTTAACTGTTGATTAACCATAATGCTGTCTTCTGCGGTCAACGAGACGGCGGGTTAACCAAATTTAAGAACCGGTTAACAGGCATGAGGCTGGTCCCCGTTCCCGGTAGCTTTCCGGAATGTCCCTTTTTTCCATCTGCCAACAAGGGGCAATCATTTTATGACCAGCATTTTGACGAACGTCGCGGCGATGGCCGCTCTTCAGACACTCCGCGGCATCAACGACAGCCTTGAGACGACGCAGAACCACGTATCGTCGGGTTACCGCGTCGAAAAGGCCGCCGATAACGCCGCCTATTGGTCGATCGCAACGACCATGCGTTCGGACAACAAGGCACTATCCGCCGTTTCCGACGCTCTCGGCCTCGGCGCCGCCAAGGTCGACACCGCTTACTCTGCCATGGACAGCGCCATCGACATCATCAGCGAAATCAAGGCGAAGATCGTTGCCGCGACCGAAAAGGGCGTCGACAAGACCAAGATTCAGGAAGAAATCAGCCAGCTGCAGCAGCAGCTCCTGAGCATCGCGCAATCGGCTTCCTTCTCCGGTGAAAATTGGGTTGCCGGCGCTGACGGCACCAAGAGCGTCGTTTCCACCTTCGTGCGCGATGGCAACGGCAATGTCTCGGTCAAGACAACGGACTACATTCTCAACTCGGGCTCCGCAGGCAACGTCCTCTTCGGCATGACCACGACTGGCACGATCGAGACGAGCTCCGGCATTCTCGGCACATCATCCGGTACAATCGGCTCGATCTACTCGATGGATATCAGCACGTTCGGCTCACCTGAGATCGCCATGGCCCTGACCTCAATCGAGGCCGGCCTCGAAGCGATGACCAAGGCTGCGTCGCAGCTCGGCTCGATTTCCACTCGCATCGAGCTGCAGGAAAACTTCGTCGGCGCGCTCAGCGACTCGATCGACTCGGGCGTCGGCCGCCTCGTCGATGCCGACATGGAAGAGGAATCGAGCAAGCTGACGGCGCTGCAAACGCAGCAGCAGCTGGCCATCCAGTCACTGTCGATCGCCAACTCCAGCGCTCAGAACATCCTCACGCTGTTCCGCAGCTAAATCAGACGCTGAAGCTGGACCGAATCTTGCGCCATCGTCTGGCAGCAATCGAAAACCCTCCTGGACCGCGCCCGAAACGGCGCGGTTTATTCTTTTATATCAAAGCCTTGGTCGGCACTTCGATCGCTGCGCCATGCTCAGTGCTGCGCTCTTGCCCAACAGGTTGTTATCGAGTTAACTTCGCCTCGAGTTGATTTGCTTTTGCGACACGCCGGTAGAAACGCTGCCGGAGGCATGACGCCACTTCAGTCGCCGCCGGCAATCCGGCCTGCCCTATCACCCCGATTCCGAGACCTGTCGATGACCGTTAAGATTACCAGCGCGGCCGCGGTGAATGCGCTTGCGGTGCTGCGCAGCATCAACAAAGAAGCCAACCAGACCCAACAGCAGGTGTCCTCGGGGTATCGTATCGAGACGGCCGCCGACGATGCGTCCTACTGGTCGGTCGCGACCGTCATGCGCTCGGACAGCACCAATCTCGGAACGATCGGAGATGCGCTCGGTCTCGGCGCTGCCAAGGTGGATGCCACCTACACGGCGATGAACTCGGCGATCGATCTCATAGGCGACATTCGCGCCAAGTTGGTTTCGGCAAGAGAGCCGGGCGCCGACAAGGACAAGATCAACGCCGAGATCGGCGAGTACAAGGAACAGCTGCAGACGGTCGTTGAATCGACGTCGTTTGCGGGTGAAAACTGGCTGTTGAACGGCGATACCGCCGCGCCGCCGAACTGGCAGGTCATCTCTGGTTTCGTGCGCGCTCCGACCGGCGAATATCAGGCCCAGACCATCGATTTCCCATCCTCGCAGACCATTCTCGTCGATAAGAACAATGCGAGCGGCGGCCTGCTGACCAAGCCGGTCGATGCCAACGCCATCAATAACAGCGGCACGACGTCGCGGAACTACTATTTGCTGAACGCCAATTCCACCACGCCGGCTATCGGTACGGAAATTGCGATTGGCAAGAGCACGACCGATGCGCAACTTACCGACATGCTTGACGTCACCGACTCGCTGCTCTCCTCGCTGACGACGACGGCCGCGTCCATCGGCGTGATGAAGACCCGCATCGACGATCAGATCGACTATACCGCCGATCTGTCCGATTCGATCGACAAGAGCGTCGGTGCGCTCGTCGATACCGACATGGACGAGGCTTCGATCCGGCAGAAGGCGATCGAAACCCAGAAGCAGATGGCCGTCGAAGCGATCTCGATCCTCAACACCGCCGCCAGCAAGGTCCTGATCCTGCTGGAGTAGGGGGTGGGCGCGATCACGGGTGGCGGCGCCATTCATCCTCGCGCAAGTTTGACTTCTTAGTTTCCGGCATGAAGGCATCGTTCGAATCCGTGCCGGCGCAGGGTCAGGCCCTTGCCCGTTTCGAAGGGAGATGCCGGCGCGCAAGGTCACTTTGGGCGGGGGCGGGCATGTTGCATGCCTCCCGAATGCTGGATGGTTTTTTATGAGCATTACGCTTTCCCGGTATTTGAAGGATTTCGGTGAACCGGAATCGTCAGCGCCGATCCTTGATATGGACGATTTCGGCGGCGACCCTTTCCCCGAAATGCCGAGCGAACCGGCGATCGACGTCGAGGCGGAGCGCCGCGAAGCCTATGCGGAAGGTCATGCCGCAGCGACCGTGGAATTGACTGAGAAATACGAACTCGAGGCGCGGATGCTGGCGGAGGTCCATGCGCGTGAACTCGAAGAGCTGAAGCTGCGTTACGAAGTCGAGGCGGCGGCGGTCATTGCATCCCGCATCCGCGATATCGCCGAAGAGGTCGCGCAGCTGGTCAGCGCCGGCGCCGCCGTTGCCATCGCGCCTGTGATGACCGAGGCGCTTGCCGCCAAGGCTGCCGAGAGCCTCGCCTTTCTGCTGCGTGACGCGATCCTCGAAGGCGCGGCTGGAGCGGTCGTCGTCAGGGGGCCGACCCGGCTTTTCGACATCTTGAAGGCCGAGCTCGGTGAACATGCCAGCGCGGTTCGCCACATTGAGACCGACGATATCGATCTTGCCGTCGAAATCGGTGATTCCGTTATCGTCACCCGTATGTCCGCCTGGGCGGCCAGCTTGAAGAAAGTTCTCGAATGAGCGAAGGCGAAAACCACCACCACGGCAAGAACGAGATCATCATCGTCAAGAGACATGGCGGCGGTGATCACGATGGCGCCCATGGCGGTGCGTGGAAAATTGCCTATGCCGACTTCATGACGGCGATGATGGCGTTCTTCCTGGTCATGTGGCTGGTCAATGCCGCCAACGAGGAGACCAAGGCCTCGGTCGCGACCTATTTCAATCCGATCAAACTCTCCGACGAAAAGCCGACCGAGAAGGGCCTGAAGAAGCCCGTCGACAACGCCGAGGGCGAGGAGAAGCAGGAGAAGTCGAAACAGAAGGAAGAAGATCCGAACGACGGCAAGGCTGCGGCCGATGGTGACGACCAGACATCGACATCAGGCGACCAAACCAATTATTCCGAGGCCGATTTCTTCGAAAATCCTTATTCGGTTCTGGCCGAAATCGCCCAGGAAGTCGGCCAGCAGGCCAATGTCAGCGCCAAGGGCGACGGCGGCGCCGCCGATTCCGGCCCGGCCACCGGCGCCGATGGCGGCGAGGCCTATCGTGATCCCTTCGATCCGGATTTCTGGACGAAACAGGTTGAGGTCACGACGGCCGGCAAGACGTTGCCGCCCGGCAAGAGCGACCAGCAGGCGGTCGAGAGCGAGACAAGCGAGATCGCCAAGGTCGAGGATATGAAGCCTTTACCGCTGACCACCGATCAGAAGGCCGCCAAGGAAACCAAAGAAACCAAAGAAACCAAGGAAACCAAGGAAACCAAGGGCGCGGTCGACGCCAAGGACGGCAAGGCGCCAGCCGGCAAGTCGCCCGAGAACAAGAAGGCCGAAGCTCAGAAAGACGCCGATCACCAGAAGGATGCGGACAAGCGCGCCGCCGAGACCGAGCAGCAGCAGAAGGAAGCCGAGCAACTGCAGGCAGAGATCGCCCAGCAGATCGGCGGCGTTGCAGGCAAGCTCGCCGAAGGCCTGAGCGTGACGGCGTCCGAGGGCGGATTGCTGGTCAGCATCTCCGACCAGACCGACGATCCGATGTTCAATATCGGTTCTGCAGTTCCGCGCCAGGAGATGGTGCTCGCCATGGAAAAGATCGGCGCGATCCTGAAGGCGAGGGGTGGTGCGGTTGCCATCCGCGGCCACACGGACGGGCGCCAGTATAAGGGCACGCAGAACGAGAACTGGCGGCTTTCGATGGATCGTGCCCAGAGCGCCTACTACATGCTTGTGCGCGGCGGGCTCGACGAGAAACGCATCTCGCAGGTCTCCGGCTTCGCCGACCGTCGGCTGAAGCTGCCGTCTGACCCGTTCAACGCGACCAACCGCCGGATCGAGATTCTGGTGCAGGCGGATCAAGGATAGTCGAATGGCGCGTCGGCAGCATCGCTACGTCGGATTTATGGCCCTTGGCCTGGCGATACTTTCGCCGGCCGCAGGCAATGCACAGGATCCGGATGATCTCGCGCCATACAAGATGCTGCGGTCGTTGCAATTCGTGCAGGATTCCGTCGTCAGTGGCGATCATTCGGCCGGCGAGATGCAGCGCTTCATGCTGGGTACGATCGACGAACGGCTGCGCACCGTCGATCCTTCGACGTTCGACGACGACCGCAATGTCGACGCAGCGCTGATCTACGCGATGAGCGGCGGCAATCCCCAGACGCTCGAATATCTGATTGCCCACGACGTCAACGGCTATTTCGACAACCGCGTCACCGATGTGCTGCGCAAATATCTGAGCGGCAAGGGGCTCCTCGTCGCCAAGACGCTGGTGGAGACGGCCAGGGAATATCGCGACAAGAAGATCGGCCCCTATCTTGCGCTGATCGGCGGCAACGTGTTGATCGCGACGAAACCGGCTGACGCGCTGGATCTCTACGACCAGGCGCGTCTTGCAGCACCCGGTACGATCGTCGAGGAGGCGGCGTTGCGCCGCTCCGTTGCCATCTGCGTCGACAAGGGAATGCTTGATAAGGGAATGGCCTATTCGCAGCGTTATGTTAGACGCTTCCTGCATTCGCCCTATGCCAGCCAGTTCGCCGATCTTTTCGTCACGCTCGTCGTCGGTCACGATCACGACGTGAAACCACAGGACGTCATCGACATCCTGTCCTTCATGGACGCTCCGCGCCAGCGCGAGGTCTATTTGCGCATTGCCCGCGCAGCCGCGATATCAGGCAAGCCGGAGCTGGCGCGCATGGCGGTCGGACGTGTGCAGTCGCTGGGCGCCGGCACCGACAATGCCTTCGGTCCGCTCGCGGATTTCTATGGCGGTATGGCCGGCCTTCCGACAGAGGATATCGACCGGGCAGCGAAGAATGTCAGCGGCATCGACGGCAACGCGCTTTCGCCGCGGGATCAGGCGCTGCAGGAGGCGGCGCGCTCGGTTGCCGAGCAGATCCTGCGTGCTCCCGACCCGGCAAGCCTGACGCAAGCCTCAGATCCTAACACTGACCATCAAGAAATCACTTCTGAAAAGGCTGTGGCTATAGCTACGCAACCGGGAGCGCCAAGCGCGCTTCCCGAGCCTGTTCCAGGAGGTGTGGCATCGACTGGCCAAAGCCGGGATACCGACCCCTCATTCAACGCATTTGTGACGACCAATCGATCCAAGCTCGACGAGATCGACGGTCTTCTGGCGCAGGAAGGCAACGAACAATGATGGATATGAGCGTCTCGGGCGGAGCCCCCGGTGCGGAGTCCGCCGCGATTGCGAAATCTGCGCGACCGGCCGGAAAAGACGATGCCGCCGGCCAAAAGAACGGCTTCTCCGACGCGCTGGCCAAGGCAAGCGGCAGTGCTGCCAATGACGATGCCGATGATGCGCAGCCGGATCAGGGCGTGGTTGCCGATGGCAGCACTGAGAAAGCGGCGCGGACGATCCGCGGCCGCAACGGCGCAAAGCCGTTGATCGATCTTGGCGACGCCGCTCTGAAGGCACAGGCGGAGGTGCAGCCAGAAACGATTGCCAATGTTGAAAAGGTCGCGCCAAAACCCGCGAAGGCCGAGATCAAAATGCCGGCCGATCTCGCCTTCGGCAAGCGCGATCCGAAGGACAGTCCCGCAGACGAGGTTGCTCCGGCAGCCAAGGGCGGCAAACACACCAAGGCCGACGCGCTGGAAACCGATACGGACAACGCTGGTGACGATGATGACGGCGGCATTTCCGATGTTCTCGGCTTGCTGAAGCAGGAACCTGCCGATGGTGCGGTGACCTTGCCGACGGCGGCAGCCGCGCATCACGTCTCCGCCAAGGTCGATGAGGCTGGAACGGCCGACAAGAAATTCGACGCCAAGGTGGACGGCCATGCGTCCGACGCCCTGGCGGCGGTCAGCAGCAACATCGAGAGCGGCACGGCGGATGACATCAAGGTTCCCGGATCGGAGGCTGCCGAAGCTGCCGATGGCAAGACATTCAGGATCAGTCGCGCCGATGGCCGCGGCGTCTCGATGGATGTCCAGATCGGCGCCGATCAGGCCGGACCGAAGGATGGGTCGAAGAAGGCCGATGTCGAAAACGTTTCGGTGCTCGAATCGCGCCGCTATATCGGCCTGATGCAGAATTCGAATTCCGCCGCCGTGACCGCTGCTCTCTCGGGCAATTCCGAATGGGCGCGCGCCATGGAGCCGAGCTCGGCGCTCTCCAACGCAGCGGAATGGACGAGCACCGGCAAGGTGGTCAATACGCTGAAGATCCAGATGAACCCGCTCGATCTCGGCCTGGTGACGGCGACCATGCGCCTGTCCGGCGACGCCCTGAACGTCGACCTCAAGGTCGAAACCGGGGCGGCTTACCGTCAAATGAAGGAAGATCACGGCAAGATTCTCGAAGCTCTGCGCAGCCAGGGCTATGCGGTCGAAAACGTCACCATCAGCATGGCGCCGGTCGAGCGTCCCGACGCCGGCAACCAGGGCCAGGCCTCCCAGCAGCAATCGCCTCCCCAGCAGGGGCAGGGCGGCGAGGCGCGCGAGCGCCACAATCAGACGGCACAGCGGACGGACGGAGGCTTCAATGGTGCAGGCGAGACGGGTATTGAGGACGCTCGTACTGGCGGCAGCAGCGGCACTGGCGGTGTTTACCTCTGAGGCGGTTGCCTCCACCGGGGCCTGCGAACGCGAAATCCAGTCGGCAGCGGCTAAATACGGCATCCCGGAAGGCATCCTCTATTCGGTCGGTCTGACGGAGACCGGCCGCAAGGGCTCGCTCTATCCTTATGCCATGAACATCGAAGGCAAAGCGATCTTTCCGCCCTCGGAGCAGGACGCGATGCGGCAGTTCGATGTCGCCCGTGGCAGTGGCGCGAAGCTCATCGACATCGGCTGCATGCAGATCAACCATTATTATCACGGCGAGAATTTCAGTTCCGCCGAGGAGATGTTCGACCCACATCGCAACGTGGAGTATGCTGCAAAATTCCTCCGCAACCTGCATGACCGTCATGAGACATGGACGATGGCGGTAGCAAGATACCATGCCGGACCCAACAACAATCCGGCACAGAAGCAATATGTCTGCCGCGTCATCGCCAATCTGGTCGCCACGGGCTACGGTAAGTGGACTCCCAATGCGAGTAACTTTTGTCAAAATTGACTCAACCAAAGATGGAAGAGCCACATTGTGACGAAATTGTGTCACAATGTGGCGGGAATCCGGCGTGAATCCCCTGCGCAAGTCATATTTAACCGACCGTTAACTTTTCCACGAAATTTTGGTGTGCATAGTCAGGCGTACCCACTAGATATAGATCAAATCGCTACGCAGATCTTAATCAATTATTAATTTCTGCCATTAACTTTAACGAGTTGTCGCCGATTCGTGCGATTCGTACCCATAGATCATCGAAGTGCCACACTGATTCGGAGGCGGACGAATGATCGTAGTGGTTGATGAGCGTGAGCTTGTGAAAGACGGTTACACATCTCTGTTCGGCCGTGAGGGTATTCCCTCCACCGGCTTTGATCCGGCGGAATTCGGCGAGTGGGTACAGACCGCCGCCGATTCCGACATAGCTGCAGTCGAGGCCTTCCTGATCGGGCAGGGCCAGCGCAACTTCGAACTGCCCCGGGCGATCCGGGATCGGTCGATGGCGCCGGTGATTGCGGTCAGCGACCAGCACTCGCTCGAAAACACCCTTGCGCTGTTCGACTGCGGCGTCGACGACGTGGTGCGCAAACCGGTGCATCCCCGCGAGATCCTCGCAAGGGCGGCTGCGATCCGGCGCAGGCTGAAGGCGATCGCCAATTACACCGAGATCGGCGGGATCCGCGTCTACTCGGATGGTCGTGACCCCGAGATCAACGGCGAAGTCTTCGCACTTCCCCGCCGCGAGCGCCGCATCCTCGAATATTTGATCGCCAATCGCGGTCGCCGGGTCACCAAGACCCAGATCTTCAACGCTATCTACGGCATCTTCGATGAAGAGGTCGAGGAGAACGTCGTCGAAAGCCACATCTCGAAGCTGCGCAAAAAGCTGCGCAAGAAGCTCGGCGTCGATCCGGTCGATTCCAAGCGCTTCCTTGGCTACTGCATCGATTGGGCCTGATTTTCTCGGCCGGGCGGCGGCGCCCGGCTGAACCTCAAAGTCGGCCTCGCAACTCGCCATGACAGACAGCTTCACGCAAGGCCCGACAAATACTCTCGTGCATAACAGGTAAAACGAGGTTTTCAGATGAGCATTTTCGGCAGCATGAAGACGGCAGTATCGGGGATGAACGCTCAGGCCAACCGCTTGAGCACGGTCGCCGACAACATCGCCAACGTTAACACCACCGGTTACAAGTCCGTGTCGACGAGCTTCTCGTCGCTGGTTCTGCCTTCCTCGGGCGGCAATTACAATTCCGGCGGCGTTCAGTCCTCGGTCCGCCAGTCTGTCTCCGACCAAGGCGATATTTCCTACACCACCTCGGGCACGGACCTTGCGATCTCAGGCGATGGCTTCTTCATCGTTCAGGGTGCGGACGGCACGCCGGTTCTGACCCGCGCCGGCGACTTCACCAAGGACGACGAAGGCAATCTCGTCAATGCCGCCGGCTTCATGCTGATGGGCTATTCCTACGACGCCGGCTCTCCCGCTGTCGTCGTCAACGGCTTCGATGGCCTCGTTCCTGTCAACGTCAACCAGGAAGGGCTGACCGCCATCGCCTCGACATCCGGGGTCTTCAAGGGCAATCTCGATTCCGGCGCCAACATCGCCCCGGTCGCTCCTGCGACGCTGCCGAGCGCCAACGCCGCCACCACGACGGCCGACACCAAGAAGTTCTCGATGGTCGCCTACGACACGCTTGGCAACAAGGTGATGTACGACTTCTACTTCACCAAGACTTCGGTCGCGGCGACGCCTCCGCCGGCACCTCCTGCCGTTAACAGCAGCTGGCAAGTTGCGATCTTCCGCAACGCCAATGCGGCAACGGGCGGGACGACTTCCTTTCCCTACAGCGCTGGCGGCGCCGTTGGCACAACCACGCTCGATTTCGACGCCAACGGCAAAATAACCAACTCGACGGGCTCCGTTAACATCGCCGATACTGTGACGGGTCAGACCATCAAAATGGATCTCTCCGGCTTCACGCAGCTCGGCGCAGCGTTTGCCGGCACGGGTACGCCGAACGGCCAGGCGGCAAGCCCGGTCAAGGACGTCACGATTGATGGCGACGGCATCGTCTACGCCAAGTACGAAGATGGCACCAATAAGCCTCTCTACCGTATTCCGCTGGCAAACGTCGCCAGCCCCGACAAGCTGACGCTCCAGAGCGGCAACGTCTACAGCGCCAACGGTCAGTCCGGCGTCACCGTTACCGGCTTCCCGCAGACCAACGGTCTCGGCACCATCAAGTCAGGCGCCCTCGAAGGCTCGAACGTCGACCTTGCCGGCGAACTGACCGAGATGATCGAATCGCAGCGCAGCTATACCGCCAATTCCAAGGTCTTCCAGACGGGGTCCGACATTATGGACGTCCTCGTCAACCTCAAGAGATAAGCAAGGTACCGGGTAAGCCATGTCGCTCACATCCGCACTTAATACCGCGCAGAACATATTCAACAATACCGGCACTCAGAGCAGCGTGGTATCGAACAATATCTCCAATGCCGGCAACAAAGATTATGTGCGCCGGCAGGCGATGCTCACTACGTCCTTGAATGGTGCCCAGGTCGTCAAGATCGACCGGGCGCAGGAAGATGCGCTGCTGCGTCAATACCTGAAGACATCCTCTCAGGACAGCGCCCAGCAGGCGTTGCTCGGCGGTCTCGAGGACCTGAAGTCGATCGTGGGTGGCAACGACTACGAAACGTCGCCATCCACCTATCTCGGTGTTTTTCAGCAGAAGCTTCAGGCCTTCCGCACGACGCCGGGCAGCACCGTCGCCGCCCAGGGCGCCATCACCGCCGCCCAGGACGTCGCCAACTCGCTGAACAATGCCTCGCAATCCGTTCAGGACGTTCGCGCCACCGCCGACAAGCAGATCGCCACCGACGTCGATAAGCTGAATACGCTTCTCAGCGACTTCGAGAAGGCCAACAATGCGGTGAAGACCGCCACGGCCTCGGGTGCGGATGTATCCGGAGCTCTCGACGAACGTGAGAAGGCTCTCAAGCAGATTTCGCAGATCGTCGGCATCAACACCACGACGCGCGACAATAACGACATGGTGCTGAGCACGTCTGACGGGACGATCCTGTTCGAGACGGTTCCGCGCACCGTGACGTTCAAGTCTCAGGATATCTATACCGCCACCACTGTTGGCAATTCGGTTTATGTCGACGGTGTGGCCCTTCCGCGCGGCAGTGGATCGACGACGACAGGGCAGGGAAGCCTTCAGTCTCTCCTCCAGGTCCGCGACGAGATCGCCCCGAACTTCCAGAAGCAGCTCGACGAAATCGCCCGCGGCCTGGTCTCGCTCTTCAAGGAGCAGAACACGGCGGCTGGCCCGGCCTATGTGCCCGGTCTCTTCACCTGGAGCGGCGGCACGGTCGATACCGGCGCCACCGCGGTTGCCGGCATGGCGTCGACCATCAGCGTCAGCAGCACCGTCATCACCTCGCAGAACGGCGATCCGATGCGCCTGCGCGATGGCGGCATCAATGCTACCGGCCTCGTCAACAATCCTACCCACCTCAGCGGCTACACGACGGACCTCGATCGTCTCTATACCGCCTTGGGCTCCGACATCGATTTCGATCCGGCGGCGGGACCGGCGGTCGGCTTCGACGCCACGACGGGTATCGATTCGAACGTCAGCATCATGGAATTCGCCACGAATTCGCTGGGCTGGCTCGAGCAGTACCGCAGCAACGCCACGACGGCGGCGGAAAACACCTCGGCGGCGCTGTCGCGCTCCGACGAAGCCTATTCGAATGAGACGGGCGTCAACCTCGACGAGGAGCTGACGCTGCTCCTCGATATCGAGCAGTCCTACAAGGCGGCGACCAAGATCCTGAACGCCGTTGACGAAATGTTGAAGTCATTGCTGGATATTGCGAGTTAAGCCATGAAGAGCTCTTTTATTTCAAGTTCGGCCATTCAGAACGCGATGCGCTTGACGATCCGTCAGGGGCAGAATCAGATGACCAAGGCAACGATGGAAGCGACGACGGGCGTCTATGCGGATATCGGTATCTCGCTCGGCGGCAACGCTGCCAGGAGCGTCGACTTCAGCCGCGAGGTCGACAGGATAGACTCGATCAAAGCAAGCAATTCGCTCGTCACTGCGCGCATGGAATCCTCGCAGCTCGGCCTTTCCAAGATGAAGGATGTCGGCGATGGCCTGGTTTCGAAGCTGACGGCGCTCCAGGGCAGCCACGACCCCGGCAGCATCACCGTCGCCATCCAGTCCGCCACCAGCGCCTTGTCCACCATGATGGACACGGCCAATACCATGGTGAACGGCGAATATCTGTTCTCCGGCATCAATACCGATGTGCAGCCGCTGACCGACAAGACAACCGCGACGAGTGCCGCCATCGTTACGGCCCTGAACGCTTATGCGGCAGGACTCCCGAAGGCGGTCAAAGATCTGACTGGCGCCGAAATGAGCACCTTCATCACCACGACGGTGGAGCCGATGTTTAGCCAGGCCAACTGGACCAACGCGACGACCGGCTGGTCGCAGGCATCGAACCAGAACATGACGAGCCGCATCAGCAACTCCGAAGTGATCGAATCCTCGACCAATGCCAATTCCGAGGGCATGCGTTACTTCGCGCTCGCCTCGGTGATGACCTCGGCGCTGTTGGGCCAGGATCTCAGCAGCGATGCGATGAGCACGGTGTCCAAGCAGGCGATCAGCTATACGACGAAGGCAACCAGCGGCCTGGTGACGCAGGCAAGCCAGCTCGGCCTTTCGCAGGAGCGCGTCAAGAAGTCCAACGACGCCCTCGATGCCCAGTCGAATATCATCAAGAACAAGCTCGTCGATCTCCAGGGTGTCGATCCCTACGAAGCCTCGACCCTCGTCAAGACTTTGGAAACGCAGCTTGAAACCGCTTACACGATTGTCTCGAAGATCCAGCAGTTGAGTCTAGTAAACTACCTTTGATGAGCAAAGGCGCGCAATAAAGAAGGATGCATGAATGTATCAGTTCTCATATGCCGAAGTCATGCAGGACTCGGTGGCCGACGCTAAAGAGCGGGAATGGCAGGTTCTCGACCGGTCCATAGACCTGCTGTCGTTGGCGCGCGACAAGGAAAAATACGGCCGGGAAGCCATTGAAGCCCTGTTTTATACCCGCCGGGTGTGGATCAGTTTCATCGAGGATCTCAAACATCCCGACAACCAGCTGGAGATCGGGCTCAGGGCCAACCTCATCTCGATCGCAATCTGGATATTGAAGGAATGCGACAGGATCAGAAAACGTCAGTCCAATAACTACCAGGGCATCATCGACGTTACCACCATCATCAGGGATGGACTTAAATGAAAAGTACACTTCGCATTTCTCTGAAAGCCGGAGAAAGAATCTTCATCAACGGCGCTGTCCTGCGCGTCGACCGCAAGGTCGCGCTGGAATTCCTGAATGATGTGACGTTCCTTCTGGAAAATCACGTCCTCCAGCCGGAGGGCGCCACAACGCCGCTGCGTCAGCTCTATTTCATTGCGCAGATGATCCTCATCAACCCTGAGGGCAAGGATCACTCGACGGCGTTGTTCCGCAAGTCGATCACCATGCTGCTCTCCTGCTTCAAGAACGAGGAGATCCTCGCCGAACTGAAGCGCATCGATGCACTCGTCTCGACGGGCCGCGCCTTCGATGCGTTGAAGGCGATCCGCGGCCTCTACGCGATCGAAGACAATATCCTCAACAACCACGAAATGCCGCCGACGATGGTCGAGCAGATTCGCAGGGAGATTGCACCATGGCGGTAGATGCAACATCAAGCGTGGCCAAAACGAGTTCGACGAGTACGACGAACACGGCCCAGCAGAAGGCGACGCTGAACTACGACAATTTCCTTCAGCTGCTCATCGCGCAGATGAAGAACCAGGATCCGACCGATCCGGTCGACGCCAGCGAGCAGATGTCGCAGCTGGCGAGCTTCTCGCAGGTCGAACAGACGATCCAGACCAATACCAAACTGGATACGCTGCTCGCCAGCTCGAGCCTCACCCAGGCCAGCAGCTATGTCGGCAAATACATGGAAAGCGCCGACGGCACCGTCAAAGGCACCATCGAATCCGTCAAGGTTTATTCCGACGGAATCATTGCGACAACCACGGCTGGCGGTAATATACTCGTGCAGGCGGGAATCACTGTTGCCGACAAGGCGCCGACCAGCGATACCTGAGACTAACGGCGCCGGTGCGCAGTATGGCTCGGTTGATACCAATCAATGGCGGTCCGGCCACGGCGGGGCCACTTCAAGGCGATATGAGGTTGCCTTCAGATGAATGAAGCTGATGCATTGGATCTGTTCCAGGCGGCGATCTGGACCGTCCTGATTGCCGCGGGTCCCGCCGTCATCGTCGCGATGGCGGTTGGTCTCATCATTGCGTTGATCCAGGCGCTGACCCAGGTGCAGGAAGCAACGCTGACCTTCGTGCCGAAGATCGTCGCGGTGCTGATCACGGTCGGCGTCACCGCACCTTTCGCCGGCTCGCAGATCTCCATTTTCACCAATCTGGTCTTTTCGCGCATCCAGTCCGGCTTCTAGAACAGGATGATTTTAGGCTGGGTCGGCCCAAAATCTGGATCCTGTTCTACATTATATAGTCAGAGCATGACGTCGTCCGAAAACCGCTTACACTTTTCGGCATCATGCTCTAGAGCAATTCCAGCAAAAGTGCGCAGCGGTCGGGCCACCTTCGCGCAAGCTTCGCCATTTAACTCTCGATCCGAATTGGGCGGGCCGCATGTCCGCCTCCTCTCATGAAGAGACGGAATCGTCATGGCGCAACCACCTGCACTGCCCCTTCCAAAAGTCGCCCCGAGCCTGCGCGATGTCGGATTTGCCCTTGGAATCATCGGCATCATCTGCATTCTCTTCCTGCCGATCCCGCCCTTCCTGATCGATATGGGGCTGGCCTTCTCGATCGCCTTTTCGGTGCTGATCCTGATGGTCTCGCTGTGGATCCAGAAACCACTCGACTTTTCGTCTTTCCCGACCATTCTGCTGATCGCGACGATGACCCGGCTGGCGCTGAACATCGCAACGACACGCGTCATCCTGTCCCACGGCAATGAAGGCCATGAAGCAGCGGGCGGCGTCATCGCCGGTTTCGCAAGCCTGGTGATGTCCGGCGACTTCGTCATCGGTCTGATCGTCTTCCTGATCCTCATCACCATCAACTTCATCGTCATCACCAAGGGCGCCACGCGTATCGCCGAAGTCGGTGCGCGTTTCACCCTGGATGCCATCCCCGGCAAGCAGATGTCGATCGACGCCGATCTCTCGGCCGGTATCATCGACGAAAAGGAAGCCCAGCGCCGGCGCAAGGAACTCGAGGAGGAAAGCTCCTTCTTCGGTGCGATGGATGGTGCGTCGAAGTTCGTGCGCGGCGATGCCGTCGCCGGCCTCATCATCACCTGCATCAACGTCTTCGGCGGCATCATCATCGGCTACTTCCGCCACGGCATGCCGATCGGCGAAGCGGCCGACGTCTTCGTCAAGCTCTCTGTCGGCGACGGCCTTGTCTCGCAGATGCCGGCTCTCATCGTCTCGCTCGCCGCCGGCCTTCTCGTCTCTCGCGGTGGTACCGTTGGCTCCACCGACCAGGCGGTCGTCAACCAGTTGAGCGGGTATCCCCGCGCGCTTTCCGTCTCGGCCGTGCTGATGTTCGTGCTGGCCCTGATGCCGGGCCTTCCGTTTGTCCCCTTCGTAATCCTCGGAGGTCTTCTCGCTTTCGGCGCCTGGTTCATCCCGCGTCAGGTCGAAGCTGAAAACAAGCTTCGTCGCGAGCAGGAAGAAAAGAAGGTCGTCCAGAGCAAGGAGCTGGAAAAGGATTCGGTCAAGTCGGTGCTGCGCACCTCGGAGATTGAGCTCGCACTCGGCAAGATGGTCTCGACGCGCCTGCTTGGCGCCCACCAGGAGCTCGCCTTCCGTGTCGGGAAGATGCGCAAGAAGTTCGCCACGCAATACGGTTTCGTCGTGCCCGAAATCAAGGTGACCGACGATATCGCCATTGCCGAGAAGTCCTACCAGATCCGCATCCACGGCACGACGGTCGCCTCCAATCTGCTGCGCGTCGGCGAAGTTCTCGTCGTGACCGGCGCCGGTCGCCGGCCGAGCATTCCCGGCGACGAAATCCGTGAACCCGCTTTCGGTATGCCTGCCGTCTCGATCCTCGAAAACTTCGCCGACGATTTGAAACGCGAGGGCTTCCAGCCGATCGACAACGTCTCCGTCGTGCTGACCCATATGAGCGAGGTCATCCGCAACAACCTGCCGCAGCTTCTGTCCTACAAGGACGTGAAGGTGCTGATTGATCGGCTCGATCCCGAATACAAGAAGCTTGCCGACGAGATCTGCTCGTCGCACATGTCCTATTCGGGCCTGCAGGCGGTGCTCAAGCTGCTGCTTGCCGAACGCGTCTCGATCCGCAACCTGCACCTCATTCTCGAAGCGGTGGCCGAGCTTGCCCCGCATGTCAGGAAAACCGAGCAGATTGTCGAGCACGTCCGCATCCGCATGGCGCAGCAGCTCTGCGGCGACCTCGCCGACAACGGCGTGCTGCGTGTGCTGCGGCTGGGCAGCAAGTGGGATCTGGCTTTCCATCAGGCGCTGAAGCGCGACGCCAAGGGCGAGGTGATCGAATTCGACATCGATCCGCGCAGCCTGGAAGAGTTCAGCGAGCAGGCCACCAAAGTTATCCGTGAGTTCATGGATCGCGGCCTGCCATTCGCCCTTGTCACATCGCCGGAAACACGCTCCTATGTGCGCATGATCATCGAACGGCTGTTCGCCACGCTCCCGGTCCTGTCGCATGTCGAACTGGCCAAGGGCATCGAGATAAAGATTTTGGGCTCTATTTCATGATAACAGACCCGCAAGGGACCGTTCTCGCGCTGTTTCTGGTTTTCTGCCGGATCGGTGGCTGTGTGCTGGCTCTTCCGGGTTTTTCCTCGGCGCGCGTGCCCGACCAGCTGCGCGTCTTCATCGCCGGCGCGCTCTCGATCGCCGTCATGCCGTTGCTCTGGGACACCGTCTATCCGGCCGTTCACACCGGTGCCGGAACCTATATCGGCCTGATCTTCAGCGAATCGCTGATCGGCGTGATGTACGGCATGCTGGCGAGGATCTACACGATCGGCATGCAGTTCGCCGCGACGATCATCGCGATGATGGTCGGCTACACCCAGCCGGGTTCCGCCGACATCCTCGAAGACACGCCGGAGACCAGTCTTTCCGGCTTCATTACCTTTGCCGGCATCATGATTCTCTTCATCATGGATTTCCATCACATCGTCTTCCGCGCGCTGATCGATTCCTACACGACCATGCCCTTCGGCGGCCTGATGCAGATGCGCGCGACGCTGATCTCCTTTACCGACACGCTGGAGCAGACCACCTACATCATGCTGCGGCTGTCGAGCCCGTTTTTGATCTACGGCATGATCTTCAACGTCTCAATCGGTTTCATCAACAAGCTGGCGCCGCAGATCCCGGTCTACTTCATTTCCACGCCCTATCTGCTGATGGGCGGGCTCTTCCTGATCTATTTCTCGATCGCGGCGTTGATCAACCAGTTCGGCCAGTCCTTCGGCTCGATCTATATCGGGCGATGAGGCGATGATCGAAAAGAAGCGCTCCCAGAAGCTCAAGCGGCTGCTCTCGGTGCAGCGGCATATCGAAAGAATGGCCGAGAACGACCTGGCCGAAACCAGCCGTCAGCGTGTCGAGGTCAATGTGGCGATGGACGATGTCATCCTGGCGCTCGGCTCGATGGACCCCGTCCACCACGCCTTCTCGCAGAATTACGCCGACCGGTTCGGCAGGCTCACCATCAAGGACCAGCAGCTGACCGGCATGCAGCAGGTCCACGAGATGCGGCTGACACGCGAGCGCGCCAAGGGCGACCGCCTCGAAGACGGCATGAAGGAAGCTCTGGAAGCCGAGCGTCGCGAGGCAGATGACAACGCCGTCTACGATGTCATCGATCAGCAATTCGCAACGCCAGCCTCCAGCAAGCTTCAAAAACCATAGTCGTTACGATCTTAAATTCAGAGGATTGTAACGTGGCTATTTCGCCCCCCAGTGATTTGGTCCTGGACGTTGTCAAAGCTGCCGACCCCATGGAGGTTCAGGCAGCCCAGGAAAAGTTGAAGGCAAATCGTGCGGCCTTTGCCGCAACAAGCCTCGCCGAGAATGGCAAGGGCTTCTCCAATACGGTCGACGTTCTCGATCATATCGGCCAGAAGAGCGGCCTCGCAAACATCCAGAACCGCACCAAGGCGGAGGACGTTCCGGAAAGCTACCGGAAGTTCGAGGCCATGGTCCTGCAGAATTTCGTCAAGTCCATGCTGCCGAGCGAAAGCGAAGACGTATACGGCAAGGGCGCGACCGGCGATATCTGGAAGGGCATGATGGCCGAACAGCTCGGCAACACCATGGCCAAGGGAGACGGCATCGGTATCGCCAAGCAGATGTACAGCGAGCAATTGCGCCGGCAGGAAGGCAAGGTCGTCAATGCCTCCACCAACGATGATGACCGCAACACTGCGCTAAGCATGATCGACGACTTCCAGCGCAAGACCTTTGGCACGCCGACCGCCGAAGCCAAGACCGACAGAACAAGATGATTTGAGGCCCGTTGGCCTAAAATCTGAATCCTGTTCTTAATTAGATAGTTAGAGCATGACGTCGTCCGAAAACCGCGCACACTTTTCGGCATCATGCTCCAAAAGACGCATAACCGGGGTTACAATGGAAATAGTTTCGAACGAATACAGGATCAAATCCGTTCTCGGACGCCTCGAAATGATCATCGACAATGAGAACACCCGGATCGGCAACGATCCGCAGTTCGATCTCAAGGTCTCCAACGCGCATAAGAGCCGCTGCCTCTACGAGCTGTCGATGCTTTTCCGCGACACCGACCCGGCCGAGCTTGCCGCTGCCCATCTCGATCAGTTGCACGGATTGAAGAAGAAACTGGTTCTCAATGCCCGTCGCGTCGAGGCGCATCTCGAAGCGGTTCGCGCCGTCGCCGACCTCCTGAAGAACGCGGTTCAGGACGCCGATGCCGACGGCACCTACTCCCAGGAACAATTCGCCGCGCGTGGAAACTGATGATCAAGCTCGTCCTCACCGGTGTCTGGGTTTGCGCCATCACCTTGGCATCGGTCTATTTCTCGGTGTACCTGGCGACGGCGCCGGCGCCGGCAGCAACGGATTCCAAGCAGAGCGCTCTTGAACTAGTGAAGGGCGAAACGATCACGGTGCCGATCATCGGCAACGGTGCGATCACCGGTTACTTCCTCGGCCGCGTTTCGTTCATGATGAACAAGGACATGCTGAAAGGCGTGACGCTGCCGCTGAGCGAGATGACGACGGACGAGCTTTTCAGCCTGCTCGTCGGAAACAAGATGGTCGATATCGCCCACATCAAGTCCTTCGATCCGAAGGCCTTCCGCGAGGAGATCAAGAAGGGCATGAACGAGCGCCTCGGCGGCGAATACGTCGCCGACGTGATGCTGGAACAGCTCGACTATCTCTCCAAGGAAGAGGTCAAGGAAAGCTCCGCCGGCCAGCCGAAGAAGGTGAGTGCACCTGTCAAGATCGTCGAGACCACACCGGCCGCCGAAGCACCGACGCCGGCGGCCCACTAAGCATCATTAGCTCATCGACGACAAACGGCGCCCGAGGGCGCCGCTTGTCGTTGGCGCATGTGGTTAATAATCCACTTATACGAGCATGGAAATTCAAGGAATTTTCCTAAGGGTTGTTTGAAATCGTCCTGTTATATCAGGTGTCACAGCTTGGTATGCGCCGCTTATCCGAGATCGGAGCGACGCCGTCCCGGCGAGACGCGACCGGTCCTTTCGAGACCTCCGGTGCGGAAATATGGGCTTGTTTTCCGGGATGTCGGGCGCATGCAGCACCCTCGGCAGGAGGTAGGAATGAATCTGATTGCAAACTTCGCGGTGCTCGCATCGCGGCGGACGATCTTTGATCTGCCGGTCTGCGATCTCGGCTGGGACGACGCCCTCGTTTTCATCAACGAGTTGGCCTCCATTCCCGTCGGCCAGACCGTGGTTTGTTTCGTCAACGCCCACAACATGTTGACCGCGCTGCGCGACGACGAATATTACCGGATCATGTCGCACAATCTGGTGCTGCCGGACGGCATCGGCCTCAATATCGCATCGCAGATCGCCCATGGTTCGCCGTTTCCCGCCAATCTGAACGGCACCGACTTCGTGCCGGCCTTCCTGACCTTCATGGAGACCCCGCGCCGCATCGGCCTCATCGGCGGCGAGCGCTCGGTCGTCGAGGCGGCGGCGGAAAATTTCCGCAGGCACACGCCCTGGCACGAATTCGTCGTCGTTTCCGACGGTTACTTCGACAAGGTCGATCCTACTGATGTCATCGAGGAGCTCGAGCGCCAGAAGGTCGATATCCTGATCGTCGGCATGGGGACGCCGCTGCAGGAGAAATGGGTTCACGATCATATTCGCGCCGATCATGCGCGCCTGGTGTTGACGGTGGGCGCTCTCTTCGACTTCGTCTCCGGCGCCGTCCCGCGTGCGCCGAGGACGGTGCGGATGATGCGCCTGGAATGGGCCTATCGCCTGCTGCAGGAGCCGACGCGCCTCTGGCGCCGTTACGTTGTCGGCATCCCGGTCTTCCTTTTCCATGTCCTGCGCTACCGCTTCCGCCGACGCGAAAGGATCCTTAGCCATCCGGAAGAGCACGGCAGCGCGCTGCAGCCGCGGTCGGACCATAAGAGGGCAAGCTGACCTCATAGCGTCGCGCGACTCAACAATTCTTGCCCGCTGCGGTTAACCATTTCTTTGCCATGAATATTTAGAGTGGCTTAATCATCTGCGTCCGTGCGGATGAGCGAACCCGGCCATCATGTGCATGAGATGTGGCGCAAATGTACGATATCAGGGCTAGAAACAACTTCCAGGATCGCGCAGCCACAGGACCGCGCCCCCATGACGATTCCTATGCGGCGCCCCGATCGAGCCGGCCTGATATCGCGCCGCCCGAGGCCGAATTGTTGCGCGCCATCGGCCGCGTGCTGGAGGAGCAGCGCGCCAGGACGGTGCGCACCGCACCTCTGGTCGACCGCATCGAAACCATCCTCGGCAACCGCCTCCGGGCCGCCAACGACGTCGGCCATCCGCTTCTTCAGGAGCCGGCGGGCGATGAAGAGCTGAGTGTTGTGGCCGACGAGCCTGTGATCTCACCCGAACCGCTGGCCGCGGTTCGTGAAGAACCCGTCGAGCCCCGACCGGCCGCGCCGCGCCGCCGCGTCGGCGGCATTGGTCTTGCGATGATTGTGGCCGCCGCGACGATCGTCGGCGCGGGCCTGCCGGCGCTGATGCCGGCTTCGCCGGCCCTCTACCGTGCCGAGGCGACACTTGCGGTGAAGAGCGATGCTGCAAGCCGCGCTGCCTTCACCCAGGCTGCGGCAAAAGGGCTGCTGTCGGCGCGCATGGTTGCATCGACGGTCGCCGCCCTGAAACTCGATCGTGATCCCGAATTTGCCGGCACCAGCGCCAATGCGCTCGGCGTCGCGCTCGATCTCCTCTCGGCGACCGGTGCTGCCGCCGATCCGGCCTCGCGCGCCGAGGCGACGCTGAAGCATGCGGTCGAGATACTGCCCGATGCCGCTGCCGGCACGATCCTCGTGAGGGTGACGACCGGCGACAGCGGCAAATCCATGCGCATCGCCGCAGGGCTTGCCAAAGCGGTTTCTACGGCAGACGGACCGGGCGACGTCGAAACCGATGCCGCCTTGCGCAAAACCTATGACGAGGCGAAGGCGGAGCTTGCCGCCTTCACTGCAAAGAGTGGCGAGGGCAACGTCAAGGTGGCGATCGATCTTCGCCGCCAGATCGACCAGCTCGATGCCGATCTGAAAGCCGCCGACCAGAATATTCTTGCCGCCAAGGCGCAGACCGACCGGCTCAAGGCGGCAAAACTTGCCGAAGTGCTCGACGGTTCGCTTCCCTCCGATATGCTTTCGCCGGCGCTGCAGAGCTGGCGCGACAAATATGCCGTCGCCAGGACAGCGCTTGCGCAGCTTTCGGCCGAGCTCGGCCCGCGCCATCCGCGCCTCCTGCAGCAGCAGGCCGAAACCGACGGTCTGAAGGACAATATGGGCAAGGAGCTGACCCGTCTTGCCCAGGCTGCCAACCTCGCTGCCAAGGCCGCCGTTGATGCGCGCAAGGGCCTGAACGACCGCCGCAATACGCTGATCGCCCAGAGCCGGGACACCGGCGTCGATTTGTCACGCCTGACCGAGCTTAGCGAAAAGGCCAATGCCGCGCGCTCGCGCCTCGAAGAGGCGACGTCAGCAGCGGTGGAAACCGCCACCGACGGTCGCATCGTTCTCCTGAAGCCGGCGCTGGCGACGGCGGTATCGGCAACGGATGGTCGGATCGGCCGCTCGCTGATGGGCGCAGCCGCTGGCCTTGGGATGGGTCTTGCCGCGGCTTTCCTGCTGCGGCTGCGTAGGCCCGTCGCCGATCTCGCAAGGGAGAAAATGCCGGTATCCCGGCCGCAGGCTCCACCGCCGTCCATCCCTGCTCCGGTCGACGAAATGGAGGTGCTGCGCTCCGAGATCTCCGGCCTGCGCGACCGGCTTCGTGTTCATGCGTTCGAAGCGCGACAGCCGCTGCGTTGAAGGAACATTTCCTTGCATTTTTGATATTGCATTGCTGCTTTCCGACAGGATAGGGCGTTAGCGAGCATTTGAAGCTCGTCAACTATCCATAGATTGACGTGAAACAGGGCGGAGAGACGCGTGACGACAGTAATCGACGGCAAGAACGTAGCTGCATCGGTCATTCAGACGGTCAAGAGTGCGACGGCAGCGTTGGAAAAAAGTACCGGCGTCACCACCGGCCTTGCTGTCGTCATCGTCGGCGACGATCCGGCAAGCCACGCCTATGTCGGCTCCAAAGGCCGCATGGCCAAGGAGTGCGGCTTCAAGTCCGTTCAGCACACGCTGCCGGCCGAAACGAAGCAGGAGGAGTTGGCAGCTCTGGTCGCCACACTCAACGCCGATCCGTCGATCCACGGCATTCTGGTGCAGCTGCCCCTGCCGAAGCCGCTCGACAGCGAGGCGATCATCCAGTCGATCCTGCCGGAAAAGGATGTCGACGGCCTGAGCGTCGTCAATGCCGGCAAGCTCGCCACCGGCGACCTGAAGACCGGACTGGTCTCCTGCACCCCGGCCGGCGCCATGGTGTTCGTCCGCCGCACCCACGGCGAGGATCTCTCCGGCCTCAACGCCGTCGTCATCGGCCGCTCCAACCTGTTCGGCAAGCCGATGGCGCAATTGCTGCTCAACGCCAATGCGACGGTGACGATCGCGCATTCCAGGACCAGGAATCTCGCCGAGGTCTGCCGCAACGCCGATATCCTGGTGGCCGCCGTCGGCCGGCCGGAGATGGTCAGGGCCGATTGGGTCAAGCCCGGTGCAACGGTCATCGACGTCGGCATCAATCGGGTGGCCGCCCCCGAAAGAGGCGAGGGCAAGACCCGGCTCGTCGGCGATGTCGCCTTCGAGGAGGTCTCGGCGGTCGCCAGCACCATCACCCCGGTTCCCGGCGGCGTCGGGCCGATGACCATCGCCATGCTGATGGCCAACACGGTTATCGCCGCCCACCGCACTGCAGGGCAGGCACCGCCACAGTTTTGATGAGAGCATGATGCCGAAAAGTGTGAGCGGTTTTCGGACGACATCATGCTCTAACTATATGATGTAGAGCAGGATTCAGATTTAGTCCGATCCGGCCTAAAATCATCCTGTTCTAGGCCTGGGGAACAGGACCGGTCGAGGCCCTGACGATCAGCTCGGTCTTCCAGAGCTCCTGGTCGGGGAAGGGGCCGGCCTGCTTCACGGTGCCGATCAGCCGCTGCGCGATGCGCACACCCGCCGCCCGCAATGAAGAGCGCGTCGTCGTCAGCGGCACGGAAAAGCTTTCCGGTTTCAGCAGCGGCAGCACGTCGTCATGGGCGATCAGCGAGATATCCTCACCGAGCCGCAATCCGGCCTGGTTGACCGCGCGGATCGCGCCGAGCGCCAGCACCGTACTGGAACAGAGGATCGCCGTTGGCCGCTCCGGCAATTGCAGAAAATGTTCCATCGCCAACAGGCCTTGCTCGTCCGTCATCAGCGCGTGGCTCATGCAACCCTCCGCGAGCGCGAGCCCGCGTTCGGCAAGGGCTGATATGACGCCGTTCTTCCTGCGGATGGCGAAATCGAGATGCATCGGTCCGTTCATTAGCGCAAAGCGGGTATGGCCGAGCTGCAGCAAGAGCCGCGTCGCATCGTAAAAGGCGCCTTCATTGTCGATGTCGAGATAGGGATAGTCCGGCTCCGAACCAAAGGAGCGGCCGTGCACGACATAGGGCATCGACAGTGATTTCAGCATCGCGAGCCGCGGGTCGTGGCCGCGCATATAGGCGACGAACAGAGCATCGACATTGCCGCTGATCGCAAGGCGGCGAAGGGCCGCTACCTCGTCATCCGGGTCGGCCGGCATGATGACGAAGTGGAAATCGTGGCGGACTGCCTCTTCGCCGAGCCCGGCGAGGAATTCACCGAAATGCACGTCGGACTGGTGGCCGGGCGCCGTCGGCATGACGAGGCCGATCGAGCCTGCCTTGCCGGTCGCAAGCCGCTGCGCTGCCTTGTTCGGCCGGTAGCCGGTTTCCTTGACAGCCTGGAGCACACGCTCCCGGGTCGCCTCGTTGACCTCGGGATAGCCGTTCAGCGCTCGGCTCACCGTCGTCTGCGACAGTCCCAGCAATTCCGATAACTGTTTGAGGTTCACCTGCTATGCTTCCTCCCGGCCCGCCTGTCAGCCGTCCTGAAAAGGCCTGCCGCCTCCCAGTAGCATCCAAAGCGCTTTCAATTATGTATCATCTGGCGCGCTTGACTCAAGAAAAATCGCTCCATATTTCCCGATAGGCATTGCTGCGCCGCGATATCCAGCATGCTTACAGCGGGTTTTCGCGAATTGACTTGACTCCATTCCACCGACAGTGAAATGAGTTGGATGTCAAAGCGCTTTGAAATTTCTTTTGGAGGGAATTCGGCGCGGATTGTGATGGGAGGTTGATCACATGAAAAAGTCATTTTTGATGGGCGTTGCCGTGGCAGCGCTTTTTGCGGGTGCTGCGTCCGCGGCCGATTTGAAATTTGCCCCGGGACAGGATTCCAAGTTCAACTGGAAGAGCTATGACGAGTTCAAGGCTGCTCATGCCGATCTGAAGGGCCAGCCGCTGACGATCTTCGGGCCGTGGCGCGGCGAGGACGAGGCGTTCTTCCTGAGCGTTCTTGCCTATTTCACCGAAGCCACCGGCATCGATGCCAAATACTCCTCTTCCGAAAACTACGAACAGCAGATCGTCATCGATACGCAGGCAGGCTCGCCGCCGAACATTGCCGTTCTGCCGCAGCCGGGCCTGCTGGCCGATCTCGCCAGCAAGGGCTTCCTGACGCCGCTCGGCGATGACAACTCCAAGTGGATCAAGGACAATTACGGCGCCGGCGACAGCTGGGTCGGTTACGGCACCTATAAGGGCAAGGACGGCAAGGAAGCCTTCTACGCCTTCCCTTACAAGGCCGACGTAAAGTCGCTGGTCTGGTATGTTCCGGAGAACTTCGAGGAAGCCGGCTACAAGATCCCGACGACCATGGAAGAACTGCATGCCCTGACCGATCAGATCGTCAAGGATGGCGGCGTTCCCTGGTGCATCGGTCTCGGTTCCGGCGGCGCTACCGGCTGGCCGGCGACCGACTGGGTCGAGGACATCATGCTGCGCATGCAGCCGCCGGAAGCCTACGACAAGTGGACGACCAACGAGCTGAAGTTCACCGATCCGGCCGTCGTCGCCGCGATCGATGAGTTCGGCAAATTCGCCAAGAACGCGAAATACGTCGATGGCGGCGTCGCGGCCGTGGCCTCGACCGATTTCCGCGACAGCCCGAAGGGCCTCTTCGCGGTTCCGCCGAAGTGCTACATGCACCATCAGGCCTCGTTCATCCCGTCCTTCTTCCCTGAAGGCACGAAGCTCGGTCAGGATGCCGACTTCTTCTACATGCCGACCTTTGCTTCGCATCCCGAACTCGGCAAGCCGGTTCTCGGCGCCGGTACGCTCGTCTCGATCGCCAAGGACTCGAAGACGGCCCGCGCCTTCATCGACTTCCTGAAAACCCCGATCGCCCATGAGGTCTGGATGGCGCAGTCGAGCTTCCTGACGCCGTATAAGGGCGTCAGCACCGAGGCCTATGCCAACCCGCAGATGAAGAAGGAAGGCGAGATCCTGACGTCGGCCACCACCTTCCGCTTCGACGGTTCCGACCTGATGCCGGGCAAGATCGGCGCCGGCGCCTTCTGGACCGGCATGGTCGATTTCGTCGGCGGCAAGTCGGCCGAAGAATCTGCAGGCGAAATCCAGAGCGCCTGGGACGGCATCAAGTAATCCTCAAAATTATGCCGCCGGCTTGCCGGCGGCATGGCTTGCATGACTGGCCGGGCTCGCAAAGAGCCCGGCCATCGCAGGATACATTGTGATTGGGCAATACAAATAGATTGACGATGACCGGCGTTGACCCGTCAGAATAACAACCGGTCGGATTAAGATCAGGGGAAGCAGGGGAGGGACGAAATGCTGTCGCAGATAGTGTCCGCTTTGGGCGTCGTGGTCGTCGCCGTTGTCGCGTGCTCGGCCTATTTCTATTTTTCGAACAAGATCCTGGACCTCGCTCTGCCGGTGAAGGACGGCGACATCCGCGCCGCATCCCGCAATCTCAACCGCCGTGCACTCGTCCGGCCGTGGCTGTTCATTGGTCCGGCGCTCTTCCTGCTGATCGTCTATCTCGTCTATCCCGTCGTTGCGACCTTCATCCTCTCCTTCTACGACCGTGCCGGTCTGCAGTTCGTCGGCCTTGCCAATTACAAATGGGCGCTCGGCGACCGCGAATTCCGCCAGTCGATCTTCAACAACATCCTCTGGCTTGCCGTGGTGCCGGCCGCCTGCACCTTTTTCGGCCTCGTCATCGCCGTAATGACCGATCGCATCTGGTGGGGCAATATCGCCAAGAGCATCGTCTTCATGCCGATGGCGATCTCCTTCGTCGGCGCCTCGGTCATCTGGAAATTCATCTACGAATATCGCGGCGGCAACGACGTCCAGATCGGCCTGCTGAACGCCATCGTCCAGACGTTCGGCGGCACACCTGAGGTCTGGATCTCGGTTCCCTTCTGGAACAACTTCTTCCTGATGATCATCCTGATCTGGATCCAGACCGGTTTCGCCATGGTCATCCTGTCGGCTGCCCTTCGCGGCATTCCCGAGGAGACGATAGAGGCCGCCGTCATCGACGGCGCCAATGGCTGGCAGATCTTCTGGCGCATCATGGTGCCGCAGATCTGGGGCTCCATCGCGGTCGTCTGGACGACGATCACCATCCTCGTCCTCAAGGTCTTCGATATCGTGCTGACCATGACCAACGGCCAGTGGCAGACGATGGTGCTGGCGAATTTGATGTTCAACTGGCTGTTTCGCGGCGGCGGCGATTCCGGCCGAAGCGCCGTCATTGCCATCATCATCATGCTCGCCGTCACGCCGATCATGGTCTGGAATGTGCGGCGCGCCAATCGCGAACTGAAGGGCCACTGAGATGACCGCTGTTGGAAGCTATTTCAAGATCGGCCCCGCCCGTCTCTTCGTTCATGCCGCCGTTCTGCTCATCGTCATCGTCTGGCTGATCCCGACGCTCGGAATCTTTGTCAGCGCGCTGCGCGACAAGGACCAGATCGTCGTCTCCGGCTGGTGGACGGCCTTCGTCGGCTCGACGCAGACCGTCGCCGTGCGCTTGGGCACGCCGGACCAGCAACGGCAGGAAGGCGCCAATTACGTCATCACAGGCAACGTGCTGGAGGGACAGACCGGCCGCTCGGTGAAGGCCTTCGGCAACCGGGTGCAGCAGCCGGCCGCTTTCGACGCCGGCATGACGGCCGATCTCGGCGATGGCGAAAGCCTGCAGATCAACAGCGACGGCAGTTATCGCTATATGAAGAACGTCGCCTTCTCGCCCGACGAACGCCCGCGGCGCATCTATGCGTCCGTCTCCGCACCGCCGGAATTCACGCTGCAGAACTATAAAACGGTTCTGACCGGCGAGGGCATCGGTCAGTCCTTCATCAACTCCCTGACTGTGACGATCCCAGCGACGATCATTCCGATCCTGATCGCCGCGTTCGCAGCCTATGCGCTCAGCTGGATGGAGTTTCCCGGCCGCGGGCTGCTGATTGCCCTCGTCGTCGGCCTCATCGTCGTGCCGCTGCAGATGTCGCTGATCCCGCTGCTTCGCCTCTACAACGAGATCGGCAACCTGCTCGGCCAGCCGTCCAAGACCTATCCCGGCATCTGGATGGCCCATACCGCCTTCGGCATGCCGCTCGCCATCTACCTCCTGCGGGCCTATATCGCCGGCCTGCCGAAGGAGATCATCGAATCCGCCCGCGTCGACGGCGCCAGCGACTTCGAGATCTTCGTCCGCATCGTATTGCCTCTGTCCTTTCCGGCACTCGCCTCCTTCGCCATCTTCCAGTTCCTGTGGGTGTGGAACGACCTGCTCGTCGCCATGGTCTTTCTCGGCACCGACAAGGACCACCTCGTGCTGACCGGCAGCCTCAACGCGTTGCTTGGCTCACGCGGCGGCAATTGGGAGATTTTGACGGCGTCGGCCTTCGTCACCATCATCGTGCCGCTGCTCGTCTTCTTTGGGCTGCAGCGTTATCTGGTGCGTGGCCTGCTGGCGGGCTCGGTTAAAGGGGGCTGACCATTTCCGAACGTGACTTCAAACAGGATATTCCATGAACGTGGCTCCCCTATCGATTTCGACCCCCGACAAGGACTGGTGGCGTGGCGCGGTGATCTATCAGATCTACCCGCGCTCCTACCAGGATTCGAACGGCGACGGCATCGGCGACCTGAAGGGCATCACCGCCCGCCTGCCGCATGTGGCAAGCCTTGGCGTCGATGCCATCTGGATCTCGCCCTTCTTCACCTCGCCGATGCGCGATTTCGGTTATGACGTTTCCGACTACGAGAATGTCGATTCGATCTTCGGCACGCTGGTGGATTTCGACACGATGATATCAGAGGCCCATCGTCTCGGCATCCGAGTGATGATCGACCTCGTCATCTCCCACAGCTCGGATCAGCATCCCTGGTTCGTACAAAGCCGCTCGAGCAAGTCCAACGCCAAGGCTGACTGGTATGTCTGGGCCGACGCCAAGCCGGATGGCACGCCGCCGAACAACTGGCTGTCGATCTTCGGCGGCTCGGCATGGGCGTGGGATCCGACGCGCATGCAATATTACTTGCACAACTTCCTCACCTCGCAGCCGGACATGAACCTGCATAATCCTGAGGTGCAGGACCGTCTGCTTGATGTCGTCCGCTTCTGGCTCAACCGCGGCGTCGACGGCTTTCGCCTCGACACCATCAACTTCTATTTCCACGATACGCAATTGCGCGACAATCCGGCGCTTGCGCCTGAGCGCCGCAACGCCTCGACGGCGCCGGCGGTCAATCCCTATAATTTCCAGGAGCATATCTACGACAAGAACCGGCCGGAGAACCTAGCCTTCCTGAAGCGCTTCCGTGCCGTTCTCGAAGAATTCCCGGCAATCGCCGCCGTCGGCGAAGTCGGCGACAGCCAGCGCGGCCTTGAAATCGTCGGCGAATACACCTCCGGCAATGACAAGATGCACATGTGCTACGCCTTCGAGTTCCTGGCGCCCGATCCGCTGACGGCCGAGCGCGTCGAAGAGGTGATGCAGGATTTCGAAGCCGCCGCACCCGATGGCTGGGCCTGCTGGGCCTTCTCCAATCACGACGTTATGCGCCACGTCAGCCGCTGGGGCGGGCTGGTCGCCGATCACGATGCCTTCGCCAAGCTCTATGCCTCGTTGTTGATGACGCTGCGCGGCTCGGTCTGCCTCTATCAGGGTGAGGAGTTGGCGCTGACCGAGGCCGATCTCGCCTATCAGGATCTGCAGGATCCCTATGGCATCCAGTTCTGGCCGGAATTCAAGGGCCGCGACGGCTGCCGCACGCCGATGGTCTGGGACAGCCAGGTCGCCCAGGGCGGCTTCTCCACAGTCAAGCCCTGGCTGCCGGTGCCGGTCGAGCATATCCTGCGCGCCGTGAGCGTCCAGCAGGGCGACGAGGCCTCGGTGTTGGAGCACTATCGCCGCTTCATCGCCTTCCGCAAGCTGCATCCCGCTTTTGCCAAGGGCGAGATCGAATTCGAAGAGCCGCAGGGAGATAGCCTGGTCTTTACCCGTGAATACGGCAACGAGAAGCTGCTCTGCATATTCAACATGAGCCCGGCCGAGGCCGGCGTCGCCTTGCCGGCGGGAGAATGGCAGGCATTGACGGGGCACGGCTTTACCAGCAACAACTATGGCGACAAGATCGATATTCCGGCCTGGGGGGCGTATTTCGCCCGTCTCGCCTAAGGGGAGAGAGAAATGACTGGACTGACGCTGAAGGATATCCGCAAATCCTACGGTTCCGTGGACGTTCTCCATGGTATCGACCTCGATATCAAGCAGGGCGAATTCATCGTCTTCGTCGGTCCATCCGGCTGTGGCAAGTCAACGCTTCTGCGCATGATCGCCGGTCTCGAGGCGATCACCGGCGGTGAGATGTATATCGACGGCCATCTCGTCAATGACGTGCCGCCTTCCAAGCGCGGCATCGCCATGGTCTTCCAATCCTATGCGCTCTACCCGCATATGACCGTGTTCGATAACATGGCTTTCGGCATGAAGATCGCCGGCGAAAGCCGCCAGGAGATCGACCGCCGCGTCCGGGCGGCGGCCGAGAGCCTGCAGTTGACCAATTATCTCGATCGCCTGCCAAAGGCACTTTCCGGCGGCCAGCGCCAGCGCGTGGCGATCGGCCGCGCCATCTGCCGCGATCCAAAGGTCTTTCTGTTCGACGAGCCACTGTCCAACCTCGATGCCGCGCTGCGCGTCGCGACCCGCATCGAGATTGCCCGCCTGAACGAACAGATGGCCGATACGACGATGATCTACGTCACCCACGATCAGGTCGAGGCGATGACGCTTGCCGACCGTATCGTCGTGCTCTCCGCCGGCAATATCGAGCAGGTCGGCGCGCCGCTGGACCTCTACGAGCGCCCGGCAAACCTCTTCGTCGCGAAATTCATCGGCTCGCCGGCCATGAACATCATTCCGGCGACGGTCGCCGGAACCGGAAGCCAGACGACGGTGACGCTGACCGGCGGCATGTCGGTGACCCTCGATGTGGCGACCGACGCGTCGGAAACCGGCAAGCAGGCAAGCTTCGGCGTCCGTCCGGAGGATCTCCGGATTGCCGATGGCGCCGACTACCTTTTCGAAGGTGAAGTGTCGATCGTCGAAGCGCTCGGCGAAGTGACGTTGCTTTATATCGAGGGCCTGGTCCCGGGCGAGCCGATCGTCGTCAAGCTGCCCGGCATCTATGATGTGAAGAAGGGACAGAGGATGCGGTTTGCCGCCGACAGGCAGAAGTTGCATCTGTTTGACGCAACCGGCCATACCTACCGGAAGTGAGGCGGCCATTTTTGGGGTGATGGTCGCAAGAATTGTGCGGGAAGGGCCGAATTCTCACTTTCTGTTAAAGATCGGCTGCTACCTTTTCCTCGTCAATTTATGAGGGGGATAAGCACGTGGCTGCTTCCAATCCGTCACAGCCAAAATCTCATTTCCTGAGCAAGGAAGAATCCTTCATGTATGACCGCGAGGCGCGGTTCAAGATGGAGGACACCATGAACGCCGCGCGCATCGAATATACGGAAAAGGGCGTCATGCACGCGGCTTCGCGCCGCTGCGACATTGTCCGTATTTCGATGAGCAGCGCGACGCTCGCGATCCTGACCCAGTTCAGCCTGCCGAAGCAGTTCTATCTGGATATTCCGGATGCCCGCATCACCAAGGTCGGCTGCCTGCTGATGAAGGTCAACGCCAACAATACGATCGACGTCCGCTTCCTGCGCCTGCTGACGCAGAAGGAGCTGAACAAAATCTTCGTCTACAGCACCCATCCGGCGCATCGCGACTACGTTCTCGATATTCGAGCCTGAAGCCGCCCGTCCGCCAGGACGCGGCACCATCACTGGATTGAAAACAAGAACCCGCGGGGGCTTGAAGCTCCCCGCGGGTTTTTTTGCCAGAAGCCACCCGCTCAGTGGTGGAAGAGCACGCTCGCACCCTGGTCCGAAGGTCCAACGGCGCGGCGGAACGGGGCGAAGAGTTCGCGGCCCATGCCGAATTCATTGTCGGAGAGATCGACAGTCACCGGCTCGCGCTCGGCCATGTCAGCTGCATCGACGAGCAGCTCGAGCGTGCCCTTGACCGCGTCCAGGCGAATGATGTCGCCCTCGCGGATGCGGGCGATCGGACCGCCGTCAACCGCTTCCGGCGTGACGTGGATCGCTGCCGGC
Organism: Rhizobium sp. LARHSG275; assembly: GCF_052871115.1. Taxonomy (NCBI): domain Bacteria; kingdom Pseudomonadati; phylum Pseudomonadota; class Alphaproteobacteria; order Hyphomicrobiales; family Rhizobiaceae; genus Rhizobium; species Rhizobium sp. LARHSG275. The sequence continues at coordinate 172,170 of NZ_JBIXJN010000009.1, read as the reverse complement.
ACCTTGCCGGATGCGCCCGACATGCGCCCGTCGGTGAGGAGCGCCACGCGGAAGCCGCGATCCTGCAACACGCCGAGCGGCGGCGTCAGCTTGTGCAGTTCCGGCATGCCGTTCGCCTTCGGGCCCTGAAAGCGCACGACAGCGATGAAGTCGCGGTTGAGCTTGCCTTCCTTGAAGGCGTCCTGCAGCTCCTGCTGGCTGTGGAAGATGATCGCCGGCGCCTCGATGATGTGGCGCTCCGGCTTGACGGCGGATATCTTGATAACCGCTTTGCCGAGATTGCCGCGCAGCATCTTCAGCCCGCCATTGGCCTGGAACGGTGTCTCGATGCTGGAGAGCACTTTGGGATCGACGCTTTTTTCCGGCGACGGCTCGCGCAGAACGGCGCCGTTTTCGCCGAGACGGGCGTCGACCGTATAGGCTTGGAGGCCCTGGCCAAAGACGGTGCGCACGTCGTCATGCACCAGTCCGTGCTTCAAGAGTTCCTTGATGAGGAAACCCATGCCGCCGGCCGCCTGGAAATGGTTCACGTCGGCAAGCCCGTTCGGATAGACGCGGGCAAGCAGCGGGACGATTTCCGAAAGCTCGGCAATGTCCTGCCAGGTGAGCTGGATGCCGGCCGCCCGTGCCATCGCGACAAGGTGCAGCGTGTGGTTGGTCGAGCCGCCGGTCGCATGCAGGCCGACGACGCCGTTGACGACCGAGCGCTCGTCGATCATCTCGCCCGCCGGCGTGAATTCGTTGCCGAGCGCGGTGATCGCCAGCGCCCGCTTGGCGGCTTCGCGCGTCAGCGCTTCACGCAATGGCGTGCCAGGATTGATGAAGGACGAGCCGGGCATGTGGAAGCCCATGATCTCCATCAGCATCTGGTTGGAATTGGCGGTGCCGTAGAAGGTGCAGGTGCCGGGGCCGTGATAGGATTTCGATTCCGCCTCCAGCAGTTCGGCGCGTCCGACCTTGCCCTCGGCGAAGAGCTGGCGCACGCGCGACTTCTCGTCGTTCGGCAGCCCTGTCGTCATCGGACCGGCCGGAACGAAGATCGACGGCAGATGCCCGAAGGACAGGGCCGCGATCACCAGGCCGGGCACGATCTTGTCACAGACGCCGAGGAAGAGGGCGGCATCGAACATGTTGTGCGACAGGCCGACGCCCGCCGACATCGCGATCAGGTCGCGCGAGAACAGCGAGAGCTCCATGCCCGGCTGTCCTTGGGTGACGCCGTCGCACATCGCCGGCACTCCGCCGGCCACCTGCGCTACGCCGCCAGCCCGGGCGGCGGCCTCACGGATGATCGCCGGATAGGTCTCGAACGGCTGGTGGGCCGAGAGCATGTCGTTATAGGCGGTAATGATGCCGAGATTGGGAATGCGGTCGCCAGCGAGCGCATCCTTGTCGGCGGGGGAACAGACCGCGAAGCCATGGGCAAGATTGGCGCAGCCAAGCACGGAGCGCTGCACGCCCTGCGAGGCGGCGGCGCGCAGGCGTTCCAGGTAGCGCTCGCGGCTCGGCTTCGAGCGTTCGACGATACGATCGGTGATTACAGAAATGCGTGCGTGAGCGGACATGGAAAATCCCTGCCTTGTTCGTTGTCTCTATCTGTTTCGGCGGCTCTGGCCTGAATCTCAATCCGGATGACGGCGGATCAGGGAGCCCAATAGACCTCGACCGGGGAAGTGGCCCGGCGCAGAATGGCGCGGATCGGCATTTCTGCCTCGTCACCGCTGCCTTCCGCCTTGGCGAGAACGTCTTTTTTGCCTTCGCCCTCGATATGGAGAACCAGGAGTGCGGCATCCTCAAGACTGGAGAAGGTGAAGGTCAGGCGCGGCTCGCCGGCTCCTTCCGCTTCCATGGTGATGATGCCGCGCGGCGTGGATGCATCGAGCGCCTTGGCAAGATTGCTGCCGCCAGGAAAGAACGAGGCGGTGTGTCCATCGCCACCCATGCCGAGGATGACGATGTCGAAGGGGATGCCGATCTCGGCGCTTTTTGCCGTCGCAAGTCTTGCAGCTTCCTCGACGGATGGTGCCGGCTGGTACAGCGGCACGAAGCGCGCCGCCTTTGCCTTGTTTTGAAGAAGATTGGCGTCGACCAGCAGATGGTTCGAGCGCGGATTGTCGGCCGGCACGAAGCGTTCGTCGACAAGCGTGATCGTCACTTTTTCCCAGGCGATGTCGCGTGTCGAAAGCGCCTGGAAGAAGGCCTTCGGTGTGGAGCCGCCGGAAACGGCGATGGACGCCGTTCCGCGGGCGGCAATCGCAGCTGCAAGCGTATCGGCGACCTTGTCGGCGAGACTGCCGGCGAGGTCTGCGGCGCTGGCGAAGGAATGCAGGGTCGATGCCATCGATTTCGTCCTAGATCTCGTCATGCCAGGTGCGGCCGTCGCGCTCGATCAGCGCGATGGCCTGGCTCGGGCCCCAGGTGCCGGCCGTATAGCCCTGCACCTGCTGGCCGGTCGTTTCCCAACCCTTGAGGATCGGATCCACCCATTTCCATGCGGCTTCGACTTCGTCGCGGCGCATGAACAATGTCTGATTGGAGCGGATCACGTCCATCAGCAGGCGCTCGTAGGCGTCGGGATTGCGGACGTTGAAGGCCTGGGCAAAGCTCATGTCGAGCGAGACGTTGCGCAGGCGCATGCCGCCCGGACCTGGATCCTTGATCATCAGTGACTGCTTGACGCCCTCGTCCGGCTGCAGGCGGATAATCAGCTGGTTGGCGACGATGCGCCCGGCCGCCTGGTCGAAGATCGCGTGCGGGATCGGCTTGAAGGTGATGACAATCTCGGACATGCGCCCGGTCAGGCGCTTGCCTGTGCGGATGTAGAAGGGAACGCCCGCCCAGCGCCAGTTGTTGATCTCGGCCTTGATGGCAACGAAGGTCTCGGTGTTCGAGACGCCGCCTTCCAGTTCTTCGAGGTAGCCCTTGACCGGGCCGGTGCCAGATGCGCCGGCGCGATACTGGCCGCGCACCGTCGCCTGCTCGACGTTGGAGGCATTGAGCGGCTTCAGCGCGCGCAACACCTTGAGCTTCTCGTCGCGCACGGCTTCCGAATCCATCGACGAGGGCACTTCCATCGCCGTCAGGCAAAGCAGCTGCAGGATGTGGTTCTGCACCATATCGCGCAGTGCGCCCGCCGTGTCGTAATAGCCGGCGCGGCCCTCAAGGCCGACCGATTCAGCTACGGTGATCTGCACGTGGTCGATGTAGTTGGCGTTCCAGAGTGGCTCGTAGAGCGCGTTGGCGAAGCGCAGCGCCATCAGGTTCTGCACCGTCTCCTTGCCGAGATAATGATCGATGCGGAAGATCTGCTCTTCCTTGAAGGCGCGGCCGATCGTGTCGTTGAGCTGCAGCGCCGAGGCGAGGTCGCGGCCGATCGGCTTCTCGACGACTATGCGGGTCGATTTGGTGATCAGCTTATGGTCGTGGATCTTCTGCGAAATGTCGCCGAAAATGCCGGGCGCGACCGCCAGATAGAATGAGCGCACACGCTCCTTGCCCTCGTCCAGCAGTTTCTTCAGCTGATCCCAGCCGGCATCCGTGCGGGCATCGACCGAGACGTAGTAGAGGCGGGCACAGAACTTCTCCACCTCAGCCTCGTCATATTCCCCCTTCTTCAGGTGCTCCTTCAGCGCGTCCCTGGCGAATTTGCGATATTCCTCATGAGTCAGCGGGCTGCGAGAGGCGCCGATCACGCGGGTCGGTTCCGTAAACTGGCCTTCGATCTGGCGATGATAAAGAGCGGGCAGAAGCTTGCGTTCGGCAAGGTCGCCGCTGCCGCCGAAGACGACATAATCAAAAGGCTCAACGGGAATGATTTGGCTGCTCATGAGCTTGTCTCTCAATCAGGCTGGTTGGCGGCTCTTTTAATCTAATCGATTTAAAAAAGCCAGTGTGCAGTGCAATGAATCTGTCAGGCACCGGTTTTAGAGCGAATTTCCGGAAGAGGAAATCCGCAATCGGACTAAAACTTGTCGCGAAGCGCAAACCACGACAAGGCGAGGAAAAGCAGCGGTGCGCGCATGCGGGATCCGCCGGGAAAGGCGGGAATATCGAGCGACGTGAAGAGGTCGAGATCGCCGGATTTTCCAAGCACCGTTTCCGCATAGAGCTTGCCACAGTAGTTTGACAGCATGACGCCATGGCCGGAATAACCGCCGATCGAGATGACGCCGGGCATGACCTCACGCACGAAAGGCTGGCGCGGCAGGGTGATGCCGACGCTGCCGCCCCAGGCATGGGTGATCTCGATGTCCTTGAGATCAGGATAGACCTCGGCGATCTGCCGGCGGATGTGCTGCGAAATGTCCCGCGGATTGTCCGACGTATAGGCTTCACGCCCGCCGAACAGCAGGCGTCCGTCGCCGAATTTGCGGAAATAACGCACGACGAAACGCGAATCGGCCACGGCCTCGCCCCCGGGCAGCACATCGGGATGCCCGTCGAGCGGCGCCGTGGCGCCGATGAAGGAGCGGATAGGCATGACATGGCTTGCCGTTACCGGCTCCAGATTGCCGATATAGCCGTTGCAGGCGATCAGCGCGCGCTCAGCGGTGATCGTTCCCCTTTCGGTTTCGATCGTCACCTTGCCGCCGCCCTGGCGGATCGCCGTCGCCTTGGTGATCTCGAAGATTTCAGCGCCGGCATTGGCAGCAACCCGCGCCAGCCCCACCAGCAGTTTCAGTGGATGAATGTGGCCGGTGCCGACATCGCGCACGCCGCAATGGAAACGCTTCGAGCCGAGCCTCTCCTGCGTTTCCTCCTCGTCCATGAAGCTGAGAAGCGGATAGCCGTAGCGTAAGGCGGCGATTTCGGCATTTTCATAGTAGTCGCGCTTGTAGCTCGCCTTGTGTGCGACATTGAGCTGGCCGGGCACATAGTCGATCTCGATCTGATGCTCGCGGGCGAAATCGATGAGATGGCGTTTGGCCGCCTCGGCAAGGTCGAACAGCGCCTTCGAGCGTTCGTAGCCGATCTTCTCCTCGAGTTCTTCCGGCCACCATCGCTGGCCGGTGCCGAGTTGACCGCCATTGCGCCCGGACGCCCCGTCGCCGAAGCGGCAGGCCTCGATCAGCACCACTGAAACGCCTGACTTGGCAAGATTATAGGCGGCCTGCAGGCCGGTATAACCGCCGCCGACGATGGCGACGTCGCATGTTTTCGAGCCGTCGAGAGCGGCATAGGTGGGCCGCTCGCCGACCGTTGCCTGATACCAGGACAGCCCGGGCGCGATCGGGCTCTGCCATGTCTCCTGCGATGCCATGATGGTCCCTCACACGTTGAGCAGAAGGAATTCCCGCTCCCAAGGGCTGATCACCTGCATGAAGGTTTCGAACTCGCCGCGCTTGACGCCGGCATAAAGGCCGATGAACTGCTTGCCGAACATCTCTTCGAAGGCGGGTTCGTCCTCGAGCAGCGCCACGGCTTCCAGCAGGCCGCGCGGCAGGTCGATCGAGCCCTCATTGGCCGAATCCTCCGTCGGCGCCGTCGGCTCGATCTCGTTCATGATTCCGAGCAGGCCGGAAGCGAGCGAGGCGGCGAGTGCGAGATAGGGGTTGGCGTCCGAGCTCGGCAGCCGGTTTTCCACACGCCGCGCTTGCGGATCGGAAACCGGCACGCGGAACGCCGTCGTCCGGTTGTCGTAGCCCCAGGCATTGTTGACCGGGCAGGACATATCGGGCTGCAGGCGCCGGTAGGAATTCACGTAGGGTGCAAGCATCGCCATCGCGCTCGGCACGAATTTCTGCATGCCGCCAATGAAATGGAAGAATTCCTTCGAGGCCGATCCGTCGGGATTGGAGAAGATGTTCTTGCCCGTCTCGATATCGACCACTGACTGGTGGATATGCATCGCCGAACCCGGCTGGCCCTGCATCGGCTTGGCCATGAAGGTCGCGTAGATGTCGTGCTTCAGCGCCGCCTCGCGGATCGTCCGCTTGAACAGGAACACCTGGTCGGCAAGCTCGATCGGATTGCCGTGGCGCAGGTTGATCTCCATCTGCGCCGGTCCCTCTTCATGGATCAGCGTATCGATCTCCAGCCCCTGCTTCTCCGAAAAGTGATAGACGTCGTCGATCAACTCGTCGAACTCATTGATGCCGGCGATCGAATAGCCCTGGCCGCCGAGGATCGAGCGGCCGGACCGGCCTTTGGGCGGGTGTAGCGGATAGTCGGGATCGTCGTTCTTGGCGACCAGGTAGAATTCGATCTCGGGCGCCACGATCGGCTTCCAGCCGCGCTCGTGATAGAGGCTCATGATCCGCTTCAGCACGTTGCGCGGCGTATAGGGCACTTCGCCGCCGTCCGAATCGACGATGTCGCAGATCACCTGCGCCGTCGGGTCGGTTTCCCAGGGCACGACCGAAAGCGTCGAAAGGTCGGGCATCAGCTTCAGGTCGCTGTCGCGCGGCTCATATCGGAAGCTCTCCGTCTCGTCTGGATATTCGCCCGAAATTGTGTGCCGGTAGATCGCTGAAGGCAGCGCCAGCGAGGTGTTGGAGGTGAATTTCGAGCTCGGCATCATTTTGCCGCGCGCAACGCCGGCAAGGTCCGGCGTGATGCATTCGATATCTTCGATCCCCCTGTCCCTCAGCCACCGCGCTGCTTCCTTCCAGTTCGCAACGCCGCGCAGGGATCCGGGTTCCGGGGGAGTTTTCTTCGAGGCGGGTACGTTTCTGGCAGGCTTCAGCGTCGTCTTTTTTGGGGACATGACACACCGGTTTGCGTTGATCGTGGCGCCATCATAACCAGACTTTGCCAATTGGCGAGGGGTTGAGAACGTTGACTTTCGCCCTCTGATGGAAAAAGAAGACGCGGGTTTGATCGGGGAAACGGGTTTGCAGCGCAAAAGCGACGTTATCGTCATCGGCGCCGGAGCGGCGGGCATGATGGCCGCCATCCGTGCTGGAAAACGCGGCCGTTCGGTCGTCATCCTCGACCATGCCAGGGCGCCTGGCGAGAAGATCCGCATATCCGGCGGCGGCCGCTGCAATTTCACCAATATCCATGCCGGACCAAAGAATTTCCTCTCCGCCAACCCGCATTTCTGCAAGTCGGCGCTCGCCCGTTTCACGCCCGCCGATTTTATCGCCATGGTCGACCGCCATGGCATTGCCTGGCACGAGAAGACGTTGGGCCAGCTTTTCTGCGACGATAGCGCCAAAGACATCATCCGCATGCTGCTGGCTGAGATGCGCATGGCCGGCGCAGTACTGCATCTTGGCACCGAGATATCAGGCGTTGAAAAGACCGAAGCCGGCTTCCGGGTATCGACGAGCGAAGGCCATTGTGAAGCATCATCGCTGATCGTCGCCACCGGCGGCAAGTCGATCCCGAAGATGGGCGCCACCGGCTTGGCCTATCGCCTCGCCGAGCAGTTCGGCCTGACCGTGCTCGAAACCCGCCCCGGCCTCGTGCCGCTGACGCTCGATCCCGGCCTGCTGGAGAGCATCGCGCCGCTGGCCGGCATTGCCGCCCCGGCCGAAATCCGTCACGGCAGGACCGCCTTCCGTGAAGCGCTGCTGTTCACCCATCGCGGGCTGAGCGGACCCGCTATCCTGCAGATCTCCTCGCACTGGCGCGAAGGCGACGAGATCGTGGTTGCAATCGAACCGGATATCGACATTGCGGCGCATCTGAAGGCGGCAAAGCAGCTCAATGGCCGCCAGTCGCCGCAGACAGCCCTTGGCGACCTCCTGCCGAAGCGGCTGGCACAATTTCTCGTCGAACGCGAAAAGATCTCCGGCAACATGGCCGACCTGCCTGACAAGGCGCTGCTGCGCCTTGCCGCCGGCGCCCAGAACTGGGCCGTCAAACCGTCCGGCTCGGAAGGTTATCGCACCGCCGAGGTGACGCTCGGCGGTATCGACACGGCAATGCTCGATTCACGCAGCATGGAGGCAAAAGCCGTGCCCGGCCTTTATTTCATCGGCGAGTGCGTCGACGTCACCGGCTGGCTCGGCGGCTATAATTTCCAATGGGCCTGGGCTTCCGGTTTTGTCGCTGGTGAATGCGCCTAGAGGTGATTGCACCTGGAAAAGCCGATTCAAGACTTCTTAATAGAGGTGCGCCATCCTGTCTCAATTGGCGGTTTGCGAAGCTGTTCCTAAATTAAGCTTTACCGGCAAGCCGTTTTGTTGGATTGTTGTTGTGCAAGAGAGAAGTGAGGTTTCGACCATGAACAGAAACACACGACGCGCCCGCGCCATCGCAATCGCAGAGGCAAAGCCGAACGCCCGGATGGTCGCCCTGCGTTATCTGATGCTCGCCGCCGGCGCCACCGCCGCCGCCCTCGCGCTGCTGCTCTCGCACTTCATCTGATCCTGTCCGCAGACCTGGAACCAACGTTGCGACATGCCAATTGTCGCACCGCGGCGTCGCGGTTCATAAATTGCAACTATTTCACTGCCTTGGCTTAACCCGCCATAACAGCTTATCCGAAAATTAATATCTAATCTGACACAATTGCTCGCGAATATTTGGGCATCTCCAAGTTGTTTGGACATGAACTGGCAATGACTGCCGCCTGGCCTCCGGGTTCCCCGATGTAAATAAGAATAGCTCGATGTGCACCCGGCTGGCGCCATGTGGCTGCCTGCGGGAGGAGTGGTGTATGAAAGGCCCGGAACGCCATGTTGATTGACAAGATTCTTTCCCGCTTCAGGATCAAGACGAAGGTTTTGATCTTCGTTCTGCCGTTCGTCGTCACCATTTCGGCGGTGGGCCTGACGGGCCTCTACGCTTCGGGACTTCTGCAGGGCCGCATGGAAATATCCAACAGCGTGCTGCAGTCGCTGAGCGGCTTCAAGGATCTCTATGGTTCGATGGACGATTTCCTGCGCGTCACCAGTCCTGAGGCGCGCGACAAGCTGATCGCGGATCTGAAGACCCAGCAAGGCGTGCTCGACCAGACGCTGAACCAGGTTGGTGACGAGGCCGCCGGCCGCGACAGCCTTGCGGAGGCCTCGCGCCGCACCAAAGAGATTTCGGGCGTCGTCGACAAGCTCTGGGCGTTGCACGAGCAGGAGCAGGCATTGCATGAGCAGATCGACGCGGCCCAGAAGAGCGTCATCAGCACCCGCTTCACCGTGTCCTATCAGGCCGAAGAATTGCAGAGCACCGTCCAGAGCGACGAGAGCGCCGCCACCAGCACCCTTCGCACGGCCGACCGTTTGCTGAAGGGCGGCGATTTTCTCGGCACCGTCGCCAGCGGCTTCAGCAAGCCGCAGACACCGCAGGACAAGATCGCCTTCATCAACGAACAGATGCCAGAGATCATCAAATCGCAGCGTCTGATCGCCATCTCGGTTCCGACCAATCAGAAGAATGTCATCGAGGCACTGGCTGCGACCATTGACGGCATCAAGGCGATCGTGCAGACACCCAATCCGACCGACGAAACCGCCACGGAGCTCGGCCGTCTCGTTTCGCGCTTCCGCCAGACCTCGACCTATACGCAGCTGACCGCCACGCAGAAAATGCGTGACGCGACTCAGGAATTCGCCGCGCTCGACGGCCGGATCGCCCAGGCCAATTCGGTGCTGCAGGATACCAGGCGCCTCGAAAATTCCGTCTATTCGCTGCAGATCGTTCTTTCCGACTTTCTCGCCGATTCCAGCAAGGAAAATCTCGTGCGCCTGCAGCAGCAGGCCGGCACGCTCGGCAAGGACATGCAGGTGCTGGTCACCAGCGCCAAGGGCATGGGCTTTGCCGAAGGCATATCCGGCGCGATCCAGCCGGCGCTCGACGTCATCTCCGGCGGCGGCTCGAAGATCGTCGACACGATCGGCGAGCGCGTCACGGCCTATGCCGCGGCCCGCCAGGAACTCGACCAGATCTGGAAAAAGCTGACCGATTTTGCCGAACTGCAGAAGCAGACGGCCGGCACCGAGCGTACCCAGGCAAACAGCATCTCCGTCATGACCACCGGTCTCGGCATCCTGCTGTCGATCCTGGGCGGCATTGCCCTGGTGCTGACGCTGCAGCGCCCGATCAGCCATATCACCGCCGCCATGCGCCGCATCGCCGAAGGGGCGCTGGATACCAGCATCTCCGGCGAACAGCGCCACGATGAAATCGGCGACATGGCCCGCGCGCTCGGGATCTTCAAGGAAAACGCCATCTCGAAAATCCGCATCGAGGAGCAGAGCGACGAGGAGCGCGCCGCCGCCGAACACGAGCGTCAGCGCAACGACGCCGAAAAGCGCGAGATGGATCGTCAGATCGAATACGCGGTCAACGCGCTCGCCGCCGGCCTCGAACGCATGTCGCAGGGCGATATCTCGACGACGATCGAAACGCCCTTCATCGGCCGCCTCGAACAGCTGCGCCAGGATTTCAACGGTTCGATGATGCGCCTGCAGGCGACGATGAGCCAGATCCGCGACAATGTCGAACTGATCCAGGGCAATGGCAACCAGATGGCCCAGTCGGCCGAGGACCTCTCCAAGCGCACCGAACAGCAGGCTGCATCGCTCGAAGAGACCGCGGCTGCCGTCGATGAAATCACCGTGACGGTCCGTTCGTCGGCCGAACGCGCCAAGGATGCCGACCAGATCGTCCGCCAGGCCAAGCGCAGCGCCGACGATTCCGCCGTCGTCGTCAGCAATGCGATCGACGCAATGGGTCGCATCGAGGATGCCTCGCGCCAGATCGAGCAGATCATCGGCGTCATCGACGAGATCGCCTTCCAGACCAACTTGCTGGCGCTCAACGCCGGGATCGAGGCGGCGCGCGCCGGTGAAGCTGGCAAGGGCTTCGCGGTGGTCGCGATGGAAGTCCGTGAACTGGCCCAACGCTCCGCAGCCGCGGCGCAGGAGATCAAGGGGCTGATCAACAAGTCGACCAATGAGGTCAATTCCGGCTCGCAATTCGTGCAGGAGACTGGCACGGTGCTCGCCAAGATCAGCGCCCAGATCGTCACGATCAGCCAGCATGTCGAGATGATCGCCCGCGCCAGCCACGACCAGTCCAACGCGCTGCAGAGCGTCAACGCGACGGTCAACCAGATGGACCAGATGACGCAGCAGAACGCCGCCATGGTGGAGGAAACGACTGCCGCCAGCCGCGAACTGGCCGACGAGGCCGGTTCGCTGCGCCGGCTCATCCAGCAGTTCAAGATCGACGGCGAAGCGGCCGCCGCGCCGACCTACCGCGCCGCCTGATCGTCGATCGATCCGTCTTCAATCGAACGGCCCCGGAGTTTTCGGGGCCGTTTCTATTTATTCTCCAAAATGGTGCTTCGATTGAGAAGATTTGAACGATGGAAGAATAGCCCGAATGCCGGGCAGCTTACACGCCGGGATCATCGGGAAACGCTCGCAAACGAGGCGATGAATATCTCCGACCGCCAAGATTTACGGAGAATCTTCCTTAATGCTTTTAATCTAATTTAACCTTGGTCTATCTCCCCGGGGGTCTCGATGCTACGCCTTTTCTCTACGTCGATCGTACGCCAGATCGTTGCGATCACGCTGTTTCTGCTGGCCATCAGCACGGCCGCCATCGTCGGCGTGACCTACTACAATCTGAGCCGTCAGGTCATGGACGGGGCTGTCTCCGACGCCCGGGATGCCACTCGCGCCATGGCCGTCCTCTACGGTGCTGCCGATCAGGCTGCGAAAGTCGAATTGAAGGACAATCAGCTTTCGACTGTCACGGAAGACGCCATCCCGGCCCTTCCCGACCATTCCCTGGTCGATCGCACTGCGCAATCGATCGCCGGCGTTGCGACCATCTTTCAAAAGCAGGGCAGCGACTACGTCCGTATCTCCACAAACGTCAAGAAGGAAAACGGCGACCGCGCCGTCGGCACCAAGCTGGTCGCCGATCATCCGGCCCAGCCGGTTCTCGCCAGGGGCCAGGCTTACTACGGCCCGGCGGAGCTTTTCGGCCGCAAGTTCATGACTGGTTATTTCCCCATCAAGAATGCGTCGAACGTCAACGTCGGCATCCTCTTCATCGGCATTCCAATGGAGCTCTATTACCAGCGCGTGAATGAGCTGCAGATGCTGGTTCTCGGTGTTGGCTTCATCGTCATGCTCATCGTCGGCGTTCTCGCCTTCTATGCGATCCGCCTGTCGGTGAAGCCTTTGCAGGCGCTGACTGCGAGCGTTCACTCGATTTCCGCGGGCGATCTCGAAGGAGCGATTCCCTGTATCGAAAAGAAGAACGAGTTTGGCGATATCGGCCGGGCCTTGGCGCTTTTCCGCGATAGTGCCCGCGCCAGGCGCGATCTGGAAACGCAGGCCGCCGAACAGCGCGCCTTAAGCGATGCCGAACGCGCCAGGAACGATGCCGACAAGCGTTCGCTCGACGGCCAGATCGACTTTGCCGTCAACCAGCTTGCCGCCGGCCTGGGGCGCCTGTCGCAGGGTGACGTCTCGCAAACGATCGGCACGCCCTTCGTCGGCCGGCTGGAACAGTTGCGCGTCGATTTCAACGCTTCCCTCTTGCGCCTCCAGGATACGCTGTCCGGTATCCGCGACAGCGCCTCGACGATCCAGCGCAGCAGCGGCGCCGTCTCCGCCTCTGCCGGCGAACTTTCGAAACGCACCGAGGCGCAGGCGGCCAACCTCGAGGAGACCGCGGCCGCGGTGGAAGAGATCACCGTGACGGTTCGTTCCTCCGCCGAGCGTGCCCGTGAAGCCAACAATGTCGTGGCTGCGACCAAGAAGACGGCCGACAGTTCCGGCGCCGTCGTCGGCGATGCCGTCGCCGCCATGGATCGCATCGAGCAGGCCTCGCAGCGCATCGAGCAGATCATCGAGGTGATCGACGACATCGCCTTCCAGACCAATCTTCTGGCGCTGAATGCCGGCATCGAGGCGGCGCGGGCCGGCGAGGCGGGCAAGGGTTTTGCCGTCGTCGCCCAGGAGGTCCGCGAACTCGCCCAGCGTTCGGCCGATGCGGCGCGCGAGATCAAGTCGCTGATCGAGACATCGAGCCGGGAGGTGACGGCAGGTTCCGAACTGGTCCAGAAGACCGGCAGCGTCCTTGCCTCGATCAGCCAGGAGATCATCGCGATCAGCGTCCATGTCGAGACCATCGCCACCGCCAGCCGTGATCAGTCGGCCGCGCTCCAGGAGGTCAACGGTTCCGTGAACGCCATGGACCAGATGACCCAGAAGAACGCATCGATGGTTGCCGAGACGACCCAGGCAAGCCGCCTGCTTGCCGGCGAAGCCGATACGCTGATGGCGCTGATCGAGCGGTTCCGCATCGTCGCAGAATCGGCACCGGCTCATCTCGGAGCAAGAAGAGTCGCCTGAACTGCGCGGCCGCAGCGGCTGCGGGATTGCGCAGTGGCCCTGCAGCGCCTTCCGAGGTTGAGGTCGAGCGACGTCAGCCGTGCGGCAAAGCCAATAAGGCTATTGTTTCCGAATTCGGCATAAAATCGGTCCTCTTCCGCCTTGCCACCGCTTCGTTGGGGATAGTGCCGATAGCCGATGGTGACTGCGATGGTGAGCATGTCGATCATGACAATGTCCTTTCCTATGTAAGACATCACCTGATTTAGGCATCGAATTTCTCTTTATAAACGGGGAAAATCCCGCTATGTTTTTCATCTATGAAAAATGCGAGTTGGGATTCCTATCAGCTTTTCCTGCAGGTCGCCCGGCTCGGCGGTTTGACGGGGGCAAGCACCGCAAGCGGGCTCAGCCCGGCGACCGTCGGCCGGCGCATGCTCGATCTCGAGCAGGAGATCGGTCGCGCCTTGTTTTCGCGCAGCCAGACCGGATACCGTCTGACCCAGGATGGCCAGGCGCTGCTCGATCACCTGCAGGAGATGGAGGCCGCCGCCCGCAAGGTGGCGGCGTGGCGGCAATCCGGCGAGGGCGGCACGACCGTCAGGGTCGCCGCCGGCACCTGGCTCGCCTGGCTGCTGACCGAGAATTTCGCCGCAATCCGCATGCCGGGCGATGCCTTCGCCATTTCGCTGACCATCGGCGAGGCGCGGGCAAGCCTTGCCTATCGCGAGAGCGATATCGGTATTCGCGCCTTCGAGCCCGAGGAGGCAAATCTCGCCGCACGTCAGCTCGGGGAGGTGGCCTACGCCGTCTATATCAGGCGCAACGCCGCCGAGACCGACGAGCGCTGGATTGCAGTCGCCGAGGACGAGGCGATATCGGCCTATCTGCGCTGGCCGCACGCCCATGCCGGGACGGCAATCGTCGCCACCGTCAATCGGCCGCGTTCGCTGCCGGATCTGGTGCGCGCCGGCGCCGGCAAGACCGTGCTTCCCTGTTTCGTCGGCGATCTCCAACCCGAATTGCAGCGGCAGGGCGGCGAGTTGCCGGAACTGCGCCACCGGCAATGGATCGTCATGAATGCCGAGGACCGCCACCGCCCGGAGATCCGCACAGTCGCCGACCGCATGACCAAGCTCATCAAAAGTTATGCCGATCTCTTCGCCGGAAAACGACCGAGTCGCGGCTGAAGCGTGTCGCCCAGAACTGTGCAGCGGCTTTGGCGCCACAACATGCATCAAATCGAGACGTAAATCGCCGCGCCCGATAGGTCGCGCGGCGATTGAAGAAGCGGGCCGACTTCACCGGCCCGCCAACGGTCGCCTTTTCGTCAATGCCGGTTGGTGACGACGACGGGAATCAGCAGGTCCCCCCAGTGGCCGTCGCCGCCATGATGACGGGCCGAGCGCACCAGTTCGACCGAGACACCGGCCTCGACGGCTTTCATGACCGATTGGTTCAGCCGATGCAGGTCGTTGGCGAGCATGCGGATCGTCGTCTGCTGATCCTCGCTCATGCTGCTTGCCTGTTCCTCGGCCCGTTCCCTGACGCGTGTAATGGATGCCATGATCTTCTCCTCCTCTTCGAGTTATTCCGCAGCCGGTTTGAACTGCGCATGTTCGGTCGAACCGTGCATCGCCGTGGTCGAAGACCGGCCGCCGGTGATGGCGAGCGACACGGCGTCGAAATAGCCTGTGCCGACCTCGCGCTGATGTTTGGTCGCGGTATAGCCATTGACCTCGGCGGCGAATTCCGCCTGCTGCAGCTCGGAATAGGCCGACATCTGCCGCTGCCGGTAGCCACGCGCCAGTTCGTACATGCCGTAGTTCAGCTGATGGAAGCCGGCGAGCGTGATGAACTGGAACTTGTAGCCCATTGCGCCGAGTTCGCGCTGGAACCGCGCAATCGTCGCTTCGTCGAGGTTCTTCTTCCAGTTGAAGGAAGGCGAGCAATTGTAGGCGAGCAGCTTGCCGGGATGGACCTTGTGTACGCCTTCTGCAAAGCGCCGCGCCTGATCGAGGTCCGGCTTCGAGGTCTCGCACCAGATGAGATCGCAGTGCGGCGCATAGGCGACGGCGCGCGCGATGCAGGGCTCGATGCCGCTTCGCACCTGATAGAAACCTTCGACCGTACGGCCGGCATCATAGTCGACGAAGGGCTGGTCGCGCTCGTCGATGTCCGACGTCAAAAGCTTTGCCGCTTCCGCGTCGGTGCGGGCGATGACGAGCGTCGCAACGCCCATGACGTCGGCGGCAAGCCGCGCGGCATCGAGATTGCGGATATGGGCGGCCGTCGGGATCAGCACTTTGCCGCCAAGATGGCCGCATTTCTTCTCCGAAGCGAGTTGGTCCTCGAAGTGGACGCCCGCAGCGCCCGCCTCAATATAGGCCTTCATGATCTCGAAGGCGTTGAGCGGTCCGCCGAAGCCTGCTTCCGCATCGGCAACGATCGGTGCGAACCAGGTCTCGACGGAAAGTCCCTGGGCTTCCGCGGTCTCGATCTGATCTGCGCGCTGCAGCGTGCGGTTGATGCGTTTGGCCAGTTCCGGACCGGCATTGGCCGGATAGAGCGACTGGTCGGGATACATCGCCGACGCCGTATTGGCGTCGGCCGCCACCTGCCAGCCGGAAAGATAGATCGCCTTCAGTCCGGCGCGCACCATCTGCATGGCCTGGTTGCCGGAAAGCGCGCCGAGCGCATTGACGAAATCCTCCTGGTGAATGAGCCGCCACAACCGGTCCGCCCCCATTTCGGCCAGTGTATGGCTGAGCGCCACCGAGCCTCTGAGCCGCTGCACGTCCGCGGACGAATACGGTCTCTCGATGCCATCGAAGCGGCCTGCTGATGCATTTGGAACAAGCTTGTAGAAATCCGTCATGCTGCTCTCCTCACTAAAAAGCCTGACAAAGGTGCTGCATGACAAGATTGACAATCTGCGCCGATATGACCAGGAAAACCTTTGATTTCCTGCTCGGAAAGAGGTTAAGATGACGAAGATTGACAGAGCGGCGCTGTGAATTTGTAAAATTTTGTAAATACAGCGCTCCCTGCCTGTCAAAGGGTGTGACATGGCGGAACGAAAGATATTCGCAGGCCCGAAAGTCAGGCGCATCCGCAATGCGCTGGCGCTGACGCAGACCGCCATGGCCGAGGCGCTTGAAATATCGCCGTCCTACCTGAACCTGATCGAGCGCAACCAGCGGCCGTTGACGGTGCAGCTCCTTCTCAAGCTTGCAAGCGTCTACAGGGTCGATCTGGAGGAGTTGCGGGGGCAGACCGGCGGCAGTCTCGACCAGCTCAAGGAGATCTTTGCCGATCCGCTGCTGTCGGGCGAGTTGCCGGGAGATCAGGAACTGGTGGAGGTGGCCGAGGCAGCACCCAATGCCGCGAGCGGCATGATCAAACTCTACCGCGCCTATCGCGAGCAGGCGGCAAGGCTGTCCGATCTGACGGCGCTGATGGCCGCCGAAGGGCATGCGCCGATCGCCGCCGGCCGCTTGCCGCTGGACGAGGTGCGCGAGACGCTGGAGCGCAGGTCCGGCTATTTCGGACAGATCGAGACGGCGGCGGAAGCTTTTGCCGCAACGCTCCCTGGCGGCCTCGATCTTGCTGCCGGACTGAAGGATTGGCTGCGCTCGGAGCGCGGCATCGCGGTGCGCGTCTTGCCCGTTCATGTGATGCCGGATCTGCGCCGCCGTTTCGATCGCCATTCGATGCGGCTTTTCATCTCGGAGCGCCTGTCGCAGGCCGACCGTGCGCACGAGATTGCGGTCGAGGCCGCAACTCTGGCACTGTTGCCGGCAATCGATGCCGAGCTCGACGATCTCTCGCTCTCCTCCGCCGAGGCGCGCCGCATCGCCCGCTTCGAGCTTGCCCGCATCGCGGCCTTAGCGCTCGCAATGCCCTATGAAGCCTTTCTCTCGGCGGCCAAAGCAACGCGCTACGATATCGATATTCTGCGTGCGCGCTTCGGCGTCTCTTTCGGCCAGGCGGCTGCGCGCCTTGCCATGCTGCAGCGCCCGGGGGCAGCCGCCATCCCCTTCTTCCTGATCGAGATCGATGCTGCGGGCCACCGGTTGCGCAGGGCAGGCGCCCAGGGCTTTCCGCACGCCCGTTTCGGCGGCGGCTGTCCGAAGCTCAATCTCCATGCCGCCTTCCTGCAGCCGGGCCAGATCCTCGCCGAAACGGTCGTCATGCCTGACGGCGCATCCTTCCTGGCGGTTTCCCGTACCCTCGAAGGGCCGAGCGTCGAATTCGGCGAAAGGATCAGGCGCACCGCGATCCTGATCGGCTGCGACGCTGCCCTTGGCGAGGGGGTGGTCTACGGGCAGGCGACGGCGCTCGATCCTGTCACGATCGGTCCGGCCTGTCGACTTTGCGAGCGGCGCGGCTGCCTTTCCCGGGCCGAGCCGCCGGTGACGAGACCGCTCGGGCTCGACGAGATGGTGGCCGGACTCAGCGCCTTCGACTTCCAGTGATTGTGAATCATTGAGGGCGCAGGATTTTGCGCTTGTGGGCTTAGAAATTCCTTCTTAGTCTGCGTGGAAAACCAGAGGGAAAAGATCTCCGAGGGTGTGGAATCTTTGAACAAACAGGAGAAGTCATGAGGTCAACCATCCTAAGCGTGACGGCCGCCGCCGTTACCGCGCTCCTTGCTGCCGTGCCGGCCTTTGCGCAGGAGCGTGTGGTCAACGTCTACAACTGGTCGGATTATATCGACAGTTCCATCCTCGAGGATTTCACCAAGGAAACCGGGATCAAGGTCGTCTACGACACCTTCGATTCCAACGAGACGCTGGAAACAAAGCTCTTGGCCGGCGGTTCGGGCTATGACGTTGTCGTCCCCACGGTGTCCTTCATGCAGCGCCAGATCGCCGCTGGCGTCTACCAGAAGCTCGACAAGTCGAAATTGCCGAACCTGGTCAACATGTGGGACGTCATCATGAAGGGCGTAGCGTCCTTCGACCCCGGCAATGAATACAGCGTCGACTACATGTGGGGCACGACGGGCATCGGCTACAATGTCGACAAGGTCAAGGCCGCCCTCGGCACTGACGAAAAGCCGAATTGGGACGCGTTGTTCGATCCGGCGAAAGCAGCAAAGCTCAAGGATTGCGGCATCTATATGCTGGATTCCCCGACTGATGTCGTGCCCTCGGTGCTCGCTTATCTCGGGCTCAATCCGAACAGCACCGATCCCGCCGATCTCAAGAAGGCGCAGGAAGTCCTCACGGCTGTTCGTCCCTTCGTCCGCAAGTTCCACTCTTCCGAATATATCAGCGCGCTGGCGAACGGCGATATCTGCATCGCGCTCGGTTATTCCGGTGACATGTTCCAGGCCCGCGACCGTGCCGCGGAAGCCAATGCCGGTGTAAAGGTCGACTATTCGGTGCCGTCGCAGGGCGCCCAGATCTTCTTCGACGTCTTTGGCATTCCGAAGGATGCGCCGCACGTCGCCGAAGCCCATGAATTCATCAACTACATGATGAAGCCGGAAGTGATCGCCAAGGCCTCGAACTTCGTCTTCTACGCCAACGGCAACAAGGCGTCGCAGCAGTTCCTCGACAAGGAGGTCCTCGACGATACGGCGATCTACCCGACGCCCGAGGTGATGGCGAAACTCTTCACCGTTCCGCCGCTCGATCCGAAGACCCAGCGGATCGTGACGCGGCTATGGACCACCGTGGTCACCGGCCAATGAGCTGATAATGGCCCGGACGGAAACGTCCGGGCCTTTTTTGACGATCCCGGCCGGGTGAAACCGGGAATAAAAGCCAATAACAAAAGCAAAGAATGCATTTTCGGGGAACAATATGAAGTCTCTAGGCAATATTCGCCGCTCTTTCGCACCTTGGACCGATCCGACCGCCAAGCCCTTCATATCAATCAAGAACGTCACCAAGCGTTTCGGCAATTTCACTGCCGTCGATAACCTGTCGCTCGATATTTATCACCGTGAGTTCTTCGCGCTGCTCGGCGCTTCCGGCTGCGGCAAGTCGACGCTTCTGCGTATGCTCGCCGGCTTCGAGCAGCCGACCTCGGGCGAAGTCGTGCTCGACGGCACCGACATGGCCGGCACGCCGCCCTATCGGCGCCCCGTCAACATGATGTTCCAGTCCTATGCGCTTTTCCCGCACATGACGGTCGAGAAGAACATTGCCTTCGGCCTGAGACAGGACGGCATGGCGAAGGACGAGATGACTGACCGCGTCTTGCAGATGTTGAAACTCGTCAAACTGGAGCAATTTGCATCCCGCAAGCCGAACCAGCTTTCCGGCGGCCAGCGCCAGCGCGTGGCGCTGGCCCGATCTCTCGCCAAGCGCCCGAAGGTGCTGTTGCTCGACGAACCGCTCGGCGCACTCGACAAGAAGCTGCGCGAGGAAACTCAGTTCGAGTTGATGGACCTGCAGCAGAACCTTGGCCTCACCTTCGTCGTCGTTACCCACGATCAGGAAGAGGCGATGACCATGGCCGACCGTATTGCCGTCATGAGCCACGGCAAGGTCGTGCAGGTGGCGACGCCGGCGGAGATCTACGAAGCGCCGAATTGCCGTTTCGTCGCGGATTTCATCGGCGATGTGAACATCTTCGACGGCAAGGTTGCCTCATCGGGCAACGGCACCGTCGAGATATCAGTCGATAGCGGCTTCAGCGTGCGCGTCGCCGCTTCCGAGACACCTTCTGCAGGCAGCGCCGTCGGCTTTGCCATCCGGCCGGAAAAGATGCGGGTCGGGCGCACGCCACCCGCCAACGCTTCGGTCAACGCTGCCAGGGGCGAACTCTGGGATATCGCCTATCTCGGCGACATGACCGTCTTCCATGTGAAATTGCAGAGCGGCAAGGTCGTCAAGGCTTCCTCCCTCAACGCGCAGCGCTTGGTCGACGACCCCTTCACCTACGATCAGGACGTCTGGGTCTCCTTCGACGAAAATGCCGGCGTGCTGCTGAAGGATTGACATCATGGGCAAGTTTACGTCCGGCCTCTACAATCGCCTCGTCATCGTCATCCCTTATGCTTGGCTGCTGCTCTTCTTTCTGGCGCCCTTCTTCATCGTCTTCCGCATTTCGATGTCGGCGACGGCGATCGCCATGCCGCCCTATGAGCCCGTCTTCTCCTTTGCCGACGGCTGGGCTGGCCTCTTAAGCAAGCTCGGTGAGCTCTCCTTCGACAATTACACCTACCTCACCGACGACCCGCTCTATTTCAACGCCTATGTGTCGAGCGTGGTGATCGCCGCGATCTCCACCTTCCTGACGCTGCTGATCGCCTATCCGATCGCCTACGGCATGGCGCAGGCGCCGCGTGGCCTGCGCCCGACGCTGGTGATGCTGGTGATCCTGCCCTTCTGGACGAGCTTTTTGATCCGCGTCTACGCCTGGATCGCCATCCTGAAGCCGGAGGGCCTGTTCAACCAGCTGCTGCTGTCGCTGCACCTCATCGACACGCCGCTGATCATCCTCAACACCAATACCGCCGTCTATATCGGCATCGTCTATTCCTACCTGCCCTTCATGGTGCTGCCGCTTTATTCGGCGCTCGAGAAGATGGACGGCACGCTGATCGAGGCCGCGCAGGATCTCGGCTGCCCGCCGATCACCGCCTTCTGGCGCGTCACCTTCCCGCTGTCGATCCCCGGCGTGGTGGCCGGCTGCATGCTGGTCTTCATCCCGGCCGTCGGCGAATTCGTCATCCCCGACCTGCTCGGCGGGTCGCAGACGCTGATGATCGGCAAGACGCTGTGGAACGAGTTCAATTCCAACCGCGACTGGCCGGTATCCTCTGCGGTGGCGACTATCCTGTTGCTGATCCTGGTCATCCCGATCGTCTTTTTCCAGAATGTCCAGGCCAAAGCCGAAGAGCGGGGGAAATAAGACATGCTGAAATGGACCCGCTTCAACATCCTCTCCGTCACCCTCGGCTTCGCCTTCCTCTATCTGCCGATCGTGCTTCTGGTGATTTTCTCCTTCAACGAATCCAAGCTCGTGACCGTTTGGGGCGGTTTCTCGACGAAATGGTATGTCTCGTTGATGAGCAATCAAGCCCTGCTCGACGCTGCCTGGGTAACGCTGCGCGTCGGGCTGTTGTCGGCAACGTTAGCAACCATCCTCGGCACGATGGCGGCGCTGACATTGGTGCGCTACACCCGCTTTCGCGGTCGCATGCTGTTTTCGGGCATGGTCTATGCGCCCCTCGTCATGCCCGAGGTCATCACCGGCCTGTCGTTGCTGTTGCTCTTCGTGGCGATCGGCCTCGACCGCGGCTTCTGGACGATCACGCTCGCGCATACGACGCTGACCATGTGTTTCGTCGCCGTCGTCGTGCAGTCACGCCTGTTGAGCTTCGATCATTCGATCGAGGAGGCGGCCCAGGATCTCGGCGCGCCGCCGGTGCGCACCTTTTTCGAGATCACCCTGCCGATCATCGCGCCCGCCGTGGCCTCCGGCTGGATCCTGGCCTTCACCCTGTCGCTCGACGATCTGGTGATTGCGAGCTTCACGTCGGGGCCTGGCGCCACCACGCTGCCGATGAGGATTTATAGTCAGGTCCGCCTCGGCGTGACGCCTGAGATCAACGCGGTGTGCACGATCCTGATCGGCATCGTCGCAGTCGGCGTCATCTGCGCCTCGATCATCACCAAGCGCCGCGAAACGCAGCGCCAGAGGGACGAACGCGCCGCTGCTGCCGGCGCCTGATCAAAAGTGCGCGGCGGTTTTGCGTAAAAACAAAGGGATAGAGCACTTCCGTGATTCGAAGAAAAACGGAAATGCTCTATTGCGCGTGAGGTGTATTGCCGAACAGCGGCACCGGCGAGATCACCGGGTTCGGCCATGAACCGCCGATGAAGAACGGCAGAAGCGGCAGCTCCGCGGCCTTCGCCGGATCGGTTGCCTCCAGCGATCCGGAAAGCGCCAGCCCGTTCGAATGATAGGTGATGACGCCGGAAAGCGTCAGCGTCTGCGTGGCGCCGGAGATATGGGCGTCGTGCATCTCGGCGGTGCCGTTGGCGAAGTCGGCCTGAAGGTTCAACTGGTTGAAGGCGAAGGCGCCGCCTGCTGCCGCGCTCAGCGGAAAGAACGGCTTTTCGGCCGCCTGCGTCCGGAGTGCTGCGGCATCGATGCCGGGAATGGTACCTTCCCCCGTCCAGAAGTGCAGCTTGCCGGTGACGTCGGCAAGGCCGGTCGTCCAGATCGCCTTTGGCGACTGCAGGTCGAGATCGAGCGATCCTGTTGCAAGCGGCAACGGACCCTTCAGTGCGAGGCGCTCGGCAAGGGCTGCGAAGTCGGCATTGCGAATCGACAGCTGCAGCTTGCCGCCCCCGTCGAAATCGCGCTGCGTCGCTTCCAGATGCGCGGTCATCTCGCCGCCCTCGAACTGGCTGTCGCCAATATCGAATTTGGCCTCGCCGCCGGCAACGATCATGCTGGCGCCAACGTCGGAAAGCTCGAAGAGACCCATCTGGGCGCGCCGCGCCGAAAGCCTGACGTCGACATCGAGCGCCTGCAGCGGCCCACCTATGCCGGCGGAGATTTCCCCTGCCTCGCCGGCGGCGAGCCTCAGCGCGAAGGCGTCGAGGAAGGGCTTGAGGTTCATCTGGTCGAAGGCGAGCGTGCCGCCGATTTTCGGTCGTTTGCCGGGTTGAGTGAAAAGGTCCATCACCCCGGTGGCGCTCGCTTCGTTCAGCGAGAGACTGAGATTGTTAAAGCGCAGCCCATTGCCCGACGACATGATGTCGGATTCCACCGAAGCGCTCTTCAGCGTTGCGATACCGGGGATCGACTTGCCCGACCATGTCAGCAGCGCCGGCACATCGGGAATGCTGGCGGTGATATTGCCGGAAAGGGCCGAAAGGCTGGCGATGCTGGCAATGCCCTGAAAGTGCGCGGTCAAAAGGTTCGATGTAAGCGATGTCCGTGCCTCGGCATTCCTGCCGGCAAAGGCGAGCAGCGGCTGGCGCGAGGCGAAATCGACCTTCAGATCCTCGCCGTTGATGCGGGCGATGACGACCGCCGAGATCGCGCCGGAAAGTCTCGGCCAGGCAATATCTGCGGTGACGCTGCCGAAATGATAGGCCTTGGCGGTCTTGATGTCGGTGACCACAAGCGTGCCGTCCTCGACGGTCACTGCGCCGATCTCGGCATCGAGATCAGGATTGAGCACCTCAGCGCCGTTTTCGTAGCGTACGCCACTGATCGCGCGTGCAAGCAGTCCGGCATAACTCCAGTCGATCAGGCCTTTCTCGTCGCGCGTCAGCGCCAGGTTGGGGCGTACCAAATGGAACTCGTGGAAGCTCGTCCGGCCTCGCAAAGCATCGATGAGGCTGAAATCGGCCGACAGGCTTTCAATGCTGCCGAGCAGCTTATCGCCATTTTCGCGCGGCTGGCGGATGGTGATCTGGTTCAGCGTGATGCGCGGTGTCGGCCAGAATTCGAGAACCGGGCTACCCTTGATCTCGGCATGGTAGCCCGTCCATTTCGACAGCGCGTCCTCTATGCCGGAGCGCACGAATCCGGTCGAAATGAGATAGGGCGCGGCAACCCTGAGCGCCACGAAAAGGGCCAGCGCGATCAGCAGGAATACCGTCGACAGGCGGGCGAAGGCCGGAAGCCAGCGCGAAACGGGTCCGATCTTCCTGCGCCACCTGCGATGTCTTGACGTGCTCATGATCTCCGCCGGCAAATTCAGCCGGTCATCCCGTTATGCGCTGATTTCGCCGGATATAGGAAATATCGGGCATATGCAAATCCCTACAGCGCCGCGCGTCTTTTCAGACGCGTAAAGGACGCTGTAGCACTTTCAAATAAATAGTTGGAGCATGATGTCGTCCGAAAACCGCTCACACTTTTCGGCATCATACTCCAGGCGTCGGATCGCGTCGGTTCCACGCTTTATAATGCAATGCAGCATGATATAAGGACGGCATTGGGGAGGAGGATTGAATGCAGGATAACAAACCACTTTGGGTGCCCTCGCAGGATGCCATTGCAAAAAGCCCGATCCATGCCTTCATGGAGCGCTGCAATGCCGATTTCGGGCTTTCTCTTTCGGGCTTTGAGGATCTGCATGCATGGTCGGTGGCCGAGCGGGAGAGCTTCTGGTCGACCGTCTGGGATTTTTGCGGCGTGCAGGGAGAGCGTGGCGCAAAGGTGCTTGCCAATGGTGACCGCATGTTGGACGCGCGCTTCTTTCCTGATGCGACGCTGAACTTTGCCGAAAACCTGCTGTCTGGCCGCGGTGAGGGTGATGCGATCATCTTCCGCGGCGAGGACAAGGCCGAGGACCGCTGGTCGTGGGATCGGCTCCGCGCGCTGGTCTCGAAGCTGCAGCAGGCTTTCGCAGCGCTCGGCATCGGCAAGGGTGACCGCGTCGCCGCGATGATGCCGAACATGCCGGAGACCGTCGCCGCCATGCTCGCCGCCGCCTCGATCGGCGCCATCTGGTCGTCGTGTTCGCCTGATTTCGGCGAGCAGGGTGTGCTCGACCGCTTCGGCCAGATTGAGCCAAGGCTCTTCATCGCCTGCGACGCCTATTGGTATTCCGGCAAGCTGCAGGATGTCGGCGCCAAGGTCGCGACGGTCGCAAAAAGCTTGGATGTCCCGACGATCATCGTCCATTACGCCGGCGATGCCGAGGCGGTCGCGCTCAAGACCCCGGGGGCTTTAACGCTCGACGCCTTTGTCGCGCCTTACGAGGCAAGGGAGGTCGAGTTCACACGGCTCGGTTTTTCGCACCCGCTTTACATCCTGTTTTCATCGGGCACCACTGGCGTGCCGAAATGCATCGTGCATTCGGCCGGCGGCACGCTGCTGCAGCACCTCAAGGAGCAGCGGCTGCATTGCGGCCTGGAGGCCGGCGAGAAGCTGTTTTACTTCACCACCTGCGGCTGGATGATGTGGAATTGGCTGGTCAGCGGCCTTGCCAGCGGTGCGACGCTCTGCCTGTTCGACGGCTCGCCCTTCGCCCCCGATGGCAATGTGCTGTTCGACTACGCCGAGGCTGAAAAATTCGCCATCTTCGGCACCTCGGCGAAATATATCGACGCGGTGCGCAAGAGCGGGCTGACGCCGCGCGCGAGCCACGATCTCTCCAGCCTCCGGCTGATGACCTCCACCGGTTCGCCGCTATCGCCGGAAGGGTTCACCTTCGTCTACGACGGCATCAAGGAGGACGTCCAGCTCGCCTCGATATCGGGCGGCACCGATATCGTCTCCTGCTTCGTGCTCGGCAATCCGCTGCAGCCGGTCTGGCGCGGCGAGATCCAGGGGGCCGGCCTCGGCCTTGCCGTCGACGTCTGGAACGATGATGGCAAGCCGGTGCGCGGGGAGAAGGGCGAACTCGTCTGCACCAAGGCCTTCCCGTCGATGCCGGTGATGTTCTGGAACGATCCCGATGGCGCCAAATATCGCGCCGCCTATTTCGACCGGTTCGACAATGTCTGGTGCCACGGCGATTTCGCCGAATGGACGAAGCATGGCGGCCTGATCATCCATGGCCGTTCGGATGCGACGCTCAACCCCGGCGGCGTGCGCATCGGCACGGCCGAGATCTACAATCAGGTAGAGCAGATGGAGGAGGTGGCCGAGGCGCTGTGCATCGGCCAGGAGTGGGACGACGACGTGCGTGTCATCCTCTTCGTTCGCCTTGCCCCGGGTGTGACGCTGACGGAGGATCTTGTCAAGGCGATCAAGACGCGTGTCCGTACCGGCGCCTCGCCGCGGCACGTGCCGGCGAAGATCATCGCAGTTGCCGACATTCCCCGCACCAAATCCGGCAAGATCGTCGAGCTTGCAGTGCGGGAGGTCGTTCACGGCCGGCCGGTGAAGAACCAGGAAGCGCTTGCCAATCCCGAGGCGCTGCGGCTCTTCGCTGGGCTAAGCGAACTGAAGGATTGACTGCGATCGGAAACTACAAGCTTTCACCCTCTATCAATCTCCTGTCATGAAAACCTTTCGTTAAGAAAGGTTTGTCAAATGTGAAGCTAACTTGGGGGCCGCACATGAACGAGGCGGCCTGGGGCCTTCGGGCCTTCGAAACATGACGTTGATCGACTGAGCTCTTGTTGAACAGCACTAAATTCTAGGCGGCCTCTGGCTGCCTTTTCTTTGCGCTCCGATCAGCCGGCCAGCACCCGCTGCGACGGGAAGGTGATCTCGACGAGCGTGCCCTCGTTCGGCGTCGAACTGATCGAGAACGTTGCCCGGTTGGCATCCACCATCGCCTTGGTCAGCGGCAGGCCGAGCCCGGTGCCGTCGCCGCGATGGCGCGATTGGGTCGACGAGACCTGCCGGAACGGCTTCATCGCCTGGTCGAGTTCGCTGCGCGTCATGCCGATGCCGGTATCGCGGACCCTGAGGACGACGCTGCCATTGGCCTCATAGGAAGTGGAAACGACGATCTGCCCGCCTGATGGGGTGAAGCGGATGGCGTTCGACAGGATGTTCAGGGCGATCTGCTTGATCGAGCGGAGATCGGCCACCACCTCGGGGACCGCCTGCGACAGCGCCGTGCGGATGATGACGCGCTGGCCATTCGCCTGCGGCTGTATCAGTGCCACTGCCTCGGAGACCGCTTCGTTGAGACCGACGGCATCAAAATCGAGATCCATCTCGCCCGCTTCGATCTTCGAAATGTCGAGCAGGTCGTTGACGATGTCGAGCACGTGCCGTCCGGAGCGGCCGATGTCGTTGGCATATTCGATATAACGCGGATGGCCGATCGGGCCGAAGCGCTCGCCCGCCATCATGTCGGAAAAGCCGATGATGGCGTTGAGCGGTGTGCGGATCTCATGGCTGACACGGGCGAGGAAATCGGTCTTGTGAGCGTTGGCGGTTTCGGCCGCACCCTTGGCGTTGCGCAGTTCGTCCTCGGTGCGCTTCCACTGGGTGATGTCGCGGATGACGGCGCAATAGCCATTGGAGGAGGTGAGCTGGCCCATCGTCATGAACAGCGGCACGAAACCGCCGGCGGCCTCGCGGCCGATCACTTCGCGTCCGTCGTTTAACACACTTGCCACGCCATGGCCGGAGAGGCCGTTCAGATAGTCCATGACCGCCTTCTGGCTCTCATGGGCAAACAGCATGACGAAGGGTTTGCCGCGCGTCTCCTGCTCGTCGTAATTGAAAAGCGCGCTGGCCGAGCGGTTCATCGAGCGGATGTCGCCCTCCGTGCCGATGACGACGACGCCGTCGGTCGCCGTTTCCAGGATGGAGCGCAATTCTTCCACTTCGACCTGGAGTTTGGCGACCTTCTCGACCATCCGCTCGGGGCGACCTTCGGAACGGCTTGCTTCGCCGCGCGTGTCTTCCTTGCCTTCCACCGGCATCAGCGCCAGCATGAGGGCGTTGGCATCTTCCCAGCGCACCGATTGCAGCCGCGCGGTCACCGGCGCCAACGTATCATCGGCCTTGACGAGCATCATGGTGCCGGAGCCTGCGGCATTTTCCTCGAGTTCGCGGCGTTGCAGCAGGGCTTCGATGCCGCCCACCTCGCGCAATGCCTCGAGCGAATTGTAGCCGGTCAGCCGCATGAATTCCGGATTGGCGTGGAGCAGTGCATCGCCGATATGGATCAGCACGGCAACAGGCAGCTGGTCGACCGTTCCGATCGACAGCCCGTCCGTCATCTTGACGCGGGGTGGGATGAAGCTTGTGAGAACCTCGATCTGGCTGACCGTCTCCTCCAGCCCTTCCGTCGCCTCGTCCTCGGCGATGACAGCCGGTTCTTCGGTGGCGCCGTCGTCTTCGCGCTGCGCCTCGATGGCATTCTCGAAGATCGCCTCCTGTGGCGCGATTTCCTCGATCGACGGTATTTCCGTCTTGTCGGCGGTGGGCGTTTCGGCCTCGAACTCTTCGGATCCGGAGGCCTCGTCGAAGCCCGCCGTTTCCGTGGCGGCGGGTTCCGCCGGCGCCGCGGCGCTGGGTTCCATCGATGCTGCGGCGGCAGGCTCTTCCTTGCGGGTACCGAAGGCTTCCAGACGTTTGGCGATCTCGCGGAAATTGGCCTGTTCGGCAGCCGTCAGTCCGGCGCCGCTGTTGTGGAGCTGAACGATCTTGTCGGAGAAACGGCGATTGGGCGTTTCCGAAATCCGAAGCGCCGGCGGCTCTTGCGAAAGTTCTGCTACCGGCTCGGCGGCGGAAACGTCGCCGGCATCGGCGCTGCCTTCCGTTTTTTCTGCAGCACTTTCCGGGGCAGGTGTCTCGATAGTCGCCTGCTCGGTAGACATCTCTTCCGGCGTTGGCTCCGTCTGCGGCTCGCTTGTTGCAAGCGCCTGATCCTCGACCTCTTGCGTCAACGCAGGTTCGATCAGGGGCTCTTCAAGCGCTGTCTGCGCTTCGCGTGCCACCTCGGCAATGGTCTCGGCGGGCGGGCCGAGGCTCGCTGCCTCATGGCCGATGCCGTCCGGGCCGAGTGTCAGGCCGAGTGCCAGCGGATCCTCCTGGGTATCGGAAAGCCGGACGACGCCGAAGCCGCGGAAACCATCGAAGTCGCGGTTGCGGGTATAGGTCGGCAGCGCCGCCAGATCGACCGGAACGACGAGGCTGGTGCCTTCGACCGGCCAGAGGATCGTCTTGCCCGACCATGTGTCGCGGCGGGCGAGCGCTTCGGAAATCTTGCCGTCAGGATCGAGATTGAAGAGGGCGGCGACGTCGCCGAAGGCAGAGCCGATAATGTCGGACGCATGCGGGCCGACGGCCTGGGCAAATTCGTGGCTGACTTCATTGAACCGGCCTTCCGCATCGATCTTCCAGACGAAGCGCGTGGCGCGGCTGTTCGGCCTGAAGACGAAGCCGGGCTCAGCCGCAAGCTCAACGGCAGGGCGCGCGTCGGGGACAGGCGCTGCGATGACGGTTTCTTCGTGGACCGCATCCGGCGTGCCGTCGATAGGCGTTTCGCTGGTTTCGACAGGCGCTTCCGCCGTCGCCGCTGTTTCCACCGTCTCGGCAACGGAGGCCAAGTCGTCCCCGATGACCGCGGCAGGCTCATCGGCCTCATCCGCGCCACCGTCGATCACGCCGCCGTCGCTCTCGGACTCCGCATGCCCGGCAGGATGCGTCGCTTCAACCGCCTCGTCAGCGGATGCCGCCGCAGTCTCCGTCGGCTGTTCGCTTTCGCCGGCGATCTCCTCCAGCGTCTCCTCGACCTCTTCGATCCCCGCGACCGCGTCGATAATCTCGGTGAAGCCTGCGGTGGCGAGAGGCTCGTCCTGAAACGCTTCGGCAGGTGACGGGCTTTCTTCCTGTGCGGGCGCATCGACCGGGTCGAGCGCGGGCGTATCGACCGTGTCAAGATGACCGATCGCGGCCTCCACAGCAAAGAGCAGATTGAGGGCCGGATCGTCGCTGAGCTTGCCGACCGCGGCCGGAAGATTGCCTCTGGCGGTGGCGACGGGACGCTTCACCAACCGGTCGGGATGTGCGCCGGCAAGGTTGATCAAGGTCTTTGCCGTCTGCTCGGAGATCCCGAGCGAGGCAAAGCCCGGCGAAGCCGCGATGACCTCGCCATTGGCGCCGATCACTGCCATATGCGTATCGGGATCATCAAGTCCCTGCAGCATCTGGGCCGCCGATGCGCCTGACGCGAGCGGCTTTGCCGAGACTGGCACCGAAAACAGGATGGCCTTTTCGCCCTGGGAAAGGCGGATCAGTTCGGCAGCCGCCTGTGCCTGTGCACGCTGAAAGCCCTTGGCAACGCGGATCATCAGGCTGCGGCTGTCGCCGATATCGGTGAGCTGGCGCGCCGCCGTTTCCAGCTGGCGGAAGGTGATGTCGGCGCGGTCGACGCCCTGATCGAGCAGATCATAGACCGCCGAATGGCCGAAAAGCTCCGCACCTGCACCATTCGCCCAGAGCAGACGGGCAAGATCGGCCGAAAACAGCACCATGGCCTCGCCGCGTGAAAAGCGTTCCCGCACCCGTGCATGCACGGCGATGTCGATGAACGGATATTGGACTGCGGGCATGTTCGAACCTTGTCGCTGTCGGCCTTCTTAAATTAACGGCTTATTAATAACTGCGGGGCGCATGCCGGTCCAGCAGAGGAGGGGGTTTTCGGCCGGAAAGGTTAACGTCTTGTGCGTTGCACAATAATTGTTGCAATGCACAATGAATTGTCTTATATAAGCATCATCCCAACTACCGCAGGCAGCGACTGCCTCAGCCCAAAGGATGCGACCCATGGCTACCATAAAGACCGATGACGTTTTTTCAATCGCTTCTTTCGACCCGTCCAAGTTCACGGAATCCTTCCGTGAATTCGCCGAAAAGGGCGCACAGCAGTCGAAGGACGCCTATGCCAAGCTGAAGACCGCTGGCGAGGAAGCCGGCAAGACGCTCGAAGCCACCGTCCAGACGGCACAGGCCGGCACGGTCGAGATCGGCCTGAAGGCGATCGACGCTCTGCGTGTCAACGCCGAGAGCTCGATCTCGCACCTGGAAGCGCTGCTCGGCGTCAAGTCTCCCGCCGAATTCTTCGATCTGCAGACCTCGTTCCTGCGCAAGCAGGCCGAGCTGGCTGTCGAACAGGCGAAGTCGATGCAGGAAACCACCAAGCAGGTTGCCGAAAAGCTCGCAAAGCCTTCCAAGGACGCCGCCGAAAAGGCCATGGCATCCTTCAAGGTTGCCTGATCGGTCTTTATCGACCAGAAACAAAAGGCTGGACCTCGCGTCCGGCCTTTTTGTATATTGACGAGGAATGGGGCTTGAATTCCTCGCCAAGTCCTCGTATGTGACCCCCGTCGCGCCAAGCGCGATTTATGCGGTTGTAGCTCAGTTGGTTAGAGCGCAGGTTTGTGGCACCTGAGGTCGGAGGTTCGAGACCCCCCAACCGTACCATCTCCCCACGCCAACTCCCTATCAGACGAGTCGTTTTAGCTAATGTCATTTCGGCCAAAATTGTCGGTATAGACGCTTAACTGTCTGACGACCCTGCATTGATGTGGCAGTGTTTGCCAAAAGCGCGAACTTTCACGTGTGGAATAGCCTACGAAGTGTGCCCATGACCAATCCCATGGCGCGGCGCCCTGAAGAGCGCCTACATTTTTTTGCCACAGAAAGTCGAACATTTGTCCGTATGCGCCATACTGCTGTGTGAGCTGCGTGTGCGGCACGCAGCAGCAGCAAGGTCCGCAATGCGACAACTCGCCACTCGATACGGAACGATCCGCCCAGGCGGAGACATCGCTCGGCGGGCGCCAAAACAATTCGGACCTTGCTTTCCCGAGCTCACCGAGCGTGGAAACTTATTAAATTTCAGCAAATGGCTGTAACGCCAATTTAAGTGCCGTCATGCCAGCAATTGCGGAGGTTCGGACAGGCTGAGCACAGGATCCCTGGAATAGCTTCTAGCCTTTGATCGAGTTTGCGGACGAAGGGCTTCATAAGCGTTGGTTACTAAGATCAAAAACTTTCCTGAAGCGAAATAAAGCTTTTGGTTGAAATTTCCTCTGGTTTGGGGCAGAGGGAAACTGGCATTAGGCACGGCCGAACGGAATAGGCAAACGGATATTTTATGACGAATCTTATTACTTCGACAAAGGACGTCAGCTCGACTGGGGATGAGAAAGTTGACGGGCTCTTCAGTGGCACTGCCTGGGACGGAACGATAACCTATGCGTTTCCTACCACCTCGTCATCTTATGCCTATAGCGGCGAGAAAGACTATTCTTTCTCTTCAATTTCGACGCAGCAGCAGTCTTATGCTTTGTACTTTATGGAGCAGTCCTACGGGAGTGCGGCAAATGACGGCTTCTCCGTCGAGGGGTTTACGAACGCCAACTTTGAGGCCGGAAGCGCTGGCACCGCAACGGTGCGGTTCGCTCAATCGTGGCTACCTCCGACGGCATGGGCCTATACCCCAAATATCGGCGGCAGCGGCGGCGATGTCTGGTTCGGCACGGAATATGCTGGCACCGAAGATGATTATCGCTTGCCGAGGTTCGGCAACTACGCGGGCCATTCTTTGGCACACGAACTGGGTCACGCTCTCGGACTGAAACATGCTCAGGAAGGGTATAATCTCAATCCGACAGTCGTTCCGAGCGCCTACGACTCGCTCGAATATACGATCATGACCTACCGCACATATGTCGGAGACAATGGGAATGGGTACACGTATGAGCATGACGGCGCGCCGCAAACCTTCATGATGCTCGACATCGCCGCCCTGCAGGAAATGTATGGTGCGGACTATACGACGAACAGTGACAATACCGTCTACAAGTGGAATCCGAACCAGGGCATCACCTATGTCAACGGCGTTGCGGCCATCACACCCGCCGCCAACCGCATCTTCGCGACAATCTGGGACGGCGGCGGTATCGATACCTATGATTTGAGCGCTTATACCACCGCCCTCAAGATCGACCTGCGAGCAGGGGGCTACTCGGTCTTTTCCCAGGGCCAGTTGGCCGACCTGGGAGGAGGTCCGAATAATGGTTATGCCCGCGGCAACATTTTCAACGCCCTGCTTTATCAGGACAATGTTGCATCGTTGATCGAGAACGTTAAGGCCGGCTCCGGCAACGATACGGTTACGGGGAACGAAGCGGACAATACGCTCTGGGGCAACGCCGGAAATGATTCCCTGACCGGCGATTCCGGTAATGATACGCTCGACGGCGGGACCGGAATCGACAAGCTGTCGGGCGGGGTGGGCGACGACATCTACATCGTCGACAATGCCAGCGACACCGTGATTGAGAATGCCAATGAGGGGACGGATACGGTCCGGACGACGCTTTCTTATACACTCAGCGCTAACGTCGAAAACCTGACCTACACCGGCACCACCACGTTCATCGGTGAAGGCAATGCGGCGGCCAATGTGATCACCGGCGGGACGGGATCTGATTGGCTTGATGGGGAGGCCGGCGACGACACGCTGATCGGTGGTGCGGGCGACGATACCTATGAGGTCGATAGTCTCGGCGACGTCGTGGTCGAGGCGGCCGACGGCGGCACTGACAAGATCCGGACCGATCTTGCTGCTTATTCGCTTGCGGACATCGCCAATGTCGAGAATCTATCCTTCGTAGGTAATGGCAATTTTACCGGTACCGGTAATAGCCTCGACAACATAATCACTGGTGGGTTAGGCGACGATACGCTCTCCGGTGGGGCAGGCAACGATACTCTGAATGGTAAGTGGGGAAATGACTCGCTTGCCGGTGGGACCGGCAACGATATTTATGTCGTGTACGATGCCGGCGACACTATCATTGAAAACGCCGACGAGGGCATCGACACGGTTCAGACGTATGCGGCGAGCTACACACTGAGCGCCAACGTCGAGAACCTCACTACCGTTAGCGGGACTGCATTTGCCGGCACTGGCAATACCCTCAACAACACGATCACCGGCGGCGCGGCCATCGATATTTTGTCGGGCGGTGCCGGTGATGATACCCTGAATGGCGGGGCTGGCGCCGACACGCTGATCGGCGGGACGGGCAACGACACTTACATCGTTGATAACACGTCCGACGTCGTCACCGAAAACGCTGATGAGGGCATCGATACGGTGCAAACGGCGCTGGCAAGCTATACTCTTGCCGCCAATGTCGACAATCTCACCTATAGCGGCACGGCAGCCTTTGCCGGGACAGGCAATGACCTTGCCAACACGATCCGGGGTGCGGCAGGTGCCGACACGCTGGACGGAAAGGCTGGAGCAGACATACTGATCGGCGGAGCGGGCGATGACACTTATGTTGTCGATAACCTTGCCGACGTCGTCACTGAAAGGCCGAATGAAGGAGCCGATCTGATCAAGACGGCGCTTTCACTCTATACGCTCGGCAACAATGTCGAGAACCTGCTCTATACGGGATCCGCCAGCTTCACCGGTACCGGCAATGCGCTCGTCAATACGATCACCGGCGGCGCCGGCAACGACACGCTGGACGGCGGGGCCGGCAACGACACGATGTCGGGCGGGACGGGCGACGATATCTATGTGGTCGACAGTGCGACCGACGTGATCACCGAGGCGGTCAGTGCCGGCACCGACGAAATCCGCACGGCGCTTGCAGCCTATTCGATCGCCTCCTTGGTCAATGTCGAGAACCTCACCTACACGGGGTCCGCCAGCTTCACCGGCACCGGCAATGCGCTCGCCAACACGATCACCGGCGGCGCCGGCAACGACACGCTGAACGGCGCGGCAGGTGCGGATACCTTGATCGGTGGCGCGGGCGACGACACCTACATCGTCGACCATGCCGGCGACGTCGTCACCGAAGCCGCCGACGAGGGGATCGATACGGTTCGCACGACTCTGACAAGCTATACGCTTGGCAGCGATTTCGAGAACCTCACCTATACCGGCACGGTAGCCTTTACCGGAACAGGCAATGACCTTGCCAACACGATCCGGGGCGCGGCAGGTGCCGACATCCTGGATGGGAAGGCCGGAGCAGACATACTGATCGGTGGTGCCGGCAACGACACTTATATTGTCGATAACGTTGGCGACGTGGTCACCGAAGGGCTGAATGCAGGAACCGATCTGATCAAGACGGCGCTTTCACTCTATACGCTCGCCAGCAATGTCGAGAACCTGCTCTATACGGGATCCGCCAGCTTCACCGGCACCGGCAATACGCTTGCCAACGCAATCACCGGCGGCACCGGCAACGACACGCTGGACGGCGGCGCCGGCAATGACACGCTTGACGGCGGTGCTGGCAACGACATCTATGTGGTCGACAGTGCGAGCGACGTGATCAAGGACAGCGCCGGCACCGACGAAATCCGCACGGCGCTTGCAGCCTACTCGATCGCCGCCTTGGTCAATGTCGAGAACCTCACCTACACCGGGTCCGCCAGCTTCACCGGCACCGGCAATGCGCTTGATAACACGATCACTGGCGGTATCGGCAACGATACGCTGAATGGTGGAACTGGCGCCGACACCTTGATTGGCGGTGAGGGCAGCGACACCTATATCGTCGACAATGCCGGCGACCTCGTCACCGAAGCCGCCGACGAGGGGATCGATACGGTTCGCACGACTCTGACAAGCTATACGCTTGGCAGTGATGTCGAGAACCTCACCTATATCGGCACGGTAGCCTTCGCCGGAACAGGCAATAGTCTCGACAATACGATCACGGGTGGCGCTGCGATCGATACGCTTTCCGGCGGTGTCGGCAACGATACGCTGAATGGTGGGGCCGGGGCAGACCGTTTGATCGGCGGGGCGGGTGGCGACATCTATATCGTCGACAATGCCGGCGACCTGGTCACCGAGGCGATCAATGAGGGGATCGACACGGTTCGAACGACCCTTGCCGCCCACACATTGGCGGCCAATGTCGAGAACCTCACCTACATCGGAACGGCAGCCTTTACCGGGGCGGGCAATCTGCTCGACAACATTATCATCGGTGGTGTTGCTGCCGACAAGCTGATGGGGGCTGGCGGCAACGACACTTTGATCGGCGGGGCTGGTGCCGACACGATGTTGGGTGGGACGGGTGACGACATCTATGTGGTCGACATTGCGACCGACCTGGTGATCGAGAATGTGAACGAGGGGACGGACACGGTCCGGACGGCGCTTGTCAGCTATACGCTCGGCAACAATGTCGAGAACCTGACCTATACGGGATCCGCCAACTTCACCGGCACCGGCAATGCGCTCGCCAACACGATCACCGGCGGCGCCGGCAATGATGTGCTGAATGGCGGGGCAGGTGCGGATACCTTGATCGGCGGGGCTGGCCACGACACCTACATCGTCGACAATGCCGGCGACATCGTCACCGAAGCGGCCAATGAGGGGATCGACACGGTTCGCACGAACCTGGCGGCCTACACACTGGGGACCAATGTCGAGAACCTCACCTTTATCGGAACTGGGGCGTTTGCCGGAACAGGGAATGCGCTAAACAACGTTATCATTGGCGGCAGTGGTTCTAATACCCTGACGGGTGGCGCCGGCAACGATATCCTCACTGGTGGAGCGGCAGCCGACATCTTCGTTTATTCGCCGAACTGGGGCCATGATACGATCACAAACTTCGTGGCAACCGGCTCCGCACATGACGCGATCTCGATCGATCACAGCATTTTCGCCGACTGGGAAGCGCTTTTTGCGGCAATCGAGCAGTCCGGAAATGATACAATTATCACAGCCGATTCCGACAACACCATAACGTTAACGAATGTTGCTCTTTCAAGCCTGCAATCGTGGGACTTCTTCTTTGCGTAATCTTTCTCGGACCTCGCGGCAACTTGTTTGGCGGGAAGAGACTAACCGGTAACGGCGGGTACCAATTCCGCTGAGACGGCAGCGCCGCGGCTGGCCTGCATAAGGTTTGCAAAGTGAGATCCGGAAGCGCACGTGCAGCCTCTCGAGTGCAGGAACGAAACGAGGATCCTGTCGTTTCGATGGAACCCGTGCCTTCTCGGACCGTTCTCCATGTTAGCGGGAGAATATGCATGTCGAAAACCCTTCTCTACGGTGCGACGAAGATCGACGAGACAAACAGCGCTTATGCGGCGGCCGAAAGCCTCGCCCAGTTCCAGTGGAAGAACCGCGTCTTCGTGGTTTTCGCCGACAGGGATAATTCTCGCGCCGCCCGGCAGGAAAATCAGTTGCTGGCCGATCGCTCGGCCCTCGATGAGCGTGATCTGGTGGTGCTCAAGGTTTCCGGCGCCGGCGTTCGATCGCTCTTTGGTGCGGCTGACGGTCTCGACGGCGAAGCCATCCGCCGCGATCTCGAGGCACCTGATGTGGGCGAATTCGCCGCCTTCCTTGTCGGAAAGGACGGCACCGTCAAGCTGAAGGCCAGCGAGCCAATTACCGATGGCGAGCTCTTCGCTATCATCGATAGCATGCCGATGCGTGCTGCCGAATCGCTGAAGCCAGGCAAATAGCCCGAACGTCGCGTAAACTGAAATCATGAAAGGGAGGCGGTCATGTCCGTGCCCAACGAACCCATTCCCGATCAGCCGCCGATGCCGGCGCCCGGCTGGAAGCCGGTGCCTCCGATCAAGGAGCCGGAGCCGGACCGGATGCCCGACGAGGCGCCGGTTCCCAATCCCGATGAGAACGACGAGCCGGCAAAACAGACTTTCGAATCTTAAAGAAAGATGTGCCGTTCGGCGCTGACGAGTTCCTGGAGGAAATCGGCGACGCTCCTGACGCGCATGAGGTCGCGCGCCGTTTCGTGATAGGTCGTCCAGTAGGCGCGGCGGATCGAAATATCAGGCAGGATGCGCTGGAGTTCCGGATACTGCCGAGCGATATAGTCGTGCAGGATGCCGATTCCGGCGCCTGATCGTACCGCCTCCGTCTGGCCGATCGCCGTCGAAATTTCGAAGCTTGCATCCCAGCTCCGCATCACCTCGCCGGAGAAATTCAGCGAGGCGGTGAAGATCAGGTCTTCGACGTAACCGATGCGCGGATGCACCTTCAGTGCGTCGATATCCCCTGGTGCGCCCTGAGAGGTGAGGTAGTCGCGTGAGGCATAAAGGCCGAGCGTGTAATCCGTCAGCTTCGAGGAAACGAGCCGGCCTTGGTCCGGTCGCTCCAGCGTGATGGCGATATCGGCCTCGCGTTGCGACAGCGAGAAAGAGCGCGGCACAGGTACGAGCTGGATCTTCAGCGCCGGATGGCGCTCGATCAACCTGCCCATGCGCGGAGCAAGAAAGGAAACACCGAAGCCGTCGGGCGCGCCGACGCGCACCGTCCCGGCAATTGCCGTATCGGTGTGGCCGAGGCTCGCCTGCACGGCCAGCATTTCCGTTTCCATCCGTTCTGCGGATGCCAGGAACACTTCGCCTTCGGCCGTCAGCTCGCAGCCATTCGTCCGGCGGATGAAAAGCCGCGTCTTCAGCGCCTCTTCCAGCGAAGTCAGTCGACGTGAGAGCGTGGCGTGATTGAGCCCCAGCCGCTTCGAGGCGGCAAGGATCTGTCCGGTGCGGGCGACGGCGAGGAAAATACGAACATCGTCCCAGTTCATGGCTTGGCACGCATCGCGATCGGATCGACCTCGATCAGCGTCAACGATGTCACCATGTGCGCCGTCTGATTCTTGTACTTAAGGAAATGCGGTGTTCGCAGATGGGCCTCGTATGCTTCCTGGTCGGCGTAGATTTCAAGAATACGGATCTGGTTCGGGTTGTCCCTGATGGAAACAGCATTCAGGGAAAGGACGCCGTCTTCCAGCGCTAGGGATGCTTCGATTTCTTCCGTGAGCAATGCGCGATAGGTTTCAAGCGTGTCCGGATCGATCTCCAGCTCCGCCATTCTGACGATGGGTTTCCGGCTCATCGGTTTGACCTCCCTTGGGATTTGACTTGTTGGCGCGCGGTGCCAAGTTTGGAAGTAGCCGCAGCGCCCGATGCAATGATAGGGGCTATAATTTACGCACAACGGTTGCTTATATCAGCGCATTGATTTGTGCAAATTGAAGTGCGATTGTCGGCCATCGAAAAACAGGAGGAACACCCATGCGTGAGATCGGTCATTTCATCGGCGGCAAGCAGGTTGCCGGCACCAGCGGCCGCGTAAGCAACGTCTACAATCCGGCAACAGGCGAAGTACAGGCGACGGTCGCACTCGCAAGCGTCGAGGAACTGCGCGCTGCCGTCGAAAACGCCAAGGCTGCACAGCCGAAATGGGCTGCCACCAATCCGCAGCGCCGTGCCCGCGTCTTCTTCAAGTTCGTCGAACTCCTGAACAAGCACATGGACGAGCTTGCCGAAATCCTCTCCAAGGAGCACGGCAAGACCATCGAGGATGCCAAGGGTGACGTCATTCGCGGCCTCGAAGTCTGCGAATTCGTCTGTGGCATTCCCCATCTCGCCAAGGGCGAGTTCACCGAGGGCGCCGGGCCCGCGATCGACATGTATTCGATCCGCCAGCCGGTCGGCATCGGCGCCGGCATTACCCCCTTCAATTTCCCGGGCATGATCCCGATGTGGATGTTTGCGCCGGCGATCGCCTGTGGCAACGCCTTTATCCTGAAGCCCTCCGAGCGTGATCCTTCCCTGCCGATCCGCCTCGCCGAACTGATGATCGAGGCCGGCCTGCCCTCCGGCATCCTCAACGTCGTCAATGGCGACAAGGGTGCGGTCGACGCGATCCTCACCGATCCCGATATCGGCGCCGTCTCCTTCGTCGGCTCGACGCCGATCGCCCGCTACGTCTATGGCACCGCGGCGATGAACGGCAAGCGCGCCCAGTGCTTCGGCGGCGCCAAGAACCACATGATCATCATGCCCGATGCAGACCTGGATCAGGCCGTCAACGCCTTGATGGGCGCAGGCTACGGCTCGGCCGGCGAGCGCTGCATGGCGATCTCGGTTGCCGTTCCGGTCGGCGAGGAGACCGCCAACCGCCTCGTCGAGAAGCTGACGCCGAAGATCGAATCCCTGCGCATTGGCCCCTATACCGACGACAAGGCCGACATGGGCCCGCTCGTCACTAAGGAAGCCTATACCCGTGTTCGCGGGTTGATCGATCGCGGCATCGAAGAAGGCGCCAAGCTCGTGGTCGACGGCCGCGATTTCAAGCTCCAGGGCTATGAAGACGGCTATTTCGTCGGCGGCTGCCTGTTCGATCACGTCACGCCGGAGATGGATATCTACAAGACCGAGATCTTC
The DNA here is from genome assembly GCF_052871115.1 of Rhizobium sp. LARHSG275. Classification (NCBI taxonomy): domain Bacteria; kingdom Pseudomonadati; phylum Pseudomonadota; class Alphaproteobacteria; order Hyphomicrobiales; family Rhizobiaceae; genus Rhizobium; species Rhizobium sp. LARHSG275. The sequence goes on along the minus strand of NZ_JBIXJN010000009.1, from coordinate 132,316 downwards.
GGACCTGTGCTCTCCGTCGTTCGCGCCAACAACTATGAGGAAGCGCTGTCGTTGCCGATGAAGCACGAATACGGCAACGGCGTTGCGATCTACACCCGCGACGGCGATGCCGCCCGCGATTTTGCCTCGCGCATCAACATCGGCATGATCGGCATCAATGTTCCGATCCCGGTTCCGCTCGCCTATCACTCCTTCGGCGGCTGGAAGGCCTCGAGCTTCGGCGACCTCAACCAGCACGGCACGGATTCGATCAAGTTCTGGACGAAAACCAAGACCGTCACGGCCCGCTGGCCTTCCGGCATCAAGAGCGGCGCGGAATTCGTCATGCCGACGATGAAGTGATCGTCACGACATTCCAAGAAATCAGTAATTCGGGGGCCTTTTGGCTCCCGAATTTTTCCTCGTCATGCTGATTGCCGGCGATGTCGGTCGGCATCGAGAATATTCTGAGACAAGGGCGTAATCTGTTCGCCATCTCCCATTTTACCAGTGCCGAGGTCAAACTGATGCGCAAGGCACGCCCGAGCGCAGGCGGGGCGATCCTCGATGACGTCGGGATCCTGGAGCGGGATTGACGTCGCGGCAAATGGCCTCATAAGCTGAATGCGAATTTCATATTTTGGAATTGTTCAAAACTAGCAAACCGCCTATATAGGTCTGAACAGACGAGTCAGGAGAATGGCATGCGGTTGACGAAGCAGACGAACTATGCGGTTCGCATGTTGATGTATTGTGCTGCCAATGACGGGCACTTGAGCCGGATTCCCGAAATCGCCAGGGCCTATGGCGTTTCCGAGCTCTTTCTTTTCAAGATCCTCCAGCCGCTGAACAAGGCGGGTCTGGTCGAAACCGTGCGCGGTCGCAATGGTGGCGTGCGCTTGGGCAAGCCGGCCGCCGACATTAGTCTTTTCGATGTCGTTCGGGTGACGGAAGATAGCTTCGCCATGGCCGAATGCTTCGAGGATGACGGTGAGGTCGAATGCCCGCTGGTCGACAGTTGTGGGTTGAATTCGGCGCTGCGCAAGGCGCTCAACGCCTTCTTCGCCGTGCTGTCGGAATATTCCATCGACGACCTCGTCAAGGCGCGTCCGCAGATCAATTTCCTTCTCGGCATTACCGGCGAGCCGGCATATCGCAAGCCCGCGATCGTTGCCCCCGCCGCCTGATTTAAAGAGCAGAATTTGCTTCTGAACCGCGGTTGCCTGGCAACCGCGGTTTTTTGTTTTTGCGGACGTCTCATCGGCCTCCGAATGCTGGGAAAATGCCCGTTGCATGTCGCGATAGGCGCGCTTTTATACCAAATGCGACAAAATTTCGGTCATTTTTGTCCGAATATTTCCAAATGCGGCCGATTTTTGACTGAAAATTTCTAAAATTGTCCAGCTGGAAAATTTTTCTGCATAGCCCGTTGCTTTCAGTAGATAAATATCGTTCCATCAACCGTCGATCGAGATGCATTCTACGATCTCCAAACATCAAGAAGAACAACCGGGAAACAATATTATGAAAAAGATCTCTGTCCTCCTGGCAGCGACGGCCCTGATTTCCGTCATGGCGACGTCGGCCTGGTCCAAGACCCTTGTTTATTGCTCCGAGGGCTCGCCGGAAGGCTTCGACCCGAGCCTCTATACGGCAGGCACGACCTTCGACGCGTCGTCGCGCACGGTCTATAGCCGCCTCGTCGAATTCAAGCATGGCGGGACCGAGATCGAGCCCGGTCTGGCCGACAGCTGGAGCGTTTCGGCCGACGGCACGGAATACACCTTCAAGCTTCATCCCGGCGTCAAGTACCAGACCACCGACTTCTTCACGCCGACGCGTGAATTCAACGCCGACGACGTCGTGTTCTCCTTCGAGCGCCAGCTGAAGTCCGACAATCCGTGGAACAAGTATGTCGAGGGCGGTTCCTACGAATACGCCGCCGGCATGGGCTTCCCGGAGCTGATCAAGTCGATCGCAAAGGTCGACGACCTCACGGTCAAGTTCACGCTCAACCATCCCGAAGCGCCGTTCCTCGCCGACCTCGCCATGGACTTCGCCTCGATCGTCTCCAAGGAATATGCCGACAAACTCGCCGCCGACGGCAAGATGGCGCAGATGAACCAGCAGCCGCTCGGCACCGGCCCGTTCACCTTCGTCGCCTATCAGCCGGATGCCGTCATCCGCTACAAAGCGAACGAAACCTATTTCAAGGGCAAGGAAAAGATCGACGATCTGGTTTTCGCCATCACCTCTGATGCGGCTGTCCGTGCTCAGAAGCTGAAGGCCGGCGAATGCCATCTGATCCCCTATCCGAATGCAGCCGACGTCTCCGAGCTGAAGAAGGATAACAATCTGACCGTGCTGGAGCAGGCCGGTCTCAATGTCGGCTTCCTCGCCTACAACACGCAGATGGCTCCGTTCGACAAGCCGGAAGTTCGCCGTGCGCTCAACATGGCGATCAACAAGCAGGCGATCATCGACGCCGTCTTCCAGGGTGCTGCCGCCGTTGCCAAGAACCCGATCCCGCCGACGATGTGGTCCTATAACGACGCTGTTCAGGACGACAAGTACGATCCGGATGCTGCCAAGAAGGCTCTCGCCGATGCCGGCGTCAAGGATCTCAGCATGAAGATCTGGGCGATGCCGGTTTCGCGCCCCTATATGCTGAACGCGCGCCGCGCCGCCGAATTGATGCAGGCGGATTTCGCCAAGATCGGTGTCAAGGTCGAGATCGTCACCCATGAGTGGGCCGAATATCTGAAGCTCTCCTCCGACGTGAAGCGCGACGGCGCCGTCATCCTCGGCTGGACGGGCGATAACGGTGATCCCGATAACTTCATGGATACGCTGCTCGGCTGCGATGCCGTCGGCGGCAACAACCGTGCTCAGTGGTGCAACAAGGAATATGACGACTTGATGACCAAGGCCAAGCTGACCGCCGATGTCGGCGAGCGTACGAAGGCCTATGAGCAGGCGCAGCTGATCTTCAAGAAGGAAGCTCCCTGGGCGACCCTCGACCACTCGCTTGTCTTCGTTCCGATGAGTAAGAAGGTCTCCGGCTTCCAGATGGACCCGCTCGGCATTCACCGCTTCGACGGCGTCGACGTATCCGAATAACAAGAATAATGTAAGAATGCCCGGCAGAGCTGGGCGCAGCCGGCGGTCAGGGTCTCCTGACCGCCGGAAACTATTGGATACCTGCCATGTTGCGTTTTTTCATCAGCCGCTTCGCGGTGCTGATCCCGACATTCCTCGGCGTTTCCCTCATTGCCTTCTCGTTCATCCGCATGCTTCCCGGCGATCCCGTCATGCTCCTGTCGGGTGAACGTGTCATGGCGCCGGAGCGTCACGCCCAGATCATGCACGATCTCGGCTTCGACCGGCCCATGTATGTGCAGTATTTCGACTACCTCGTAAAAGTGCTGCACGGCGATCTCGGCACCTCGATCATCACTAAGCGGCCGGTTCTCGGCGAATTCCTGACCCTGTTTCCGGCAACGCTGGAGCTTTCGCTCTGTGCCATCATCATTGCGGTCTGTCTTGGCGTGCCCGCCGGCGTCTTTGCGGCGGTCAAGCGTGGCACGTGGTTCGATCAGAGCGTAATGGGTGTTGCCCTCATCGGTTATTCCATGCCGATCTTCTGGTGGGGTCTGCTGCTCATTATCTTCTTCTCCGGCTATCTCGGCTGGACGCCGGTTTCCGGTCGAATCTCGCTGATGTATTTCTTCAAGCCGGTCACCGGTTTCATGCTGATCGACAGCCTGCTGTCAGGCCAAAAGGGGGCTTTCGCCTCCGCCGTCAGCTATCTCATCCTGCCGACCATCGTGCTGGCGACCATTCCGCTTGCCGTCATCGCGCGCCAGACGCGTTCGGCGATGCTCGAGGTTCTGGGCGAGGACTATGTCCGCACCGCGCGCTCGAAGGGCCTGAAGCCGCTGCGCGTTGTCGGCGTGCATGCGCTGCGCAATGCGATGATCCCTGTCATCACCACGATCGGTCTGCAGATCGGCGTTCTTCTTGCCGGCGCCATCCTCACCGAGACGATCTTCTCCTGGCCGGGCATCGGCAAATGGATGGTCGATTCGGTCTTCAAGCGCGATTATGCCGTGGTCCAGGGCGGTCTTCTGCTGATCGCCGGCGTCATCATGCTGGTCAATCTGATTGTTGATGTTCTCTACGGCTTCATCAATCCGCGCATTCGTCATTAGGAGCGGTCCATGAGCACGGTCACCGTCAAAACCGGCCAGCCATCCGCTCTTGCGGATTTCTGGCATTATTTCTCCCGCAACAAGGGCGCCGTCATCGGCCTGGTGGTTTTCATCATCATCCTGATCGTCGCAGTCTTCGCGCCGCTCTTTGCGCCGCATGAGCCGAACGAGCAGAACCGTGCGGTACTGCTCGCCGTGCCATTCTGGATGGAGGGCGGCAGCGCCTCCTTCCCGCTTGGAACGGATGCCGTCGGCCGCGATATCCTCTCGCGCCTGATCTACGGCGCGCGGTTTTCGCTGTTCATCGGCGTCGTCGTCGTCACGCTTTCGGTCATTTCAGGCGTGCTGATCGGCCTCGTCGCCGGATTTTTCCGCGGCAAGGTCGATACGGCGATCATGCGCCTGATGGATATCATCCTGGCCTTCCCGTCACTGCTGCTCGCTCTGGTGCTGGTGGCCGTGCTCGGGCCAGGGCTTACCAATGCGATGATCGCGATTTCGCTGGTCAACCAGCCGCATTTCGTGCGGTTGACGCGCGCCTCGGTCATTTCAGAACGCGAGAAGGAATATGTGATCGCCTCGCGTGTTGCCGGTGCCGGCACCTTCCGGTTGATGTTCAAGACGATCCTGCCGAACTGTCTTGGGCCGCTGATCGTTCAGGCGACGCTCGCCTTCTCGGCGGCGATTCTCGATGCTGCCGCCCTCGGCTTTCTCGGCATGGGCGCTCAGCCGCCGACACCCGAATGGGGGACGATGCTGGCCGAATCCCGTGAGTTCATATCGCGCGCCTGGTGGGTGGTGACATTCCCTGGTCTTGCCATCCTCATCACCGTTCTCGCCATCAATCTGATGGGCGACGGTCTGCGCGACGCACTCGATCCCAAACTGAAGAGGTCGTGATGCCACTCCTCGAGATTGAAAATCTGACTGTCGAATTCCAGACCTCTTCCGGTCTCTTCCGCGCCGTCGACGGCGTATCGCTTGCCTGCGACAAGGGCGAGATCCTGTCGGTCGTCGGCGAATCCGGCTCGGGTAAATCCGTTGCCATGCTGGCCCTCATGGGGCTTCTGCCCTGGACGGCGAAGATCACCGCCGACCGGATGCAGTTCGACGGCAAGGACCTGCGCGACATCTCCGCCCGCCAGCGCCGCAGGATCGTCGGCAAGGATATGGCGATGATCTTCCAGGAGCCGATGTCGAGCCTCAATCCTTGCTTCACGGTCGGTTTCCAGCTCGGCGAGACCCTGCGCGTGCATATGGGCCTCAACCGCAAGGAGCGCCGCCAACGCTCGATCGAGCTCTTGAACCTCGTCGGCATTCCGGCGCCGGAAGAGCGCCTGTCGAACTTCCCGCATCAGATGTCCGGCGGCATGAGCCAGCGCGTCATGATCGCCATGGCACTCGCCTGCAATCCGAAGCTCCTCATCGCCGACGAGCCGACGACCGCGCTCGACGTGACGATCCAGGCGCAGATTCTGGATCTGCTCGTCCGCCTGCAGAAGGAGCAGGGCATGGCGCTGGTGCTGATCACCCACGACATGGGTGTCGTTGCCGAAACTGCCGAGCGGGTGCAGGTGCAATATGCCGGCCAGAAGGTCGAGGAACAGCCGGTGAGGGCGCTGTTCCGCGACCCGCATCATCCCTATACCGCAGCCCTGCTCGCAGCGCTGCCGGAACGCGCCAAGGTCGGCCAGCGTCTTCCCTCGATCGCCGGTGTCGTTCCCGGGCAGCATGGTCGCCCGACAGGCTGTCTCTTTGCGCCGCGCTGCGGCTTCGCCACGGTCGAATGCGACCGTGGCGTGGTCCGCCAGGGACCGGAGCTTGGACTGGCGCTCTGCAACTATCCCTTGAAGGACGGCAAGCCGCTCGGGCATCCCGGCATCATGGCCGTTGAAACCGCAGGAGACCTCGTATGACGAGCGCTGTTCTCGAGGGCAGGGATCTCGCCCGCTTCTACACGGTCAACCGCGGCCTCTTCAAAGCCGATGCCACCGTCAAGGCGCTGAACGGCGTCAGCTTCAGCCTGCATTCCGGCAAGACGCTCGCCGTCGTCGGCGAATCCGGCTGCGGCAAGTCGACGCTCGCTCGCCTGGTCACGATGATCGAGAATCCGACTTCGGGGCAATTGCTGATCGATGGCAAGCCCGCTCATGTCGGCGACCGCAGCCTGCGCAGCCAAGTGCAGATCGTCTTCCAGAACCCCTACGGCTCGCTCAACCCGCGCCAGAAGGTTGGCTCGATCCTTGAAGAGCCGCTGAAGATCAACACCAGTCTCGACGCCGCCGCCCGCCGCCGCAAAGTGGAGGAGATGATGGCCCGCGTCGGCCTGCGTCCGGAGCACTATGGCCGTTACCCCCATATGTTCTCCGGCGGCCAGCGCCAGCGCATCGCCATTGCCCGCGCCCTGATGCTGCGGCCGAAGGTGCTGGTGCTCGACGAGCCGGTTTCGGCGCTCGACCTGTCGATCCAGGCGCAGGTGCTGAACTTGCTCATGGACCTGCAGAAGGAGATGGGTCTTGCCTATCTCTTCATCTCGCACGGCCTCTCGGTTGTCCATCACATCGCCGACGAGATAATGGTGATGTATCTCGGCCGCCCGATCGAAACCGGTCCTGCCGCCGAGGTCTTCGCCCGGCCGCGCCATCCCTACACGGCAGCCTTGCTGTCGGCGACGCCGATTGCCGATCCAGACCGTGCGAAGACCCGCATTCGCCTGCAGGGTGAACTGCCTTCGCCGCTGAAGCCGCCGACGGGCTGCCACTTCAATCCGCGCTGCTGGAAGGCGCAGGACTATTGCCGCCAGGTTTCTCCCGAATTAAGTGGAGAAGGCGCACAACAATATGCCTGTCATTTCCCGCTCGACTGAGCGGGGAGATAAGCTGAGGAGCAAACATGCCGGATGAGCAGATGAACAGACCCCATGCGATCGTCGTCATGGGCGTCAGCGGCTGCGGCAAGTCCTCCGTCGGCGAAAAACTCGCCGAAGCGCTGCACCTGCAGTTTATAGAGGGCGATGCGCTTCATCCGGCCGCCAATGTCGAGAAGATGTCGAAGGGCATTCCGCTGACCGATGACGACCGGATGCCCTGGCTCGACCGCATCGGCGAAGAGATGAAGGCCTCGCTGGAAAAGAGCGAGGGCATCATCGTCTCCTGCTCGGCGCTGAAGCGTCTCTATCGCGACAGGCTCAGGGCTGCTGCCGGCGGCAATCTGCTCTTCGTCTATCTCGAAGGTTCCAGGGCGCTGCTGATGAAAAGGATGGGCGAGCGCAAGGGGCACTTCATGCCGGTCTCGCTGCTCGACAGCCAACTGGCGACGCTTGAGGTGCCCACAGGCGAGCCGGGCGTCGTCACTGTCGATATCGACGACACCGTGGACGGCATTGCAGCAACGGCCCTCGAAGGTCTCGCAACACTCGGCGTTACGGGCTGAAACGCTGCGGCGAATAGGCCGCGATATCGATGAACGGCGTCTCGCCGGTGATGAGTTCGGCAAGCACGCGGCCGGTCACCGGTCCGAGCGTCAGCCCGTGATGGGCATGGCCGAAGGCAAACCACAGGCCCTGATGACGCGGCGCCTTGCCGATGATCGGCATCATATCCGGCGTGCAGGGGCGCGCGCCCATCCAGGGTTCGGGATCGAGCCTGCCTCCGAGCGGGAAGATCGTGCGCGCCACGGCTTCGGCGCGGTCGAGCTGGACCGGCGTCTTCGGCGCGTCGAGCGTAGCAAACTCCGCCCCGGTCGTCAGGCGGATGCCGCGGTTCATCGGCGCAAGGAGGTAGCCGCGTTCGGCATCGAGCGTCCAGTTGTTGAGCACGGCATTGCCCTCGGCGGCATAGTGCATGTGATAGCCACGCTTGACGCCGAGCGGGAAGGAATAGCCGAGCCGGCGCGTCGCAACGGCCGCCCAGGGGCCGAGTGCCATCACAGCATCGTTGGCTTCGAGCGCACCTTCCGCGGTCATGATCTTCCAGCCGGAGCCGAACGGACCGAGCGAGGCGGCGTCGCCCGTGACGAACCGGCCGCCGATACTCTCGAAATAGCGGCGATAGGCCGATGTCAGCGCATGCGGATCGAGCACCGACCAGGGATCGCGCCAGCGAATACCGCCGGCGAAATCGCCGGTCATATGAGGTTCCATGCGGGCGATGTCGGCCGAGGTCAGGCTGTCGTACGCCACGTCGAATTCATTCCGCCAAAGTGCTGCCTCTGCGAAAGCCGCGTCGCGCTTGGCTTCAGTGCGGAAAATCTTTATCCAGCCGTCCTTGCGGATCAGCCCTTCGGCCTCCGACGCTTCGATCAGGTCCTTGTGCTCCACAATCGAATTTTCGATCAGCGGCGCATAGGCCCGGGTGATGATGGCGTGGCGCCGCGCATTGGAATTCCACCAGTAGCGGGCGAGAAACGCGATCTGACTCGGCAGCGTGCGCAGGTGATAATGCGCGTCGATGCGATTATTCAGCGCATAACGCAGCAAAATCCCGAGCTGCTGGGGAAAGCCGTAAGGTGCCACACCTTCGCGCTGGATCAGGCCGGCATTGCCGAAGGAGGTTTCGTTGCCCGGATCCTTGCGGTCGATCAGCGTCACCTGCCGGCCGCGCCGCTGAAGATGGATGGCCGTGGAAACCCCGACGATGCCGGCGCCGAGCACGATTGCGTTTTTCGTCATTTCCGCTTGCATTCCGCTTTGTCTAACGCGGTGAAAATGCCCGCGCCGATACCGCGACGCAAACGGAAAATCGCATTCATTTCAAAATCATTGCGCTTTTCAGTGCGGCATTTTCAGCCTTCACGCGGACATGGAGGATAAGCGCGTTGAAAAGGGAAAAGACGATCGCGTAAAGCGGCAGGCCGAAGGCGAGGGGAAGGACGGCGACTTCGCCGACGACGATCGCATAGTTCGGATGGCGGAGGAAGCGATAGGGCCCGGAGCTGACGAGCGGCGCACCGGGCAGGATGACGATACGCGTCGTCCAGCGGCCTTTCAGCGTCGCCAGCACCCAGAGCCGCAGCGCCTGCAACCCCATGAACACCAGAAACCAGAAGAGCGCGATCGGCCTGCCCGGTGCAGTGAGCCAAAGGCCGATAATCCAGCCTGCATGCAGCGCCACCATGACGGGATAATGCTCGGGTGCCACCTCTCTGGCGCCACCGGCAAGAAGCGCGGCCGTGTTGCGCCGGGCGAGCACGAGTTCCGCCAGCCGCTGCAGCGTCACGAATGCCAGAAGCGCGATCGACGGCCACATCATGCGGCCCTCCGCAGCGTCACGCAGCTGGCCGAAAAGCCCGGCCCCATGGCGATCATCGCCGAGCGCGCCGGCAACCCGGCGCGGATTGCCCGCTCCAGCACGAACAGAATGGTCGGCGAGGACATGTTGCCATATTCGGCAAGCACGGCGCGCTCGTGATCGAGCGTCCCCGGCAACAGCGAAAGCGCACTCTCCATCGCCGCCAGCACCTTGGTGCCGCCGGGATGGCAGATGAAGCGGTCGATATCCTCCACCTTCAACCTGTTGCGCGCCAGAATAGCCCCCACCGCCGGGCCAAGCTCCTTTTCGGCAAAGGGCGGCAGCGATTGCGCCAGTACGATGCCGAAGCCGCCGTCGTCTATCTTCCAGCCCATGATATCGAGCGTGTCGGGAAAGAGATGTTCGCCGGTCGATTCCACCTCCGCCAGCCCGTCTTCGCCTGATCGCAGCACGCAGGCGGCCGCGCCGTCGCCAAAAAGCGCTGTGGCGATAATGTTCGGCCGCGTCAACTCGTCCAGCCGGAAGGCGAGCGTGCAAAGCTCGATCGAGACGAAAAGCACGACAGCGCCCGGCCGGCCCCGCGCCAGCCGTGAGGCGATCGCAAAGCCTGATACGCCAGCCGCACAGCCGAGCCCGAAGATCGGCACGCGTTCGATATCGGGCCTGAAACCCATCCGGCCAGCTAGCTGCGCATCGAGGCTCGGTGTCGTAAAACCGGTGGAGGAGACGGTTACGACACAGTCGACATCGCCGGCCTCAAGCCCTGCCTGGCGAAGGGCCGAGCTGGCAGCCTCAACAAAAAGCCTGCCCGCCACCTCTGCAAAGGCCTGCATCCGGTCCTGCCAGCCATGTGGCTCGTCGAACCACGCAAGCGGCCGCGCCGCATGACGCTTTTCGATACCGGCGCTGTCGAAGACGCGGGCAAGATGCCGGAAATCCTCGAAGCGGTCGGCAAACAGGCGGGCAGAGGCTTCGACCGCCTGTCTTTGGAAAATGACATGTTCGGGTGTCGCAACGGCGAGGCTGACGAGTTTCACGGTCTCGGTCATGGTGTTCTCCTTGTCGTTCCCGGCGCAACGACTGAAAACACGCCTACGCCGAAATTATTCGGATCAGCGTGCTTCACGAAACCGTGATGAAAGAAATGCGAGGAGCAGCCGAATAAAGCCCTAAGCAGCGGTGTTCTCTCCTCGCAACGTCATTTCTAGAGGAGTTTCCCCATGACGATCACGCCAGCTCGCATCGCTTCCATCGTTCTCGGCGGCTGCCTTGTCGCTTCTGTTTTCTCCGGCCCGGTCTTTGCGATCGGCGATAACAGTAGCACAACGCCCACCTGCAAGAAGGGCGAGATCTACGACCAGAAGACCAAGAAATGCGTCAAGCAGCAGAGCGCCAACGTCTCGGACGAGAACCGCGCCGATTATGCCTATTCGCTGGCCAAGGCCGGTCGTTACGAAGAGGCGCTTGCCGTGCTCGACACCGTCAAGGACCAGAACACGGCGGAAGTTCTCAATTATCGCGGCTATGCCACCCGCAAGCTCGGCCGCACTGACGAAGGCATCTCCTACTACCTGCAATCGGTGAAGATGGACCCGCAATATGCCAAGGTCCGCGAATATCTCGGCGAAGCCTATGTCATCAAGGGCCAGCTCGATCTCGCCAAGGATCAGTTGAACACGATCAAGGCGATCTGCGGCACCGGTTGCGAGGAATATCAGGACTTGAACGCCGCGATCCTCGACCCTTCGAAGATCTGATCGGCCGGCCACGGGCGAGAATACGGAACCACGAATGGGATGTGAGAATGTCGGTCGCGCGCAGCATATTTCCTGCCTATAGTCGCGCGAGAATGGAATCGCCGGTTCATCCGGCGGTTCCGAGGGATGCAGGATTGGCGGAGGCGGCCATCGCGAGCGAAGCGGATATCAGAAGCGGCCTGACGGAAAATCTGGCAAGGCTCTGGCGTTATGGTCTCGTTCTCTCGCATCAGCGCGATGTCGCCGACGACCTGGTCCAGGCGACCTGCCTTCGCGCGCTGGAGCGCGCCGATCAGTTCATCCCCGGCACCCGGCTCGACCGCTGGTTGTTTTCGATCCTGCATTCAATCTGGCTGAACGAGATTCGCTCCCGCCGGGTGCGCCAGGGCCAGGGTTTCGTCGATGCCGGGGAGACGCTGACCTTCGACGGCGCACACGACACCGAAACGCATGTGATGGCCCATCAGGTGCTGAATCAGGTGAATGCGCTGCCTGAGGCGCAGAGGACGGTGGTTTTCCTCGCCTATGTGGAAGGACTTTCCTACCGCGAGGTTGCAGGCATACTGGATATCCCGATCGGAACCGTGATGAGCCGGCTGGCTGCTGCCCGCGCCAAGCTCTCCGGCGCCGGACCGGAAGGGGGACGGCAATGACCACGAAACACACCATTCCCTCCGACGAGGAGCTCACAGCCTTCATCGACGGCGAACTGACGGCCGAAGAGGCCGCGCGTATTGAAGCCATTGTGAACGAAGACGAGAGCGTCGCCGAACGGCTGGAATTCCTGGCGCGCGCCAGCCTGCCGTTCAAGCAGGCCTTCGCGCCGCTGCTGTCGGAAGCCCCGCGCGAGAAGCTGGAGACGATGCTTGCCGCCATCCCGGCGCAGCCGAGCGCAAGACCCGCCTCCACGCCCGCATTCGCCAGCCGTCGCCGCTTCCTCGGCGCGCTCGCCGCCTCGCTAATCGCCGGCATCGCGATCGACCGCGCCGTCATCGGCATCGGCAAAGGCTTCGCGGCAAAGGACGAAAACAGCGAATGGCGCGCCGTGGTCGCCGATTATATCTCGCTCTATACCGCGGAGACCCTGGCCGGCCCCGTTCCTGGCAGGGAGGACCAGGCCGCCCAGCTCGGCCCACTTGACGAAAAGCTCGGCCTCTCGCTCTCCCCCGAAGCCGTCTCGCTCCCGGGGATCGATTTCAAGCGTGCCCTGCTGCTGCAATATGACGGCAAGCCGCTTGCCCAGGTCGCCTATCTCGACCCCGAGACCGGCCCGATGGCGCTCTGCATCGTCCGCTCCGATGCCGGTCCCAAAGCGCCGGATCTCGAAAGCCGCAAGGGCATGAACGTCGTCTACTGGTCGAACGGCACGCACGCCTTCATGCTGATTGGCCATGCTGCGGCGGATCGGATGACGGCAATTGCGGAAGGGGTGCGGGGGAAAGTGGCGGTCTGACCCGCTATTGGCCCGGCCTGAAATCGGGGCTTGAATCCTGCTATCGATTTCGTTTCACGAACTGACCGAGGCGGTTCACAAGCTTCGATGCCCAGAACATGAGGGTCGAGACCCTTAAGCCGTGATCAGCAAGCGCACGCAGCACTTCCTCGTTCTGACGCGATATGTTCTGAATGTTTTTGTTTGTAGCGCCCCCCAAGCGCATCCTCACCAACACGCGGGGGATATAAAGGGTCCTGATGCGCGCGACTTCCAGAAATCGCATCATAAGTTCGACGTCGGCTGCCAGCCGATAACGCAGATCGAACGTCCCAAACCGTTCATAGATGCGACGCCGAACATAGAATGTAGGATGCGGCGGACACCAGCCGCGTCCAAAAGTACCGGATTCAAACGCACAGGATTTCCAATAACGGACCTTGCGATCGGGATGCTGGTTGGAAACATAGATGAGATCGCCATAGCAGCCATCATAGGCTTCATCGTCCAGCGCGGCCGCCACGGTTTCGAGGGAGTCGCTGCTCTCGAAAGTGTCGTCCGCATTCAAGAAGCCGATGATGTCGCCGCTCGCAAGGCCAATCCCCTTGTTCATGGCCTCATAGATACCTCCGTCCCGTCCCGAAACTACGCGGCGGTTGTCCGCCGGCGTCAAAGCGATGATGGCGAGCGTGGAATCGCTTGAGCCACCGTCAATGATGATGTGCTCGAAATCGCGGTAGGTTTGCGTGTCAATGGACCGCAACGTATCGGCAATGGTCTGCTCGGCGTTCCAGCAAACAGTGATGAGGCTTATCCGAGGAGTACGTGGATCGGCAGTGTCTGCAGCCATTTTGACGGGTGTCTTGCTTACATTCTAAGGGACGAAATCTGGCCAACCCGTAGCAGACGGAAAGGCGGCGTCGCAATCCAGTACTGCAGATTATCCTTGATCAATGCCCGATTGATACGCGATTAGGCCACTTCGCCTATCGGCAAGTGCATTGCATGCCCATCAATCTATCTGTAGTGAGCAGTGTCGAACGCGATCGTCATCACGATAGGCTCGTGAATGCGGATTTACCAAGGTTGCAGGAGGTCTCTTGTCTTCGAAGAAAAAGCTGCGCAAGGGCATCTTGCTCGCCGGTGGCTCGGGCACCCGGCTCCATCCCGCGACCCTTGCCATTTCAAAACAACTTCTTCCGGTTTTTGACAAACCGATGATCTACTATCCGCTGTCAACGCTGATGCTTGCAGGTATCCGAGATATCCTGATTATCTCTACGCCGCAGGACACCCCACGTTTTGAACAGCTGCTGGGTGACGGCGCCCAATGGGGGTTGAATCTTCAATATGCCGTGCAGGCCGCGCCGGACGGAATTCCCCAGGCATTCTCGATTGGCAGGGAATTCATCGGGCGAGAGGCAACGGCCCTCGTGTTGGGAGACAATATCTTTTACGGCAACCTCCTGACTCATGATTTATCCGCGGCTTCTGCGAGATCGGACGAAGCGACGATCTTCGCGTATAAAGTCCACGATCCCGAACGGTATGGCGTGGTGGAATTTGACGGTCAGGGCAAAGTCCTCACCCTGGAAGAAAAGCCATCCAGGCCCCGCTCTTCTTACGCTGTGACGGGCTTGTATTTCTACGACAATGACGTGGTCGACATTGCTGCCGGTTTGAAACCATCGCCGCGCGGCGAAACCGAAATTACCGATATCAATCGGCATTATTTGTCGGCCGGCAGGCTGAATGTTGCCGTTCTGGGGCGGGGGCATGCCTGGCTTGATACGGGCACGCATGATTCGCTCCTTGAAGCCAGTCAGTTCATTGCCACCATCGAGCGGCGCCAGGGGCTGAAGATTGCCTGCCCCGAAGAAATCGCCTTTCATTTGGAATACATAGATGCCGAGCAACTGTTAAGGCTGGCGGCTCCACTTGAAAAGAGCTCCTACGGTCGATACCTCATCAGCCTGGTAACGGAACCAGCTCCGCATTTCCCAACCGGCTGAACCGGCAAAACTGGAAAATCAATCTTGTCTGCTTTTACCCTACTTACGTTAAAGACCATGTCCGACGGACGAGGCGCGCTGACCGTCATGGACGGAATACTGCCATTTCCGGTCGTCCGGAGCTTCTGGATCTATGGAGCCGATGGATATACACGCGGTGGCCATCGTCATCACCAGACTCGACAGGCGTTGGTGGCGCTTTCGGGAAGTGTGATGATTTTGATGGACGATGGAAAAGCCCGAGAGGAAATTACCTTGTCGTCCCCGGACCAGTGCCTGCTAGTAGAGCCAAGGGACTGGCACGAAATGACCTTCGGCCCAGGTTCAATCCTGCTCGTTTTTGCCTCTCGCGGATATGATAAGGATGACTATATCGACACTCCCTATGAACGGCCCTGAGATGATTGAGTATGAAAGTCTTGCGCAGGCCAACCGCGCGCTGATGGAAGAGTTGGAGGCTGTTGCTTCTCGTATCATTCGTTCCGGGTGGTACATACTTGGGAATGAGGTCTCCTCATTCGAAGCTGAATTCGCCGCCTTTGCGGAAAGCAAACATTGCATCAGCGTGGCCAACGGTCTGGATGCTCTGATCCTGTCGATCGAAGCGCTCGACCTGCCGAAAGGCAGCGAGATCATGGTTGCCTCCAATACCTATATCGCGACTATTCTGGCAATTCTTCGCGCCGGCCACAAACCCGTTCTGGTGGAGCCCGAACGCGAAACCTTCAATATCGATCCGGAGCGCCTTCCTCCGGCGCTCACACGCCACACCCAGGCAATCTGTGTGACGCATCTATTCGGCAAAGCCTGCCGGATGACCGAGATCGCTTCGTTTGCAAGTGAGCATGGTCTCCAGGTGATTGAGGATTGCGCGCAGTCCCATGGCGCGCGCTATGACGGCAAGCTGACCGGCACCTTCGGAATTGCCGGCTGCTTCAGCTTCTATCCAACGAAGAATCTTGGTGCCTTGGGGGATGCGGGTGCGATCGTCACGGATGATGACGAATTTGCAGATCGCTTGAGGCACATGCGCAATTACGGCTCAAAGAAAAAATATGAGAACGTCTATATTGGCGTAAATTCCAGGCTTGATGAGATGCAGGCGGCATTCCTGCGGGTCAAGCTGCGTTACCTCGATCAGGTGACGGAACATAAGCGGGCATTGGCCGATATCTATTTCGCCAATCTGCCCAAATGGCTCGCGCAGCCGCTTCGTCGACCTGCCGAGTATGACGTGTTTCATATTTTCGGGATACGACACCCGGCCCGTGACGAATTGCGTCAGTGGCTGCTCGATAACGGGGTCAAGACCGAGATACATTATCCGATCGCGCCGCATAGGCAGAAGGCAATGCAAGGTATCCTTTCCGGCGATTATCCCATTGCCGATGAGCTGCATGCTACCGAGTTGAGCCTGCCTATTTCTGTGGGGCATAGCAACGATGAAATCGAGCGTGTCTGTAGACTTCTTGCGACGCTCCCGGAAAAGCTGAAGTTGGCGGCATGACAGAGCACCTGAAGGGATCGGCCTCGACACGTGAGGACGACGATTGGGATATCATTATCAAGCCTTCAAAGGGCAGTGCGCCGGATCTTGGCCTCGTCTGGCGATATCGCAATCTCATCTGGATGTTTTTCAAGCGAGATTTCACGACATTCTACAAACAAACTATTCTGGGCCCCGTCTGGTACATCATCCAGCCGTCGCTGACGGCGATGACCTATTATGTCGTGTTCGGAAAAATAGCCAATCTTTCCACGGATGGTCTTCCGCCTTTCCTGTTTTACATGTCGGGGACGATCGTCTGGAGCTATTTTTCTGCGTGTCTGACCAATAACTCTGAAGTCTTTTCCAAGAACGCCAATCTGTTCGGAAAAGTCTATTTCCCCAGGCTTGTGGTGCCACTGTCCGTTGCCATGAGTGGTCTTGTCGCATTTGCCATCCAATTCCTGCTCTTGCTGACGGTTGCCTTCGGGATCAAGATTGCGAACCCCGACCTGGTATTAAGCTATCGCTTCCTGTTTTTGACGCCATTGGTGCTGCTCTACATTGCCGTGCTGGGTACTGGTGCCGGACTGGTCGTTTCCGCTCTGACGGTCCGTTTTCGCGATCTCGTCTATGCCGTCGGATTTATGACGCAACTCTGGATGTACGCTACGCCGATCGTGTATCCATTCAGCCAGATCCCGGAACGATATCATTGGTTCTACTACATCAATCCAATGACGACACCGGTTCAGATCTTCCGTTGGGCGCTATTTGACGCTTCAGCTTTGCCCGTCACTCTCTGTCTTGCCAATCTAGCGGTGACCGTTGCGATCACGGTATGCGGGCTGGCACTTTTCTCGAGGGCGGAAGTGAACGCGATGGATACTGTCTGATGAACGACATCGTTATTCGAGCGGAACGCGTCAGCAAGCTGTATCGTCTCGGCGTGATCAATCATGGCACCCTTTATCGCGACCTGCAAAGCTGGTGGGCGAAGTGGCGAAATCTTCCGGATCCGAATATTTCTGTATCCGATTATGCCTCCGACAAGAGAAAGCAGTCGCGATTGAAGGGCGACATCTTTCATGCGCTTGATGATGTCTCCTTCGAAGTCGGGCACGGCGAGATCGTCGGAATTATCGGCAGGAACGGCGCCGGAAAATCTACGCTGCTGAAAGTAATGTCACGTATCACGATGCCCAATTCGGGTTTCATTGGTATACGGGGCAGAATTGCCAGCTTGCTTGAGGTCGGCACAGGATTTCATCCAGAGCTTACGGGTCGAGAGAACGTCTATCTCAACGGCGCCATCCTTGGCATGAGCCGCGCCGAGGTCAGATCTAAATTCGATGAGATCGTCGAATTTGCCGAAATTGGCGAATTTATCGACACTCCTGTGAAGCGATATTCATCTGGGATGTATGTGCGTCTGGCTTTCTCCGTCGCAGCGCATCTTGAGCCGGAGATTCTTCTCGTTGACGAGGTGCTGGCCGTCGGAGACGTCAACTTCCAGAACAAATGCATGGGGCGCATGCAGGAAGTCACGAAGGCCGGTCGAACGATTCTATTCGTAAGCCACAATATGACCGCCATAAGCAGCATCTGCCCGAAATCGATTCTAATGGCCGATGGCAAGGTCGCCGCGATAGGCGATACCGGAGATGTGATAAAGGCCTATCTCGATCGCCCGGAATTCGGCGGTACGGCAAGCTACTCGGTCAATCCCGAAGACGTCGACGGAAAGGCGATTATCTGCCGTGTCGCGGTCTTGAACGACAAGGATGAAGTTTCGGGAACACTGGAACTTTCGAAGGGATTCTCAGTCGAGGTCGAATACGAATTGAGGGAGCCTCTTTCCGGCCTATCGGTCGGGATGCAGATCAAGATGGAGGACGGCTACACCACGCTCGTCAGCCTATCCGATCCCGAACTCGACGTCGGACGCTTGAGTACCCGACCGGCCGGCTACTATCGAGCTCGCGTTAAATTTCCGGGGTTTCTTCTCAACACGGGCACCTTTTACCTGCGACTGGGCATATCGAGCCGGTTCTCGATCTATTCGGTCGCTGAAGGAATCCGGTTTGACGTGGAGGATAATGTCGGAATTATCCAGATGCTGGGCCAGCAACGGAAACCATCGATTTCGGCGATCCAATTGCCTTGGGAAGTGGAGAAGCTCTTCCTGCGCGATTCTGAGGGTGTTTTGAAATGAAGAGAGCGCTTGTCACTGGGGCAGATGGGTTTATCGGTTCTCATCTTGTTGAGACGCTGGTCAGGTCGGGTGTCGAAGTTCGTGCCCTCTGCCAGTACAATTCGTTCTCCAGCTGGGGTTGGCTTGACCAGTCTGAATACCGCGGCAAATTTGAGGTGATTCTCGGCGACGTCCGCGATCCAGCTCAGATGCGCACCATTGCCAAAGACGTGGATACGATATTTCACTTGGCCGCGCTTATCGCCATTCCCTACTCCTATCAGGCGCCGTCAAGTTACGTTGATACCAATATGCATGGCACGTTGAACGTGCTTCAGGGCGCTCTCGATGCAGGCGTTGGCCGTGTCATCCAGACCTCGACGAGCGAAGTCTACGGGACGGCGCGTTTTGTGCCGATCAGCGAAAGCCATCCCCTGCAGGCACAGTCGCCTTATTCGGCCTCCAAAATTGGCGCCGATGCGATCGCCTACAGCTATCATTCGAGCTTCGATCTGCCGGTGACGATCGCACGGCCCTTCAACACCTTCGGCCCGAGACAATCTGCAAGGGCGGTTATTCCGACTGTGATTTCGCAGCTTCTGAGTGGACGAACGACGCTGAAGCTTGGTGCGCTCTCGCCCACGCGGGATTTCAATTTCGTGCAGGATACATGCGACGGCTTTCTGGCACTCGCGGCCTGCGACGAAGCCATCGGACAGACGGTCAATATCGGCTCGGGCAGCGAGATATCGATCGGCGATACCGTCCAGTTGATCGCCGACATCATCGGCGTCAGCGTGGAGATCGAATGCGACGAACAGCGTTTGCGTCCGGCAAATAGCGAGGTGGAGCGTCTGTGCTGCGACAACAGCCTGATCAAGTCTCTGACAGGATTTTCGCCGCGTTATAGCTTGGAAGATGGTCTGAGAGCGACGATCGACTGGCTGCGTCAGCCGCAGAATCTGGCGAGATACAAGGCGGATATCTTCAATGTCTAGGCGCGCAGTCATTCTGGCGGGCGGAATGGGAACGCGGTTGCGGCCCTATACCGTCGTGCTTCCCAAGCCGCTAATGCCGATCGGCGACTATCCTATTCTTGAGGTGATCATTCGTCAGCTGATATCAGGCGGATTTCAGCATATAACACTTGCCGTCAACCACCAGGCCGAGCTGATCAAGGCTTTCTTCCAGGATGGCGACAAGTGGGGTGTACGCATCGACTATTCGCTCGAGGACGAGCCTCTTGGCACCATGGGGCCGCTGCGGCTGATAAAGGATCTGCCGGAGAATTTCCTGGTGATGAACGGCGACATCCTGACGGATCTCAACTATGCCGATTTTCATGATGCTCACGTCCGCGACGGGAATATATTCACGATCTCGTCCAAGACGCGTCAGCATCGCATAGACTATGGCGTTCTCGACACCGGCGAGGCTGGGCTGCTGACCGGTTTTCGAGAGAAGCCGACGGCCGAATACAAAGTCAGCATGGGCGTCTACATGGTGTCTTCGAGGGCCGTCGAGCACATACCACAAGGTGGTGCCTACGGCTTTGATCAGCTGATGCTTGATCTTCTTTCGGCCGGCAAGCCGGCCACGGTTCGAGATTTTGCAGGCTATTGGCTCGATATCGGACGGCCTGACGATTATGCCTTGGCGATCGAGCAGTTCGAATCCATGCGCTCTAGGTTCCTGAATGGTTGATGCCATCGTCACCGGTGCTGGCGGTTTTCTCGGGAGCCGTCTCGTCAGACGGCTCAAGGAGGCCGGTTTTGACGTGCTTGCGCTTGACCGAACACATGGAGATATTAGCGAAGAAAAGGTTTGGCAGGAGCTTCCCGCGGCGCGCACGCTGTTTCACCTTGCCGGCAGGACATTTGTTCCAGATAGCTGGAGCCAAGGACCGAGTTTCACGGCCGCCAACGTCCTCGGAACGCACCATGCTTTGAACTGGTGCAAGCGGCACAAGGCCAAACTCGTGTTCGCAAGCGCCTATGTTTACGGAGTGCCTGACCGGCTGCCGATCCGTGAAAGCGATCTGGTCAGGCCGAACAACCCTTACGCTCTTTCCAAACATCTTGCCGAACAGCTTTGTGAGTTCGCCGCCACGCACGAGCAGATACCGGTGGTGGTATTGCGTCTTTTCAATATATATGGCGCAGGGCAGCGCCCCGAATTTCTGATACCGACGCTTCTGAACCAGATACGGACCAAGCAGGAAATACAGGTCCTGGATCTCAATCCCCGGCGTGACTATATCTTCGTTGAAGACGTCCTGAGCGCCTTTACCAAGGCCATGGACGCCGTGGAAGGCTACCATTGCATCAATATCGGCTCCGGAATGTCGTATTCGGTGCAGGAAATAATCGACATCTTGCAAGAAGCTGCCGGCGCTGCTCTACCTGTGGTGTCATCTTGCACAGTTCGGCGGAATGAAATACCTGACGTGCGGGCCGATATCACGCGGGCTCGCACGGTTCTCGGATGGCGGCCGGAATGGGATCTGCCGGCCGGGATGCGCGCGATGATGAAGGAGTCGTAAATTGAACGAACGTTACGTTCCGATCAACAAGGGCAACTACTCGATGGACACGGACGAGCGCGAAGCCGCGTTCGATAAGTTCCGGGGCGAAGGGTGGGAAGCAGAATACGCGGATTACCGTCGCAAATGGTCGGAATATGCCCTGAACCAGCAGGTTTCGGACTATCCGCTGCTGGTCGATCTCGAGCTTGCGTCGATCTGCAATCTGCGCTGCCCGATGTGCTATACGATCAGCGACGAGTTCAAGAAAAGTGTGAACACGACGCGGATGGACTGGGATCTCTACTGCCGTATCATCGATGAGATCGGCGGCAAGGTTCCTGCGATCCGTCTGTCGCTGCGAGGCGAGGCCACGCTGCACAAGCGCTTCGCCGACTGTGTGCGCTATGCCAAGGACCATGGGATCAAGGAAGTCTCGACCCTCACGCACGGCTTCAAGCTCAACAGAGACTATTTCGCTCAGCTCGTCGATGCCGGCATCGACTGGATCACCGTTTCGATCGACGGCACCGGTGAGACCTACGAGAAAATCCGCAAGCCGATCAAGTTCGAGGCGCTACTCGACAAGATCAAGGACATCAAGAAGTACAAAGACGAGCGCGGGCTCCACCGTCCGGTCATTAAGGTGCAGGGCATCTGGCCGGCGATCAGGGAAAATCCGGATCTCTATTATGAAACTTTTGCGCCTCACGTGGATCTTGTCGCCTTCAACCCGCTGATCGACTACCTCGGGAACGATTCCGACGTTCAATATCTGGATAATTTCACCTGCCCACAGCAATACCAGCGCCTCGTTATCGGGGCCGACGGGCTTGTGATGAAGTGCTCGAACGACGAGGAAAATCGCGAAGTCATTGGTGACGCGACGACGGAGACGGTACACCAGATTTGGCACGGCGAAAAAATGAATGCAGTCCGCGCCTTGCACAAAGAACCGCAGGGCTTCTTGAAAAGCGAAGTATGCCGGCGATGCTACCTGCCTCGCCTGACGGATGACGAGCCGACCGAAATCTGCGGCCGGAAAGTGATTGTCCGAAATTACGTGGATCGGGCTCAGGAAATCGGAAAATAGAGAAGCAGCCGGGAGTCGTATACCGGTCATGTGCGGGATGACATCACACAGAACTGGACTGAGCTGTGTTACCGCTATTGGAACGCCGGCTGTATAGTGAATTGCGGGAGTAGCAGATGTTCCGGAACTACCGACCTGACCGGTGTTATATTATCGCCGAAATCGGCGGGAATTTTACGACTTTTGACCAGGCAAGACGGCTGATCGACGAGGCAAAGTCGTCCGGCGTAGACGCTGTCAAGCTCCAGACTTATCGCGCGGAGACCCTCTCGAGCCGCAACGCCATGTTCGATATGGAAAACACCGGCGTTACCTCGCAATTCGAGCTTTTCCGCAAATATGAAATCGGTCACGAGCTTCACGAAGCGGTTTTCCGCTATGCCGAGGAGCATGGGCTGGACTGGTTTTCGTCGCCCTCACACGAAACAGATGTCGATCTACTGGAGAAGTGCGGGGTTGGTGCCCACAAGGTGGGCTCGGACGATGCGGTCAACATTCCCTTTCTCCGCTATCTGTCAAAAACGGGAAAGCCGATAATCCTGTCGACGGGGATGTCGACGCTCGACGAAGTTCGGGAATCCGTTGCCGCAATCAAGGAGGCGGGTAATCAGAAGCTTATTCTGCTGCACGCCATCACAAGCTATCCGACGCATCCGGAAAATGTGAACCTGCGTGCAATGCAAACGATGATGGAGGCGTTTCCGGATCTCGACGTTGGCTATTCCGACCATACATTGAACCCTGTCGCGAGCCTTTGTGCGGCCGCGATGGGCGCCCGGGTCATCGAGCGGCATTTCACCTACGACAAGGCCGCCGATGGTCCCGACCACATGCTCTCGGCCGATCCGGCGGAAATGAAATGGCTTGTGGATGCGATACGTGCGTTCGAGGTGATGAAAGGCAGTGGTCGCAAGGAACCGGCTGCAAGCGAGGCGACAACCAGATTGAACAACCGCAAGAGCGTCGTTCTCAATCGACCGCTCAAAGCCGGTGAATTCATCTCCCCCGGCGACATTTCGGTTAAGCGGCCGGGGACGGGAATCGAGCCTAAGCATCTCGACACTCTCGCCGGGCGACGATTGATAAGGGATCTCGATGGCGATGCCGTCCTCCAGTGGAGCGATCTGGCGTGAGGCTTGGAATCATCATCCAGGCGCGAATGGGATCCACCCGATTGCCGGGAAAGGTGCTTCGCGACATTTCCGGCAAGCCGCTTCTCGCACATGTCCTTGGCAGGCTTCAGATGCTGAAGCGGCCGGCCAAGATCGTCGTCGCGACATCATCGGCCGGCGAGAACGACATTATCGAAACTTGGTGCCTCAAGCACGGCGTCAGCTGCTTTCGTGGAGACGAGGCCGATGTTCTCGATCGCTATTTCGAATGTGCGAGATCGCTTGGGATGTCGGATATCGTGCGATTGACGGCGGACAATCCCTTCACTGATATCGAGGAGCTGGAGAGGCTGATCGACCTGCACCAAAAGCAGGGATTCGACTACACGCACGCGTTCGGTCAGTTGCCCATCGGTGTCGGCGCCGAGATATTTACGTTCGAAGCGCTCTCACGCAGTCATCGAGAGGGGATGCTGCCGCACCATCGCGAGCACGTGAATGAATACTTCACGGATCGGCCGGAGTTGTTCAAGATTGGCCAGCTCGATGTGCCTCCAGCCAAAATATCCCCAAATCTGCGCCTGACGGTAGATACTGAGGAAGACTGGAGACGTGCTTGTGCTCTGGCAGCGCGGGGGGGTGGGAACTGGGTTGGGACAGAAGAAGCGATCAGACTATGTTCGTCTTCTGCATAGAAAGTTCACATGCACGCGGCATGGGGCATCTGTTTCGGTCGTTGACGCTCGCCACCGAACTGCGTTCACGCGGTCATCCGGTCCTATTTTTAGCGAACGATCATCCGAATTCGTTGAGGGTCATCCGAGAGCGCGGCTTTGATGTGGCGCTTTATGATCTCGCCTCCGTGACCGGATGGGAGAATGGCTTTATTGAACCCGATGCATCATCTTCAGTCTGGATTAATGACCGCCTGAACACGCAGCGATGCCACAGCGAGGCGATTAAGCGTTTGGGCGCCAAGCTCGTTACCTTTGATGATCGTGGTGATGGCGCGGAACTTGCCGACATGAATATCTGCGCTCTCCTGTTCGAAGAGACTGAGGATCTCAAGGGCAAGGATGTTCGGCTGGGGGTGGAGTATATGATACTCAATCCTGAAATCGCTAGTTATCGCAGGCTTCGGCAAAGCCTTGCATCGATCCTTGTCACGCTCGGCGGCGCCGATACCTACGGAGTGACCGTCCGCGTTGCCAAATGGCTGAGCAGCAAGTCTTTTCCCGTCACCATCGTCACTGGCCCGAGCTTCCAACACATGAGGGAGCTTGAAGAGGTCGTCGCGACCGCTGCACCGGGTCGGTTCAAACTGCTCAACCAGGTGCCATCGCTTGCGGCAGAGATGCATGGGCACGATCTGGCGATTACCGGCGGCGGTGTTACCCCATTCGAAGCCTGTGCGGCGGGCCTGCCGTGTGTGGTGATCGCCAACGAACCTTTTGAAATCCCGGTCGGGCGTGCGCTCGAAGATCTGGGAGTTGCGTTCTTTGCCGGGCATCACTCGGCGTTCGATCTCGGCATCCTGGAAACGCCGATCCCCATCCGGAGCATGAGCGAGACTGCTATGACCAAGGTCGACCTTGGCGGGGTCGGCCGCGTTGCCGACTTGCTGGAAAGATTGGCTGCATGACCATTACAGCGGTTATCCATCAACCAGACTTCGCTTCATATCTCGGCTTTTTCCAGCGTTTTCTGAACGCCGACCTCTATATCGTTCTGGATCACGTTCAGTTTGTCCATGGCACGAGCAAAAGCTGGACGCATCGGGATAAGATAAAGACGGCGCAGGGCGATCGGTGGCTCACCGTTGGCATCAGAAAGCCAAGTCTCGGCACTGCGATCAATGCCGTGGAACTGGCGCCCGGCACCGGCTGGATAGACCAAAACCTTTCCCTGCTTCGCGAAAATTATCGCAAGTCTGCCGGTTGGAGCGAGGTCTTTCCCCGTATCGAGGTCCTCTACGGCAAGCGGTTCGAGCTGTTGGCCGATTTTAACATGCATTTCCTCGAAGGCATTCTTGAGATGCTTGAGATCACCATGCCGACGGTGCGGGCGAGCACGTTAAGCCCTGAGGGGCATAAAAATGAGTTGCTTGTCGAACTGCTGCGGAAAGTCGGAGCAACGCGTTACCTCTCAGGTCTGGGCGCGCGCGACTACATGCGGCCTGAGGTGTTCGAGGCCGCCGGGATCGAGATCGAATGGCAGCATTTCGTCCATCCTGTCTATCCGCAGCCCTTCGGCGAGTTCATGCCCTATCTCAGCATTCTCGACACACTACTGAATTGTGGTATTGCAGGCACGCGTGACCTGCTCTGGAGTTGCAAATGAATATTCTCGCGATCGGTGCCCATTTTGACGACGTGGAACTAGGCTGTGGCGGTGCACTGGCACGCCATGCTGCAAACGGCGACACGGTGTATGTCTATGTCGCGACCGTATCCGGCTTTTCAAACCAGTATGATCAGTCCGTGCGCAGCAGCCAGGTCGCCAGAGCGGAAGCCGATGCCGCGATGGAAATTCTCGGCGTCCAGAAAATGTTTTGCGGCGAGTTCAAAACGCTCCAGATCGAATTCGTCGACCCGCTGAATATCGAGATCCTCAAGCTCGTCCAGGATCTGAAGATCGATATGGTTTACACCCACTGGGTCGGAGACATCCACCATGACCATCTGGCCTTGTCGCGGGCGTCACTGCACAGCTGCCGCCATGTGCCCCGCCTCCTGATGTACCGCAGCAACTGGTATCATTCGACGGTGGATTTCAGGGGGAATTTCTACGTCGACATCACCTCCCATTGGGACCAAAAGGAGAAGGCGATCCTTGCCCATGAATCCGAGATGGAACGCACCGGACGGAAATGGGTGAGCTTCTTCCGCAATGAAGCCGAGAACGCCGGCCAGCGCATCGGTGTGAAATACGCTGAAGTCTTCGAGGTGGTGAAGTGGCTGCAGCTTTGAGAAAGATTTTGACCTTTGGCTCCATGCTGCTTCCCTATGGTGTGCATGAGCTGAAGCGCAGGCTAAAGAGTCGCCACAAACTCTCTGCCGATGTCGCTAGGTTACTGGCCGAAAATAGACAGCTTGCTGGTCAGCACGCGGGGCAGCGGTGTTTTATTTTAGGCAATGGCCCGAGCGTCAAGGGCTTGGATCTGTCGCGGCTTCAAGGCGAAAATGTCATAACCGTTTCCAACGGCTATCTTCATTCCGATTTCGACAAGTTCCAGTCTCGTTACCATTGTGTTCCCCAAATTACCTACGGATTGATGACACCGGAGGACGTGGTCCGCTGGTTCGAGGAGATGCATTCGCATCTGGGAAGGGCGGAACTGTTCCTCAGTTCCACGGAAGCGGAGCTGGTTCGAAAACACAATCTGTTTTCAGGGCGGACGGTCCGGTATCTCGTGCTTGGCGAAAGTTTCGACGAAAGACCATCGGTGGAAATCGTCGATATCTCTAAGCCGGTGCCGCGTGTCGATTCAGTGCCAGTGATGGCCTTGATGATAGCGACGTATCTTGGTTTTAAAGAGGTCATCCTGCTCGGCGTCGACCACGATCGTTTCCTGTCAGCAACCTATGAATACGCGTTCGATCTCAAGGTGCAAAAGGGAAAAGATGTCACCGTAAATGCGGACGGCACCCCGACAACGAACCGTCACGACGACTTTCAGCAGGCGGCACGGCTGTGGCGACAATATCGAGCCATCGCAAATATCGCGCGAGCGAATGATATCCGCATCTTCAATTCCACACCCGGTGGGGCGCTGGACGAATTTGAGAGACGGCCGTTCCAGGCCTGGTTTGAAGAATGAGACGGCTTAATTTTGCGCTCCCGGGAATCCACTGTCTGCTTGAGATGACGCGAGAATCGCCGCAAGCGCGCGAAGAGGAGATCTGGGCCGAATTCCGGCGGCACAACATCGTTTTCGACGGGCCTTACGATGATTGGTGCTCGGCCGTGGCTGCTTCAGATGGATATGATGCGCCGGCCATTCTTGCAAAAGCCGTCGAAGCGACACGCGCAGTTGTTCAGGGCCGTGCCTCATATGAGCGGGACACTGTAATTTTCAAGGAAAGAAGCTACTCGCATCCGCTGCTTGCCTGGCTGCTCTATGTTGCATCCAGATCCGATGGTCGTTTGAGAGTGGTCGACTTTGGGGGCGCGCTCGGAAGTTCCTATTTCCAACACCGTTCGAAACTGGCTCATCTTGCGGAATTGAAATGGTGCATCGTCGAGCAGCCTCATTTTGCGGATGCAGGGCGAGCTGAATTTGAAGACGGGATCCTGAGCTTTTCTCATGGCCTCGAAGAGGCAATCAATCTTGTGAACCCTCACATCGTTCTGCTCTCCGGCGTGCTCCAGTATCTCGAATATCCTCACGAGCATCTTGGGAGCCTTCTTTCGAAGGGCGTCAAATTCATCCTTGTTGACAGAACAAGCGCGCAGTTCGATGTCGCCGAAGTCCCTTTTGTGCAGCATGTGCCGGAACGCATCCATCGCGCCAGCTACCCGGTTTGGTTCTTGAACGCGAATGAACTGCAGGATCACTTCGCAAGGCATGGCTATGAGGTGCTGGACAGTTTCCAACCAGCCGGGAGATTTGGAATAGCAACACCGCCACCCTTGCAGGAATTGACGCGTTGGGGCATTGGCCTTACGCCAGCTCAGGAACGATACGAATGGTCGTATACTGGCTGGTTTCTTGAGAAGCCGGGAATCTAACCATGCGCGTGAACGTCATTATCCCTGTCTTCAATCGTCTGGAGCACACTCGGAAGGTGTTGGAGTCTCTCAGGAGGCAAACTCTCGTCGATGCACTGACGATCGTCGTTGTCAACGACGGATCTACCGATGGAACTGCAGAATACCTGCAGTCGCAGGGCGATGTGGTGGAAATCAAGGGCGACGGCAATCTTTGGTGGGGGGGGGCCATCGAGGAGGGGCTGAAACACGTCCTTCCATCTTGCAAGGTGGAAGATTACATCCTGTTTCTGAATAATGACACGTGGTTCGATGAGGATTATGTTGAGACCTTAGTGCAAACATCGAAGGCGAACGGCGAAGCCGCCGTTGGAAGCGTTATCCATGAAGAGGGGAAAGATCCACCTCTTGTGAGTATAGGACCTCGGATCAACATCAACAGGTTCGCGATTTGGGATCTCCTTTCGGAATTAAGCCAAGCGCAACAACGGTCGCCTGAGAGCCAATACCGCGTGGATGCATTGAGTGGTCGAGGTACTCTATATCCAGCCCTCTTGTTCCGGAAATATGGCGGTATGCGGCCACACCTTTTGCCGCACTACATGGCCGATTATGAAATCGCGATGCGCTTCTCGCGCGCCGGAGTGCCTTTGATCGTCAGCACAAAAGCAGCCGTCTATTCGCCACCAGTATATGGAAACGACGTCTCCAGGCATTCATGGAAAAAACGATTGTTTGGCAGGCGCTCTCCTCACAACGTGTTTCAACGCCTGATCTTCTATTCGCTTGTCGGTTCACCGGTGCAGAGATTTACCGCACCTTTCCGCATGGCCTATTTCTTCTACGCTCGTGTCCTTTTGGGAAGGATGACGACCAATCTTAAAAAAATTGTCGTTTCCCTTGTGCGTGCAAGGCGGCTTGGCGACCTGAAACGTCACGGAGTAAGCGTTGGCCGCGATGTTGTGCTCTATGGCGCCCCTCTGTTGCAACGGCATCCTGACAGTGAGATTCACCTCGGTGATCGCGTCGTCCTGTGTTCTGATTCCCGATTTACGGCGCTGGCTCTCAATCATCCAGTGAAGATAGCGACCATTCGCGCCGGATCGAAGGTCAGCATTGGCGCTGACAGTGGGATCAGTGGTGCAACCATCGTCTCGGCTGCACGGATTTCAATCGGCGCAGAAGTGCTGATGGGAGCCAACGTCACCATTTTCGACACGGACTTTCATCCCATACGTCCGGAAGGACGGCGTCATTCGGATGTCGAGGCGGACATCAAGACTGCACCGGTGAACATTGCCAATAATGTGTTCATTGGTACCAACGCCCTGATCTTGCGTGGCACGGAAATAGGGCGTGACAGCATTGTCGCCGCGGGCGCGGTCGTCCGGGGAAGTTTCCCAGCAGGGGCGATAATTGCCGGGAACCCGGCAAAGGTTGTCGGTAGTGTCTATAAAATGTCCCAGGAGCGTCCCGGTAGTCAACCAGACGGTGAACATGAAAATAGCAATATTTGACACGTATTACGCGCGTTTTCTAAGGCAATTCTATGCGCGGCGGCCACAGCTCGAGAAATCAACCGCGCCAGAACAGACGAAGGCGTTGTTGGCTGCCGCGTTCGGCACATCTGATTTCTATTCGCGCCACCTCGCGGAGCTTGGCTGCGAAGTCATCGATATCATCGGCAATTGTGTTCCGCTTCAGTCGGCCTGGGCGCAAGAGAACAACGAACCGTTCAGCGCGTGGGCAATGAAACTGCCGCATCGGTTTTTCAGGCTGCCTTATGTTGGCGCACGCCTGGCGGCTCTCCCTGGCTTGCTGGAGGTCGCAATGGCCCGGGTTCGCGCATTCAAGCCGGATGTACTCTACTGTCAGGATCTCAGCTTCTTTCCGCCACATGCCCTGACGGAGTTGAAGAAGACGGTGCCGCTGATTGTCGGCCAGATCGCGTGTCCGCTGCCGCCGGGTGAGTTTCTGCGGCCCTATGACCTTATTCTAACGTCTTTCCCCCATTTCGTACCCCGCTTTCATGAGATGGGGATAAAATCCGAATATTTCAGGATTGGCTTCGATACTCGGGTGCTCGATCTCCTTGGCGATATCAGGCGCGATGTGCCGGTGAGCTTCGTCGGCGGCATAAGCCGTCATCACGGCAAGGCCGTCCCCCTGCTCGAACATCTTGCCGATACGACGCCGATACAGTTTTTCGGCTACGGCGCAAAGACGCTCCCGCGCTCTTCTTCGATTCGCAAACGTCACAATGGCGAAGTCTGGGGCCCGGATATGTATCGCGCGCTGGCGCGCAGCCGGATCACTATCAACCGACACATCAATGTTGCCGAAAACAACGCCAATAACATGCGGCTTTATGAGGCGACCGGTGTCGGATCGCTGCTGATAACCGACAGGAAGGATAATCTCGGGGAGATTTTCGAGGTCGGCAAGGAAGTGGTTGCCTATTCCAATGCTGCGGAAGCGACGGAACTCGTCCGCTACTATATAGACCACCCCGACGAGGCGGATGCCATCGCAAAGGCTGGTCAGGCAAGGACGCTGAAGGACCACACCTACAAGTCGAGAATGGCAGAATTGGTGCCGATCCTCGGACGATATCTGGAGATACAGGGCTGATGTCGTTTCTGCGCGCGAGTCTCAATCGCTTTCCAGGGGTGAAGAGCCAGTTGAAGCGATTGCGTGAACGGCTGTGGCCGGCGACGTCGGTATCGTCCCGCTATGTCGAGATAGAGGCGGCTCGTCGAGACAGCGAAAGTGCACGCCTTGCCCCATCTTGGAAAGCGAGTGATCTGCCCGCCCGTCAGAGAGCCCTCGTCGAGCGCCAGCTGAAGGAATACCGCAGCGGCGTTTCCATTGATGTATTCGATGTTTTTACCGCCGCTTTGCGCAAGATCGACAATCTTCCGGCCGATGCTTCGCTGCTCGAGATCGGTTGTTCCAGCGGCTATTATTCCGAAGTGCTTGACGTGAATGGCTTGCCGCTTCGTTATCGTGGCTGCGATTACTCCGATGCTTTCATCGATATGGCGCGCAGCACTTATCCGGGACTGTCGTTCGACGTGGAGGACGCGGCGCGGCTCCGCTATCAGGATGACGCTTTCGATGTCGTCGTCTCCGGATGTTGCCTGCTACATATCCCCAATTATGAAGCGGCGATCGCCGAGAGCGCCCGCGTTGCCAAGGAATACGTGATTTTTCACCGTACGCCTGTTGTCTATGGCGAGCCGACCAAGTATTTCCGCAAGCAGGCCTATGGTGTCGAAACCATAGAGATCCATTTTTCCGAGCCGCAGCTATTGGACATGTTTCGAATTCACGGCCTGCACGTCCTGGCGACGTTCACGCTGAGCGAGAACGTGGACCCGCACGATAGTCGCAAGGGCAATGCAATGCGCACCTATTTGTGCAGGAAACAACCCCAATCATGACGAACTACTTCTGTACCCTTTTCGACAGCGGCTATCTCATCAAGGGAATGGCCATGATGGAGAGCCTTGTCCAGTGGTGCCCTGACGCGCATGTTTTTGTGCTTTGCATGGACGAAAAGACGCAGGAAATATTGATCGCCTCCAAGAGATCCTACATCACCTGCATTGCACTCGCCGATCTCGAGACGCCGGAACTCCTGGAAGCCAAGAAATCGCGCGGCGTGGCCGAATATTGCTGGACCCTGTCTCCGTGTCTGCCGAGTTTCGTGCTGGAGCAGCATCCGGATATTGAATTCATCACCTATCTCGATTCCGATCTGCTGTTCTATTCACCGCTCAGTCCGATTTTCGATGAAATCGGCGATAATTCCATTGCCATTATTGAACACCGCTTTGCTCCGCGGCTGCAGAACCGTGAAATTAACGGCCGTTTCTGTGTGGAATGGGTGAGTTTCCGGCGTGATGAAGAGGGAATGCGCTGCCTTGCGCGCTGGCGCGAGCAATGCATCGAATGGTGCTACTATCGGCTCGAAGACGGCAAGATGGGCGACCAGAAGTATTTGGACGAATGGCCGGATCTGTATCCGAATTGCCATATCATCGAGCATCCGGGAGCTGGGATTGCTCCCTGGAATTACGAAAAGATGCATTTTTCGCAGGATGCATCCGGCAGGATGGAGGTCGATGGTTCGCCTCTGATCTTTTATCACTTCCACCAGTTCCAGTTGCTGACCAACGGCATGTTCGATCGGCTGTCAGCTTTCTACACCGCCGTCTGCGAGGAGCCTGACGCTGTTTACAAGGTTTACGAACGCGCTCTGATGCGAGCCCTGAAGGTAATCAGGACGATTTCCCCAGGCTTTTCCGGCGGCCTTCGCCCTTTCTTCCGGGTTTTGGCCCGCAGATGGGTGCAACGCCATGTGCCCCTTGGGGTCAAACGCTTCCTCCACCATTTCATCAGATATTGACGTCTCGCAAGCGGGGAGGAGCCTGCCTCTCCAAGCTGTTATCGGTACTGGCGGTCGATCCATTGGCGGTAGCTGCCGGTTGTGACGTTTTTTACCCAGGCTTCGTTGGCGAGATACCATTCGACAGTTTTGCGAATGCCTGTCTCGAACGTCTCGTGGGGGCGCCAGTCCAGGACCCGCTCGATTTTGTCGGCATCGATGGCGTAACGGCGATCATGGCCGGGCCGATCGCGTACAAAGGAAATCTGGGCCTTGTAGCTTGCCCCGTTTGGCAGTGGTCTCAATTCGTCGAGGATTTCGCAGAGCGTATTGACAACCGACAGGTTCGTCAGTTCGTTCCTGCCGCCGACATTATAGGTTTCCCCGACTTTTCCACTTTCCAGCACGCGTCGGATCGCACTGCAATGGTCCTTGACGAACAGCCAATCGCGCACCTGCTTTCCATCCCCGTAGATTGGAATCTGTTTGCCGGAGAGCGCATTATGAATGACCAGGGGAATAAGTTTCTCTGGAAAATGATAGGGACCGTAGTTGTTCGAACAGTTCGTCGTTAGGACCGGCAATCCGTAGGTGTGATGATAAGCGCGAACCAGATGATCGCTGGCTGCCTTGCTAGCGGAATAAGGGCTGCTTGGCTCGTATTTCCGCTCTTCGCTGAAGGCCGTTTCCGCGGGAGCAAGGGAACCGTAGACTTCGTCCGTTGACACGTGGAGAAAACGAAAACTCTTTCGGAAGGCTTCATTCTGCAAGGCGAGAAATCCCCGAATAGCCTCCAACAGGCGAAAAGTGCCGACGATATTCGTCTGGATGAATTCTTCGGGCCCATGGATCGATCGATCGACATGACTTTCGGCGGCGAAATTGAGGATTGCGCGGGGACGATGGGAACGGAGCAATTCTGCAATGAGATCATGGTCCGCAATGCTGCCATTGACGAACAGATGGCGCGGGTCCTCCCAGACGGAAGCGAGGTTCTCCAGGTTGCCGGCATAGGTCAGCGCATCGAGGTTGACGACCGGCTCATCATGAAGCGCAAGCCAATCCAGCACGAAGTTCGCACCGATGAAACCAGCTCCTCCCGTCACCAGGATCATACTTCCCCCTTGGAGTTCTAACAGTTTTGAGAAGCTCTAGTCTCATTGTGACGCCCTCGCGTCAACCGCAGAGGTCCACAATGGTCATTTCGCTTGACTAGCCTCGGTTATATAGGGGTTGCACTCGTCCGGTCGTTTCCATAAACACATCCCGAAGATTGCATCGAAAGACGTGAAATGACGAAAACCGCGCTTATCACTGGGGTGACCGGTCAGGACGGTGCCTATCTGGCCGAATTGCTTCTGAGCAAGGGCTATACGGTGCACGGCATCAAGCGGCGGTCGTCGTCTTTTAATACCGGCCGCATCGAACATATCTATCAGGATCCGCATGAGACACATCCTCGTTTCATCCTCCACTATGGCGATATGATCGACTCGACCAACCTGCTGCGGATCGTGCAGCAGACGCAGCCCGATGAAATCTACAATCTTGCCGCACAAAGCCACGTGGGTGTCAGCTTCGAAACGCCTGAATATACGGCAGATGCCGATGGCGTCGGGACGTTGAGGTTGCTTGAAGCGATCCGTATCCTGGGGCTCGAGAAAAAGACCCGGTTCTACCAGGCGTCGACCTCGGAACTCTACGGTCTTGTGCAGGAAGTGCCGCAGAACGAGAAGACGCCCTTTTACCCGCGTTCTCCCTATGCCGCAGCCAAGCTCTATGCCTACTGGATCGTCGTGAATTATCGCGAGGCCTACGGCATGCATGCGTCGAACGGCATTCTTTTCAATCACGAAAGCCCGCTTCGCGGCGAAACCTTCGTCACGCGCAAGATCACGATGGCGGTGGCTGCCATCCATCTGGGGCGACAGGATAAGCTTTTCCTCGGCAATCTTGACGCCAAGCGTGACTGGGGCCACGCGCGTGAATATGTCGAGGGCATGTGGCGCATGCTGCAGCAGGACAAGCCGGATGACTACGTCTTGGCGACCGGTGAGACGACGAGTGTCCGCCAGTTTGTGGAGTGGGCTTTTGCCGACGTAGGCATTGCTTTGGAATGGAAGGGGTCCGGCGTCGATGAAAAGGGCTATGACGCCGCGTCCGGTGCGTGCCTTGTAGAAATCGATCCTCGCTATTTCCGCCCGACGGAAGTCGATCTTCTGCTTGGCGACCCGACCAAGGCACGTCAGAAACTCGGCTGGCAGCACAAGACGCCGGTTCGCGAGCTCGCCGCTGAAATGGTACGGGAGGATGTCAAGCACTGGAAGGCTCAAAACAGCCGGAAAGAGATCTGAGTGTACGACCTGTCCAACAAGAAAATCTGGGTTGCCGGCCATCGCGGTATGGTCGGCAGTGCTCTTGTGCGTCGGCTTCAATCCGAAGATTGCAACGTCATCACGGCCACGCGCCGGGAGGTCGATTTGACGCGGCAGGAGGAGGTCGAGAAATTTGCTGAAGCAACCCGGCCTGACGCGATCATTCTCGCCGCGGCCAAGGTTGGCGGTATCCTTGCGAATGACAGCTATCCCGCAGAATTTATCTATGACAATCTGATTATCGAAGCGAACATCTTCGAAGCCGCCCACCGGGCGGGAGTGGACCGGCTGCTGTTCCTGGGTTCAAGCTGCATTTATCCCAAGCTCGCTCCGCAGCCGATTCCCGAAGAGGCTCTGTTGACCGGTCCGCTTGAACCGACCAACGAATGGTACGCGATTGCCAAGATCACCGGTATCAAGCTCGCGGAAGCATACCGTAAGCAATACGGCCGGGATTACATTTCCGCCATGCCCACCAATCTATACGGCCCAGGCGATAATTTCGACCTGAATTCCAGTCATGTGCTGCCTGCGCTTATCCGCAAGGCGCATGCCGCGAAACTTCGCAATGACCCGCATATGGTGGTCTGGGGCACAGGAACCCCGCGCCGAGAATTCCTCCACGTCGACGACTGCGCCGACGCGTTGGTGTTTCTCCTCAAAACCTATTCCGGTTCGCAGCACGTCAATGTCGGCTCGGGTACAGATCTCGAAATTATCGAATTGACGCGTTTGGTATGCGGCGTTGTCGGTTACGAAGGTGAGATCATTCATGATCTTTCCAAGCCTGATGGCACGCCGCGAAAGTTGATGAGCAATCAGAAGCTGCAGGACATGGGCTGGAAACCGCGCATTTCGCTTGAGGATGGCATCCGCGCTACTTACGCTTGGTTCCTTGAGTTCGAAAACAGATCCGATCCAGCGGTCTGATACCAGGTCGGTGATGACCGGCATTCCCTGTGCTAGGCTATCCCGTGAATGATGGCAGCAGACCCGCACGGCAGCCGGAGCGAGGAATGCAGCGAATGACCTCTCCGTTTTGTCGTAAGGGGTGGCGATGCCCGCCGAAACTGCTTGAGCCGGCTGAACAGAAGCGATCTGGGCTTGCCCGCCGGAATGGCCAGCAAGTCCGGAACGGCCTTATAGCCTGAAGCTCCACCACCCGTCGGGATTAGGCCGAGAGGGTGGTTCGATCTGCAGTTTGCCGACAATAACGTCGTGGCGGTCGGCAGGACAATTCCGCCATTGAGGCGGGAGAACCCGATAGGGCTAGCGCGGTGAGTATTGTGGAATATGTGAATATGCGCATATTCTGGGACTGGCGCTGCCAGACAAGACCGGTTGAGGGCCTCTGGGGGGGATCCCATGGAAACAATCGTCGAGGACGCCCATGCTGGCGTCGTGTCGCCCGAACTCGTGGTCGATGCACTGTTTGCGTGCCGGAAAACGGCGGCGATCAGGGCGGCCATCGAGCTTGATCTCTTTACTCATATCGGCGAGGGCAAAACGGCAGCATTGCTGGCGTCGGCAATAGGCGCCTCGGAGCGTGGGGTGCGCGTCCTCTGCGATTATCTCGTGGTCCATGGCTTCCTGACCAAGGAGAGCGGACAGTATCGAATGACGCCCTCGACCAGAATGTTCCTCGATCGCAATTCGCCGGCCTATATGGGCTCTGCCGTCGAGTTCGTCGCTGCACCCGAAATTCTCGATAATTTTCTGCGCGATCCGGCCGCCGTCGTGCGCAATGGCGGTTCGGCCGGACTTGCAAACCTTTCGGCGGACAATCCAGTCTGGTTGAAGTTTGCGCGTGGCATGGGCTCCTTCACGGGTCTCAGCGCCAAAATACTGGCTGACGAAATCTCCGGCTGGCCGAGCGCTCCCAAAAAGGTGTTGGACATCGCTGCAGGTCCAGGCGTCTTCGGGATCGAAATCGCCAAAGCCTTGCCATCGGCGGACATCGCCGCCGTCGACTGGGGCGCTGTCCTGGAGCTGTCGAGGCAGAATGCAGAAAAAGCCGGCGTGGCTGACCGCTATCGGACGATCGCCGGCAGTGCCTTCGACGTCGACTGGGGCGCCGGTTATGATCTCGTTCTGCTTCCGAATTTTCTGCACCACTTCGATTTGCAAACATGTGCCCAACTGTTACGAAAGATCGTCGCGAGCCTTGCAGAGGGTGGTCGGATCGTCGCGGTCGATTTCGTGCCGAACGAAGATGGCGTGTCACCGCCTTTTCCTGCGGCGTTCTCTTGGGAGATGCTCGCCAGCACGCCGGCGGGCCAGGCTTATACGCAAAGTGAACTGACTGAGATGGCAGGACTGGCCGGTCTTGCCGGCGTCATCGTCAAACCCTTGCCGCCAACTCCGGCAAGCCTCATCCTGTTTGAATAGCAGCAAGAGGTTGGCGCTCCCATCGTCCTCTATTACACGGGCGTGCCGTCAAGGCTGGCAGATGAACGTCATTGACGCAATCCCGGGCACGCTGACGCTCAGGGATGCGCTGCAGGGCAACTATGCGACCGCTGTCTGATCAACATGACCCAAATGCACGCCGGCTCGATCGAGTTCAGCGACGTCTGGTATGAGGACGGGAAGTGGAAGGCGCTCATTGTCTGCTTCCAGTTCATGCGCGATGAGAACCAACTCATCGAGTCGATGGGGTAGTTCACCGTCTTCCCGGCGTCTGGCCGCTTAATCTGATGGAGAGGCGGAAGACGTTCGACCAGCGTTCGGCTGAGAACTTGCAGTTCGTTCGGATTGCCTGGCGTGCGGCAGTACCAGGAAATTGAGGAGACCGCCGCCCCGTAGGTCGGCGCTTCTTTTTTCCAAAATGTCACCAATCAACGTCGTTAGAAATTCTGCTGTCAGATGGGTCCAGTCTGTCATAAACGGAACACCGCCGCTGCTGGTGAGGCATTTCTCCTTGTCGTAGTCGCAATGAAGCTTGATGATATCGACATAGTTGAATGCAAGATCAGATGGGAAAAATGGCAGCTGCGCTATAGTCTGGTTAGCCGGCGGATAGGTTGCCAATCGCAGGCACGTAGAGGCATCAGATTTTGTCTGAAGCATTAGCCCCAGGCACGAGTGCAAGTCGTCTAGCTGGAAATAATCTCCGAAGACGTAAATTCGCGCGTCATCCGAGTGGCTTTTCATCCAAGAAAGAAGCTCAAACCTAAACGGGTTGACAGTGTACTCAAAAGGCCGATGACTCGTGAGGAAAATCGCTTTCGTTCGGCTGAGCAATGACTTGTCGTTGATATATTTTTCAAAGGGAATGCAGTATTTGTCGTAAATGCTGGCGCGAGAGGGGGCCTTAACAATATCGTTCTTGATCTCCACCATGCATTTTAAGTAGCTGATTGCCACGACTTGATATCGGTCCGCATCGATGTAACTTTTCAGCGCGACGGACCAGTTTCTGGCGTACGAGTCACCAATTATGAAGATAACGGGCTTCCCGGCTTGAATGTTGTTGTTCAAGCTTAGAAAAGTGCTTTCGAGTCGTGCTTCGTTCGTCTGCGCGAGAGATGGATAGACTTGATCCAACCTGTGAGGAAAACCGGCCATAGAGACTGCTGACACAACAGCAGCCATGATGGTTACAACTGATGAGCTTAGGTAGATCCAAAGAGCGCGGCTTCTCCTGGTGCGGCGAAGGGGCTTTTCGATAACGACAAAGCTGACCACCGCGACCAAGACCGTCGCTGCGATGGCGAGGAGCTTATCGCCATTGTTGAAATTCAAGCTTGTCAGCCGCGCGAAGGCGAAGACCGGATAATGCCACAAATATAAAGAGTAGGATACTAATCCGGTGAGCGCCGCAGGTCGAGAAGCCAACAGGCGCCCGACCGCGTCCTGCTGACTGGTGAATGCGAGCACCAGACAGGTCCCAATGACCGGGATCACAGTTACCAGGCCAGGATGAACCGTGTCCTTTTTGAACAAGATCAGTGAACCGAGAACGAGGATAAGCCCGGCCGCCGCGAGTAACGGCCGAGGGTGAGCTCGTCCACGCCTCACCTCGTGATAGGCGAGAAGTGTTCCAGCCAGCAGTTCCCAGGCCCGGGTGAGTGGCGAGTAAAAGGCTTGTTGCTGATCATACCGTACCGTCACCACACACAACACAAAGCTGAGGGATGCCACAAGCAACACGCATGGCAAAAACCTTGATTTCAGGTATCGGCGCACGATCAGCAATAAGAGGGGAAACCCGATATAAAATTGCTCTTCGACGCTCAACGACCAGGTGTGAAGAAAAGGCTTGAGAAGGGTGTTGGGCTCCCCGTACTGGGCCGCAGTAAAATAGAAATAGATATTCGATCCGAATAGGAGCGACGAACCTATGGAATTTGCGAAATCCAGGAGTTCCGATGGTAATAAAAGGTAATATGCGAAAGGCATTGTCGCGAAAACGACTGCAAACAACGCAGGCAGAATTCTCCGCGCGCGCCGAGCATAGAATTTAAGGAAATCAATACGCCCCGTTGCTTCGATTTCTGTCAGCAGAATTTGGGAGATCAGAAAGCCACTGATCACAAAAAACACATCGACGCCGATGTATCCGCCCCGCAGCAACGTGTGGCCGGCAACCGTGAACTCGGCGTGATACAGAATAACCGCGATCACCGATATGGCTCTTAAGCCATCGATCTCTGGTCTGTAAGCCTTCAAAGCTAGCCCTGCCTTCGATATCGAGAGCGTTACGTTGTCGCGCCCAACATTGGCGCTTTTGGGCTGCCTAACACAGAGATCTTGGAGGGAGAACAGTATGGCCTGATAAAAGATTTGCGGGCGCGGCCGATTTCAATCTTTATTATCAGTGCTGTTGTAAATCAGCATTCCGGAAGCTCATTGGTTTGCATGTGTTTTCCAATCGCTGATCACTTTTGTCTATCGGCCGTTCCAGAAGCGAGAGACGTCAGGCCGACGCCAATAGCGCCTACCATCGCTGCCCCCACCGCGCGCCCGAATCAGCAAAAATCGAAATGGCGCGTGTAATGCGTAGATGCTCGCCCGAGCTGCGATGTCGGATTCGCTGACAGCCCGCGCCCGTCGATCCAAGTGATCAGGGGCAGCGAAAAGGAAGCAGGCATTGGATGGGACGGGAGGGTAGACAAAAGCAAGCCCGTTTGCCGTAAAATCAATCGCTTAGTGAAATATTGGCTGGGGAACCTGGATTCTCACATGATTTCAATGGCTTAGCGTAAAAGCCTTGAAATCCCCTCTGTTTTCCCATCGCGAGCGACCGTGGATGCCACCTTTTGTGCCCTGGCTTTGGGCATCAGTCAACTGGACCGAGCGAGCGGCAATAATTTCCGCTTTCGGGCCTCAAGTTTGCGGTGAGGCGGCCATTAGGCGCCGACAGCTTTGGGTCGTCACTCCGGTCG
Source organism: Rhizobium sp. LARHSG275 (assembly GCF_052871115.1). Classification (NCBI taxonomy): domain Bacteria; kingdom Pseudomonadati; phylum Pseudomonadota; class Alphaproteobacteria; order Hyphomicrobiales; family Rhizobiaceae; genus Rhizobium; species Rhizobium sp. LARHSG275. The sequence goes on along the minus strand of NZ_JBIXJN010000009.1, from coordinate 92,408 downwards.
CTCCCACTGTCCCGTCGCTTAGTGTCTTAGTGTCGGAGTGTGTGGCTGGGGTGTATTTAAATGGTCTATCGTCGCAGTTACCGAAAGGAGCAAGGAACGTCAGGCCTGTCGTAGGCGTGAGGACGATTTCCAGACGGCAAGGTAGCGACTATCAAGACCGAAATGCCGTCAAACGCCGGTGTGGGAAATAGTGTAGGCGGCAATCACTTGAACGAATGTCATCGCGGTGGGGACTAGAAGTATCAAGATGCCGAGGCAGTATGAAATTAATGCGACCAATCTGGCCCTCGGACGCGAGATGTTGAGGAGCCTGTAAAGCTCTCCCATTGGATCTGCCAAGCTATTCGGATCGACTTCGTGCCTTTCCCCATTGTAATTGAAGTTGGACGCGTTGCGAGCGAGCGGCTCGGCCTCTGTCCCCAACTCTATCAATTTCAAAAGATAGTCGAGATTTCGAGGCTGGCAGAAATAGGTCTTCTCGGCCTCAAAGAAGCCGGCCGCCGAGTCATACTTCTTGATTAGCGCTGGACATCTTAAACCATACAGCGTGGCACCTGTCGCGATCGAACAGCAGCCAAGATACAGCAAGAAGAGGCGCAGCGACGGGGCGCAAGTTGTCGGTTGGCAAAAATCGGTGTGTAGGCTGAGAAACTTCACAATCTCTCCGTTGAAGAGGAGGAGATAGCCGACCAGCGGCACCGCGATGGTCGCCTTGGCGACTGTTGAATTTCCTAATCTCCGCAGGACGCTCCACCTCGACTGATGATCAAGCGATAAAACTGCTCTCATTCCGTGCCCCTTAGGATTTTCTGGCCATTACCACAACTCGATATCGCCGGCCTAGCCACTGAAATTTGAGACATACAAGACGAAGATCTATGAAAAGTTGCCGGCGAGTGACATCTATACCTCGCGATCCGCGGATGGGACTACCGACTCCTGCTCCTGCGCTAATATTATGCATTCCATCGCAGTGCCCGATGATGAACACATGCTCGCGTATGGCGACCAAAGTCTATAGAGCAAGAGGGTCGAAGGCGTGGGCTGCGGCCAGCGGTCATCGTGAAATTAATGACTGGGCCGGCGAGAAGCGGGTTTGTCCAATCCCCATTGAGCAATGGTAATGTACGAGTTACATTGTAATTCCGAGTGGCGCACCACGTACTGCCGATTTCCGTTCATATTATACTACAGCCAGTGGCTACGCCCGCATATAGAATAAGCGACGGACGATACGCGAAGAAGGTTTGAAACGATAGCTTAGGCAGTGAAAAATTCTAAACGCCCGCCTTAGGGATCAGTCAACAGGACTGGCTAGCGGCAATATTTTCCGCTGTATAACCTCGAAGTAGCCGTCCGGCGGCCACAACGCGCTTTGCTACTTCACTCCCTCTATCGTTTATACAGCACATTGTATTTGCTAGCCTGAGCGGGCGCGGCCTTGTCATGGCGCGCCATCAAGCGGACGCAGCGACGCAGGCGTTAGATAACCGAAAAGGTGCCACTTGCTGACGGCTCGAAGACGTGCAGCCTCAGATGGTAGCATTTGTCCTAGTTCCACAATCCAGGTCCTCCAAAGTGCCTGCCTCATTAACGGTAGTTCAACCACGGCGTGGGAGAACGCGTGGGTCGAAAACGGTGAACCAATGATCCTTTACAAATACCGGCCTCTGAACGCATTCACTCAGGACATCATTGAGAATAGGCGTCTGTTTTGTGCGAACTGGAACGAATTGAATGATCCAATGGAGGGAATGTTTGAGTTTTTTACAAACGATCGAGATGACCGACGCTATCTTGAGGAAATAATTCGGCATAAGCACGAACTGCGAGTATGCTCGCTGTCAAAGACAAAATATTCCCATCTTCTCTGGGCTCACTACGCGGACCAGTTCCGCGGCGTTCTCGTCGCAGTCGACATACCTCTACCCGCCGCGGATTTTGTTGAGGTTTACTATAGAGCCTCGCATTCAATGCAAATCAAACACACATGGAATGACACTGAGAAGGTCGCAAGAAAAATCCTGTCATCGAAACACAAAGCCTGGAGTTATGAGAAGGAAGTCCGCATCCTTTCTCGTGAACAATATTTCCCAGTTCCGATTATAAGGCATGTGACGCTAGGGATAAGGGCGAACAACGTCTCCGACGCATTTCTTTACGCGTGCGACGCACGACGCATTCCAGTCTACAAACTTAGGCTAACGGACGAGGGCCTGGAGGAGCGGCCGATTGAGGAGTTTTATCGTGCTCGCCGATATAACGAGGCTTGGTGAAGACGCCGGACCAGGCCGTAAAAATGGCGGGTTGTTCGTCTGCCTTTGACCTTGCCCCGTTGAGATAATCCATTTTGAAGTAAGCTCTGGCCCATTGAGAGGACCAGGGAATGAAGCGCAATCGTTTCACAGACGAACAGATCATCGGCATTCTGAAGGAGCACGAGACTGGCACGCCGGTCTCGGAGCTTTGCCGCAAGCACGGCGTCAGCGATGCCAGCATCTATAAATGGAAGGCCAAATTCGGCGGCATGGACGTATCCGAAGCCAAGCGTCTGAAGACGCTGGAAGACGAGAACACGAAGCTGAAACGACTCCTGGCAGATGCGATGCTCGACAATGCGGCTTTGAAAGACCTTTTGGGAAAGAAGTTGTGACGCCGCAGCAAGGCGGAAAGCTGTCGCTCATCTGATGGATCAAAGGGGGCGAACAGACTGTGTGCATCAGCGATCCATTGATCGAGGTCTGTCTTGGCCTTCCGTCGGATCATCGTCTACCCCGCCAGTTTCGACTGCGAAATCATCAAATATGAGTCAGATCCAAATTTGCACGCCGGAACACAGGCAAACCGAGGTAGCAAGTGTTCAAGTGTGCCCAGCGCCTGCTCGAAATTCAACTCCAACTTCATATACGCAAGTTAGGGCTGGCATAAACTCGGACATCGCGGAAGCGGTATATGAACGACGTCTTCGCGCCCTCATCTCGGTCATGGACCCTACTCTAGCGGGGTCTCTAAAGCGGACACGGAAGCCGATGGGGCCAATGAGGGTACATTTCCAGCTTCCATTATTGGAGACCGCGTGCCAGCGCCCGCATGGAGCTCGCAGCAGAGACGCAAAGCCGCCGGTCGCTAAGCGGACCAGGGTGTCTATTGAGCGCTTCCCTGCCGCCGGTGAGAAACTGCACGGTTCCCAGTTTTGTTCTGGAAAACAGGCGCGCCCGACAAGATTCGAACAGAAACTGCTTAGTTCGAACGCAGTCTGCATTCGTGGCCTATCTCTCCAGAACGGTCAGTCTCCTTACGGCCCCAAAGCCGATAGTCAGCTATTGGTTGGTGCCGCTGACCGCGAAGCGCTTCCTGATCCTGAGGAAGTGGATTGAACCCACGCAACCTGATCCGGCTAGCTGCATCGAAAAACTGTTCCGGTTGGCAGTCTGACGAACGTGCTAACTATCTGATTTTCAATGAGAAATAAGAATTGGCTGGGGAACCTGGATTCGAACCAAGATTAACGGAGTCAGAGTCCGTCGTTCTACCATTGAACTATTCCCCAGCATAAGCGAACCGGCGGGCGGTCGGCTGGTGTGCGGCGCTTATAACCAAAAGCCGGGGAATTGCAAATAGCTCTTTTGAAAAAAATCGGTACTGCCGCGGAAGTGTGAAATCGCTGCAAATCCCCTGTCCAAAAAAGAATTTGGCGATTTCGGCGGGCGCTGATATTCTTGCCGCAACGCAAAAATCGAATGAGCGCCTGCTGCATATCTCAAGACTTGCGCGGCGTGATGGAAAAATAACGTGGAAGACCCCGAAGGCGGCGCAAAGCCGCAATTTGACGGGGCGTCGGCGGCAAGGCGCAAGGACGGCAAGAAGTCCAGGCGCCGTAAGGGCAAACGTGGCGGGCAATCCCGCAACGCGGCTCATCCCGCTTCGCATGAGCCCTCCGGCGGTGCCGGACAGCCTGCGCGCCCGATGGAAGATGCAGCCGGCAATCCGGCCCGCAAGCGCAAGCGTCGCCGTCGTGGCGGCCATGGTGCTGTACAGGACGGTTTACCTCAACCTCATGTGATGGAACAGGCCGGAGCGGTGGATCATACCGCCCGGTCCGATGGCGATTCGGCGCCGAGCCGTCGCAATCGCCGCAAGCATCGTGGCAAGCGCGGTCTTCAGGGCCGGCCGCTGACATCGGCAAAACCAGCAGGTGCCCCGCAGCAGGAAAGCCGCGCGGAAGAGACGGCGCGCGTCGCCGTCCCGCGCGAAACCCAGAACGGCGCGGCCGCCAACCGCAAGGGCCGCCAGGACAGCCATATCAACCCCGGTTATCAGGGTGACCGCCAGGGCGGCGAGCATGTGTGGCCGGAGGAGCTCTATGCCGCTCTCGATCTCGGCACCAATAATTGCCGTCTCCTCATTGCCCAGCCGACCCGTCCCGGTCAGTTCCGCGTCGTCGACGCTTTTTCCCGCATCGTACGCCTCGGAGAAGGCCTTGCGGCCAGCGGCCGTCTGTCCGACGAGGCGATGGAGCGGGCGATCGAGGCATTGAGGATCTGCGCCTCCAAGCTCAGGAACCGAGAGATCCGCCGCATGCGGCTGATCGCCACCGAAGCCTGCCGCCAGGCCGTCAATGGCGAGGACTTCCTCAACCGGGTCGTTGCCGAAACCGGCCTCGAGCTCGAAATCATCGATCGGGAGACCGAGGCGCGGCTTGCCGTCTCCGGCTGCTCGTCGCTGGTCGGTCGCGAGACGCGCTCCGTCGTGCTGTTCGATATCGGCGGCGGCTCGTCGGAGATCGCCGTCATCCGCATCGGCGACAATCGCTTCAGCCGCCTTGCCAATCACATCACCCACTGGACCTCGCTGCCGGTCGGCGTCGTGACGCTGTCGGAGCGCCATGGCGGGCACGACGTCACGCCGGAGGCTTTCGAAGGCATGGTGCGCGAAGTCGAAGGCATGCTTGGACGCTTCGATTGCCCGGAGATCGAGGTCGCCCAGACCGGCGACTTCCATCTGATTGGCACATCGGGCACGGTGACGACGCTTGCCGGCGTGCATCTCGACCTGCCGCGTTATGACCGGCGCAAGGTCGATGGCATCTGGCTGTCCGATGACGAGGTCTCCGCCATGCAGGCAAAGCTTCTCTCCTGGGATTTCGCAAGCCGCGCCGCCAATCCCTGCATCGGGCCGGACCGGGCCGATCTGGTGCTGGCCGGCTGCGCCATTCTCGAGGCGATCCGCCGCCGGTGGCCGAGCCCGCGTATGCGCGTTGCCGATCGCGGCTTGAGGGAAGGCTTGCTCACCGACATGATGGCCGATGACGGCGTGTGGCGGCGCAATCGCAACCGCCGCGGCCAGCGCGTGAGATCGTAAGATAAGGAATAGGCATGACCAAGGCACCGATCGCGGGAAACCGCACCGGCCGCAAGCTCGGCCAGCGGGTCAAGAACAAGAAGATGAAGGCCTCCTCCCGCCAATGGCTGGAGCGCCACATCAACGATCCCTATGTGCAGCGCGCCCAGCTTGAAGGTTATCGCGCCCGTGCCGCCTTCAAGCTGCTGGAGATCGACGAGAAACATCATATCCTGCGCGGCGCCAGGCGCATCATCGATCTGGGAGCTGCCCCCGGCAGCTGGTCGCAGATCGCCGCCAAAGTCACCGGCTCGACGGATGATGACATTCGTGTGGCTGCGATCGATTTCCTCGAAATGACCCAGCTGCCGGGCGTCAAGATCCTGCAGCTCGATTTCCTCGATCCGACTGCGCCGGAAAAGCTGCTGGAGGCCGTCGGCGGCACACCCGACCTTGTCATATCAGACATGGCAGCACCCACCACCGGCCACCACCGCACCGACCATCTGCGCACCATGCATCTCTGCGAAGTCGCAGCGCATTTCGCCGTCGAAGTGCTGGGGGAAGGCGGGCACTTCCTCACCAAGACCTTCCAGGGCGGAACCGAACGTGAGCTGCTCGCCATGCTCAAGCAGAACTTCCGCCAGGTCGTTCATGTCAAACCGAACTCGTCGCGCGCCGAATCGGTCGAGATGTTCCTGCTGGCCAAGGGGTTCAAGGGGCGCAAGGCCGAAGGCCAAGCAGTAGAAGCTTGATCTTCAAGCCGGTCCTGACGGATGATGGCGATCGGCTGCATAATTCCTTAAATCGGGATCGATTTAAGGATAAGATAGGCAGCAATGGAAGGCGTTGCCGCGTCCTTTGCGTGTCCGAAAGGAGGCGCGGCGCCGTGAGGATTTGAACCGCTGATCCCATGCTTCTTTACGTCACGCTCGGAACCAACGACCTTTATCGCGCAGGGCATTTTTATGATGCCGTGCTGTCTCCCCTCGGCTATCGCCGCCAGCGCTCTTCCGAAGAGGAAATCGGCTATGCCGCCGAGGGCGATACGCGCTGCCGCTTTTGGGTGGTGACGCCGTTCAATCACCGCCGGGCCACCTCAGGCAATGGCGCCATGGTGGCGCTGGCGGCCGAAACGCGGGCGGATGTCGACGCCTTCCATGCCGCGGCGATTGCGGCAGGCGCCGTGGATGAGGGCGAGCCCGGCCTGCGCTCCTACCATGCCCATTTCTATGCCGCCTATATCCGTGATCTCGACGGCAACAAGCTCTCTGCGGTTTGCGAAAGCCCGGAGTAGCGGTTGCCTATTTCACCGCCTGTTGTTCGGCTTCGACAGTTGCCGCCGTCATCGCCTTCGAGCGATGGCCGGAAACAAGTGCGCCGGCATTGCGGTCCATTCTGACGAAGGGAATGGTTGCAATGACGGTCAGTCCGGCAATGATGTAGAAGGCAAGGTGGAAATCGGCAACCTGTAGCGCTTCGCCCCTGATATAGATCGAGCTCTCCAGGATCGCGGCGGCGACCGCGACGCCGAGCGCCAGGCTGACCTGCTGCATCACCGAGCTCATCGATGTCGCTTGGCTCGCCTCGGCATCATCGATATCGGCAAAGGCAAGCGCATTGACGCCGGTGAACATGAACGAGCGGGAGAAGCCGCCGAGCAGCAGCACGCCGATGATGACGAGGTGCGGCGTCGACGGCGTGAACAGGCCTGTGATGACAGTCACCAGGGTCGTCACCATGGCGGCGCCGAGAAGCGTGGTGCGGAAGCCGGCAGCGGCGAAGACGCGCTTTGCCATGAACTTGGTGGTGATCGCCCCGATCGCTCCGGCAAAGGTGATGAGGCCGGATTGGAATGGCGTCAGCCCGAAGCCGAGCTGCAGCATCAGCGGCGTCAGGAAGGGCATGGCACCGACGCAAATGCGAAACAGCGTGCCGCCCAAGGTGGAGGCCCGAAACGTCGGGTTCTTGAACAGGTTGAGGTTGAGGATCGGCGCCGGATGCCGCTTGGCATGGCGCACGTAGAGGAAGCCGCAGATGAGGCCGATCAAGGTGGCGGTGACGCCAATGATAGGGGGCAGGGCCGGCAGACTGACCACCGACAGACCGAAGACGACGCCCGCAGCCGATAGCGAGGTCAGCACGAAACCGGTGAAATCGAGCCGCGGCGGCGCCGTAGCTTCCACCTCCGGCAGAAAGATCGTCGCAAGCCAGATGCCGATGATGCCGACCGGCACGTTGATCAGGAAGATCCAGTGCCAGCTGAAATAGGTGGTGATGAAGCCGCCGAGCGGCGGGCCGGTGAGCGGGCCGACAAGCGCGGGGATGGTGAGCAGCGCCATGGCCGAGACCAGGTCGCTGCGCTTAGTCGTGCGCACCAGCACGAGCCGGCCGACCGGCGTCATCATCGCGCCGCCCATGCCCTGCAGGAAGCGGGCAAACACGAATTCCACGAGGTTGGACGAGACGGCACAGAAAATCGAGCCGATGACGAAGACGGAGATGGCAAGGCGGAAGATCTTCTTGGCGCCGAACCTGTCGGCTATCCAGCCGCTGACCGGGATGAACACCGCCAGCGCCACCATGTAGGAGGTCAGCGCCAGCTTCAGCGTGATCGGCCCGACATACAAATCCGCGGCAATCGCCGGCAGCGCCGTCGCAATGACGGTCGAATCCATCTGTTCCATGAAAAGGGCGACGGCAAGGATCAGCGGGACGATGCGATTCATAGGCGGGAGCCTTGATGGGGCAGCGGATTGAAGCTGGAAAGGCCCGTGCTGTTTAGTCCCAGCTGCGGGTTCTGCCAATCCCCAAATCCGGGTCGACGGCACGTTTGCTTCACGTCTGCGTGAGACGGCTTGCGCACCAACGTCGCCTGTCAAGATTGACATATGTTTACACTTGCGGGGCAAGAAATCCGGCCGGAAATGTCATCGGGCCGGGCTGCGAACACCGCGCGTCATGGGAGAATGGATATATGGCAATTTCGACTCGAATGAAGCGGCGCACCGTCTTCGCCGCAGGCTCTGGCTTGCTGGCGGCGCGGCTGCCTTCAAGAATGCCCGCTATCGAGATGATCGCGACCGAAAAGATCGCCTTCCTTGGCTGCCACATGCCGTTCCCGGCAGTCGGCTTCGTCGAGAAGCAGGATGGCGGTTATCGCTTCGTACCGAAGACTTATCAGTTCGACATCTGATCCGAAGCGGCTCAGGCTTTCACGGAAGCGCTGACCGCTATAACATATTGTATTTAAACCATTCCGGACCGAAAAATGCTTAGCGCTTTTCCCGGAATGCTCCTCGCGCATGGCACCCATGACGAACCCGGCCGACATGCCGGGCTTTTTGCTATTTCCTTCCTGTCATAGACGTGTTACCAGCCCTCGCCAACTTCCAAGCAACCCAATGCAGACCGACGGGGCGGACGATTCGTTTCCGGACAGGGTCGCATTTTTATTAAATGAAGGAATTTGGCCATGGCACGCATCATTGAAACGGCAACCGGCGCAGACGCGCTTACCTTCGACGACGTGCTGCTGCAGCCGGGACATTCCGAGGTCATGCCCGGCCAGACGAATATCTCCACCCGCATCGCCCGTGATTTCGATCTCAACATCCCGATCATCTCATCCGCCATGGATACCGTCACCGAGAGCCGCCTGGCGATCGCCATGGCCCAGGCCGGCGGTCTCGGCGTCATTCATCGCAACCTGACGCCGATCGAGCAGGCCGAGCAGGTCCGGCAAGTGAAGAAGTTTGAAAGCGGCATGGTCGTCAATCCGGTGACGATCGGCCCCGATGCGACGCTTGCCGATGCGCTCGCGCTCATGAAGTCCTACAGCATCTCCGGCATCCCTGTCGTGGAGAAGTCCGGCCGCCTCGTCGGCATCTTGACCAACCGTGACGTCCGCTTCGCTTCCGATCCCGAACAGAAGATCCACGAATTGATGACCAAGGACAATCTGGTCACCGTCAAGGAAAACGTCGATCAGCAGGAGGCCAAGCGCCTGCTGCATTCGCATCGCATCGAGAAGCTGCTGGTCGTCGATACCGAGGGCCGCTGCGTCGGCCTCATCACCGTCAAGGACATCGAGAAGTCGCAGCTGAACCCGAACGCTTCCAAGGATGCGCAGGGCAGGCTTCGCGCCGCCGCCGCCATCAGCGTCGGCGATGACGGCTTCGAGCGCGCCGAGCGCCTGATCGAAGCCGGCGTCGACCTTCTGGTCGTCGATACCGCCCATGGCCATTCGCAGCGCGTCCTCGATGCCGTCTCCCGCGTCAAGAAGCTCTCCAACTCGGTGCGCATCATGGCGGGCAACGTCGCCACTTATGACGGCACCAGGGCGCTGATCGATGCCGGTGCGGATGCCGTCAAGGTCGGCATCGGTCCGGGCTCGATCTGCACGACGCGCATTGTCGCCGGCGTCGGCGTGCCGCAGCTTGCCGCCATCATGTCGGCGGTGCAGGCGGCGAATGATCAGGACGTGCCCGTCATCGCCGATGGCGGCATCAAGTTCTCCGGCGATCTTGCCAAGGCGATCGCCGCCGGCGCTTCCGCCGTGATGATCGGGTCGCTGCTTGCCGGCACCGATGAGAGCCCGGGCGAGGTCTATCTTTACCAGGGACGCTCCTTCAAGGCCTATCGCGGCATGGGTTCCGTCGGCGCCATGGCCCGTGGCTCCGCTGATCGCTATTTCCAGGCTGAGGTGCGCGACACGCTGAAGCTCGTGCCTGAGGGCATCGAAGGTCAGGTGCCGTACAAGGGGCCGGTCTCGGGCGTCATCCACCAGCTTGCCGGCGGCCTCAAGGCGGCCATGGGCTATGTTGGCGGCAAGGACCTCAAGGAATTCCAGGACCGCGCCACGTTCGTGCGCATCTCAGGTGCCGGTCTTCGCGAAAGCCACGCCCATGACGTGACGATCACCCGCGAGAGCCCGAACTATCCGGGCGCCGGCCTCTGATCATGAAGGCGGGCAGCGGGATTCCTCTCTGGATCGTCGCGCTGCTCGCAGCCCTTTGCCTTGCCGTGCTCGCCTGGACGACCTTCGGCTTCGTCGTTCCCTTCAAGCATGAAACCGGCCAAGCGGTGCTCGATACCTATTTCGCCGGTTACGACGAGTCGGCCGTCTTCCACATGCAGAAGCTGCTCGATGAGAACGAGACAGCGACCAGGCTGCTACGCGCCATGTATTTCGGGCCGGAGCTGATCTTTCCGGCACTGCTGACGGCGCTGCTGTTCTTCGCCTTCCTCAAGCTCGGTCCTGTTGGTTCGTGGTTCGGCCAATCGCTGCATCCGGTCATTGGCAAAGCGGTTTACCTGCTGCCGTTCATCTACGGCATTGCCGACTACGGCGAGAATATCTCGAGCCTCATCGCCTTCGGCAACGGTGCGCCCTCTGCTGTTGCAACGCAGCTACTGCCGTGGATGACGCGGCTGAAATTCGCAAGCCTCGCCATCTGTTTCATCCTCATCGTCCGGCTTGCCATCGGTCGCTGGCTCTCGCCGCGCCAGGATTGAGGCCGCTTTCAGCCTGACCGGCGCTGGTGTCCGGTTCTCCTTTCGGCTACTGCATAAGTCCTTAATTCGGAATCGATTTAAGGAGAAAATTATGCAGCAACTCAAAGTATTACAGCGTCCTTTGCGTGCCTGAAAGACGCGCGGCGCTGTCATACGCGCAACAAATGCGGAAGCAGAAAGGAAGCGGCCATATGACCGGCTATCAAATCTTCTGGCCACTCCTTGCCCATGTGGCCCTGGTCTATGGTCTGTATGCGCTTCTTGGGCTTCGGCGCGCAAAAATGGTCCGCGCCGGCACCATCGCGAAATCGGATTATCGCGAAAACCGCCGCGAGCCGGCCGAAAGCCTTGCCGTCAAGAACTGTCTCGCCAACCAGTTCGAACTGCCGGTTCTCTTCTACGCCTGCTGCATTCTTCTCTATATCACCGAGGCCGACAATCTCGTTTCCGCCGGCCTCGCCTGGGCCTTCGTCGCCCTGCGCTACGCCCACGCCGCCATCCATGTCACCAGCAACGACCTGCGTTATCGCAGCCCGATCTTTGCCGCCGGTTACCTGGTGCTTGCCGCCATGTGGGCCTGGCTCGGCGCATGGATGGTAATGAGCTGAGGCGGCAGGCGCTACCGCCCCGTCATTTGCCCGCCACCTACTACATAATTCCTTAAATCGGGATCGATCTAAGGATAAGATCTGCAGCAATTCAAAGTGCTGCAGCGCGACGACGGAACATGCCGGCATCGGCGGCAAGATGGCCGCCGCACGTTGGGCCATTCCCAAGATCGCAGACAGCACACAGCAGCATGGGGCGCAAGCGGCGCTGCCGGTGAAATTCTGACTCGATATGCGTGCGGCGCCGAGCGTCTTTTCCAGTCGTGCACAGGACGCCGTAGCACTTTGAATTGTACGATAGCGCACCGTTTTCACACGCTTTTCCCAGCCGTTAAAATGCGAGTGTTTCCATTTACCGCGGATGAAGGCCTGCATGTCATATCGGCTCGACGCGGTGGTTTGGCACATGCCTTTCGCCGTGAACAAAAAGAATGGGAACGACATGGGCGCGGAAAGCATGGAACGCATCGGCTTGCGCAGGAAGCCGAAGCAGGAGCGCAGCATCCAGAGGCTGGACCTCATTCTCGCTGCCGCCGCCAAGATCATCGCCGAAAAGGGCGTCAGCGCCATGCGGATGACGGAACTCGCCATTGCCGCCAAGGTGCCGATCGGTTCGGTTTACCAGTATTTCCCGGAGAAGGCGGCAATCGTCAAAGCCCTGTTCGACCAGCACGCCTCGGCGATCCAGGCGAAGATGGCGGCGATGTTTGCCGACGTCCAGTCACTCGACCAGGCGCTGGACCGCGTCTGCGCCATCATCGACTGGTATTACGATTCCTACCACAACGATCCCGTCTATCTCGGCGTGTGGATGGGAACGGAGACCGATCAGGATCTGTTGCAGCTGAATATAGAACATAGCGGTCGCGTCGCCGGTGTCTTTCATGACGCCGTGCGCCAGCTGGCTCCCGACCTTTGCGACGAAGACATGTATGCGCGCACTTACCTGTTCAGCCACCTGATCGGCGCTGTCATCCGGCTTGCCGCCGTCAGTGAGGAGGCCTTGGCGCGGCGCATGCTCGATGAGTGGAAGCGCGTCATCCGCGCCTCCCTTTTTGCCACGACCCTGCCGCGCGCCGCCTGAGAGCTCTTACCAGCTTGGGACCATATTGGCCGCCTTCAGCCGCGGATAAAGGCGTGCCTGGGCGGATTTGACGTCCGCCTCGAGGCTGTCGTCGACGACAGCCGGCGTGATGTTGTCGAGACAGGCGGTGATGTGCGCCGTGATCGCGTTCATCAGCGAGAGCGAAACGCCCGGCCGCTTCATGATGCCGATCTGCACCGGCGGCAGCGCCGGAAAGCCGTCCGCCTGGCTCAGCACCTTCATGCCCGTCCGCAGCGCCGATTCCGGCATCACCGAAACGGCCATGCCGGCAAGTACGGCAGCGGCAACGACGGTGCAGGACCAGCTGGTGAACAGGATCTGGTGCTCGCGCCCCACAGCATCGAGCGCCGAGCAGGCGAGCTGGCGCCATTGGCAGTCGCGCCGGCCGACGGCAAGTGGCACCGGTGCGTCGTCGCGGATCGGATGGTTGGCCGAGCCCACCCAGCAGAGCGGCTCGGTTCTCACCACATCGGACATGCGCTCGCGCGGATTGTGGGTGACGAGCGCGATATCGAGCTCGCCCTTATGCATGCGCTCGGCAAGATCCACCGAGGGCTCGCAGACGATATAGAGCTCGACATTCGGATGTGTCTTGGCGAAGCGGCCGATGATTTCGGGCATGTAGCGGTCGGCATAATCGTCCGGCGTGCCGATGCGCAGCATGCCCTCCAGCCTGTTGTCGTCGAAAGCGGCGATCGCCTCGTTATTGAGGCGAATGATGCGCCGGGCATAGTTGAGCAGCTTTTCGCCCTCGACCGTCAGCCGGTTGCCGCGTCCGTCTTTGATGAACAGCTGCTTGCCGATGCGTTCCTCGAGACGGCGCATCTGCATGGAGACGGCCGATTGGGTCTTGTAGACCCTGTCGGCGGCTTTGGTGAAGCTGCCGGAATCGACGATGGCGATGAAAGTCTGCAATTGGTCGAGATCAAGAGGCGCGGACATGTTTTCACCCATAAAGATAGCTGATGATAATCATTAGAAACATTCGTTGGACTGATCAATAGGTCTTTGGCATCTTCGGGATGCAAATCAAGCAAAGTGAAGGACAGGCGCCCTGCCTGTCCGAGCCAATTCAGCCTGCTCCTTCCCGCACGACCTCGCGGGCAGGGTGGGTTGTTGCGCGCCTAAAAGAATTCGAAAGAAAGGAGAGTTCAATGCGCATGATAGACCGAACAATAGAGCTCGACTGCGGCAAGCGGACCCCGACGTTTTCCCAGCGTCTGGCAGCAGGCCTCGCACCGTTGGCCTCCCTCTTTCGCGTGTTCCGCAATCGCATGGAGATCAACGCGCTGCATGATCTGAACGACGCGCAGCTGAGGGATATCGGCCTTAGCAGGGCCGACCTGACCTCTGCGTTCCTGGCCTCGACCTTCTTCGAGGACCCGTCGGAACATCTGACGCGCTCGGCGCGCAATCGTTGGCGCCTGTCGTCGTTCTTGCGCCCCTACGAAGAGCAGGAGCGTTAAGTTTCCCCGCAGGGTGATAGCCAATAGCCCTGCCGCTTGACCCGGTGATCGGCTTTCCCAAGCCATCTCCGGGTTTTTTTACGTGCTAAAGTCCCGCATCCGGGGTTATTCGCTCGTCTTGGGCGGGGGCTTCGGCCGATAGGTTTCGAAGATCGCTTCCAGGTTCCGCTGGTAGTTCTTCTGCACTTCCAGTCCGCTGTCGAACATGGCGTTCAGCATCTCGGTATAGCTGTCGGCATTGACCTTCGCCTCTTCCTTCGGCGCCTCCGGCGTCTTGGTCTTAGTCTGGGCTGCCGGCTGCTGGCCGAGCCCGCCCATCATCTCCTGGAAGGCTTTGGCGAAAGGATTGTCGAGGAAGGGGTTCGGCGTCTGCGTTGGCGCAGGCTTCGGCATCGAAAACATCTGCTGCATCGCCTGCGTAAAGGGATTGTCGAAGACGCTGGGCTCTGGGGCCGGCTTCGGGGCGAAGCCGGTACTCTCAAGCCATTTCTGGATGGTTTCGCCCATCGCCGTGTTGAAGAAGGGATTGACCGGCGACGCCATCTGGCCGGTCGTCTGCTTGAAGAGCCCGCCCATCAGCGTATCGGCCAGCACCGGCAGCATCTGCTTGTAGATATCCTGGCCGATGCCGGTCATTTGTGCGGCCTGGGCGGCGACCGCGCGCGAAACCTCCTTCGAGCCGAAAAGCTGGGCAAGGATGTTGTTGCCGTCGGAAATGCCCTCCGGCGTGAAGGCCCGGTTCATATCCTCGAAATATCGCGCATAGTTGCCGGAGGAGACCGCCTGCATCAGCCCAACGAAATCATAGGGATTGCTGGTGCTGCGCTTCAGCCCGGCGGAAAAGGCCGGCATCAGTGCCGCCATCGCCTTCGTCGCCTGTTCCTGTGCGAGGTTGAACTGCCGGGCGATCGCCTCCATCGCCGCGCCGTTCTGCGCCTGCATCATCATGTCGAAGAGTGGCAGCATGGAAGTCCCTTTCCCCAGGTCGTGACGCATTGTAACGCCACTATAACCGGAAATGGCAATGCGCAAACGGCTTTTTGCCATAAGAACTTAGGGAGGAATTTCGCTAGAGCGTTTGGCTAAGGTTCCAGCGGCAGGTCGCGTGGAGCACCATGCCGCCGGCCTCTACGTCCGTGCTCGGAGACCGTCGACAATAGGGGCTGTCAGAGCGATTCCGGGGAAGCGGAACCGCTTTGTGTCAGGCTCAGTACTGATAGTCCTCGAAGACCGGTTCCACGGAGCCGTGCCAGCGGCCGTGATAGAGTGCCAGCAGATCCTCGGCGAGCGTCGCCTTCTTGGCAAGCACTTCTTCGAGCGGCGCCAGGAAGATGCTCTCGTTCTGGCCTTCCCCGTTGAGCCTGCCGCGCGCCTTGAGGCCGGCCCTCGAAATACCGATCACCTCGCGCGCCATGTCGAAGAGCGGGTGTCCGCGAAACTGAGCCGTCAACCCCTCGGCCGGAACGGCATTGCGCAGTGCCTGGACCTCGGCAAAGCTCCAATCCTTTGTCAACTCGTCAGCGGCATCGAGTGCCGCATCGTCGTAGAGCAGGCCGACCCAGAAGGCCGGCAAGGCACAGATGCGCCGCCACGGGCCGCCGTCGGCGCCGCGCATTTCGAGGAAACGCTTCAGCCGCACGTCGGGGAAGAGTGTCGAAAGATGGTTGGTCCAGTCGCCCATGGTCGGCGCCGGATCGGCGACCTCGCCCTTCAATGCGCCGTTCATGAACTGGCGGAAGGTGACATGGGTACAGTCGTGATAGCGGCCGTCGCGGACGATGAAATACATTGGCACGTCGAGCGCCCACTCGGCATAATCACGGAAACCGAAATCGTCGCGGAAGATGAAATCGAGCAGGCCGGAGCGCCGGTTGTCGACATCGCGCCAGATATCGCCGCGCCAGGAGAGCAGCCCGTTCGGCTTGCCCTCGGTGAAGGGCGAGGATGCAAAGAGCGCGGTCGCCAGCGACTGCAACTTCATCGAGACGCGCATTTTCTTGCGCATGTCGGCTTCCGACGAGAAATCGAGGTTCACCTGGATCGTGCAGGTGCGGTACATCATGTCGAGACCCTGGGTGCCGACCTTCGGCATATAGCGGGTCATGATCTCGTAGCGTGACTTCGGCATTTGCGGGGTTTCCGCATAGGTCCATTTGGGACTGCCGCCGATGCCAAGAAAGCGGATGCCCATCGGTTCGGCGATTTCGCGCAGCGTCGCCAGATGCTGGTTCGATTCCCGACAGGTCTCATGGATCGTCTCCAGCGGTGCGCCGGAGAGTTCGAACTGGCCGCCGGGCTCGATCGAGATCGCGCCCATACCGTTCTGCTCGGCAAGCCCGATGATGTTGCCGCCGTCGGTGATCGGCTCCCAGCCACTTTTTATCTGCAAGCCGGTCAACAGGGCCGAAATGCTGGCATCGCCGAAATAGGGAACCGGGCTGTTGTCGGCGCGGAAGAAAGCGAATTTCTCATGTTCGGTGCCGATCCGGAAGCGCTCCCGCGGCTTGTTGCCCGCAGCGATATAATCGGTCAGATCCTGGACCGAAGAGAGCGGTGTCTGGTCGGTAGTGTCGCGGGCCATGCGGGATACCTGTATTCAAAAAGGCGCCCAGGGGGCCGGGCAATTGGAAGGCTGATTTGGACCCAAGCCACCTATGTTGCAAGTGAAATTCTTTCAACGACGCATCAAAAAATAGCGCCGGTTTCCATGTCAACCCGTTTTCCAAGTCAGTTCCAGTCGCCGATTGCCGCCTGCACCACCGCCAGGGCCGCGACAGCTGCCGTATCGGCCCGCAGGATGCGCGGTCCGAGCGGAATGGCGGTGACGAAATCGAGGCTTCGAAGCCGTGCCCGTTCTTCCTCCGAAAAGCCGCCTTCCGGCCCGACCAGCAGGGCGAGATGTCTTTCCCGCACCGCCGATAGCACCGGCAGCGGGTTCTGCCCGGCATCGCCCTCGTCGCAATAGATGATGCGGCGCTCGCTCGGCCAGCGGTCGAGCAGGTCGAAAAGCCTCACCGGCTCGGCCACATCGGGAATGCCGAGGATGCCGCATTGCTCCGCCGCTTCGACGACATTGGCGCGCAGCTTGTCGAGATTGGTGATCTTGCCCTGGACGTGTTGGGTCATGACCGGCTGCAGCAGGCCGGCGCCCATTTCGACCGCCTTCTGCACGAGATAATCCATGCGGCCGACTTTGAGCGGCGCAAAAAGATAATGCAGGTCGCAAGGCTGCGGCTGCGGCCGCGTCTCTTCGGTTGCCGTCAACAGGATTCGTTTGCGCGTGGGAAAGGTAAGGGTCGCCTTCCACTCGCCGTCGCGGCCGTTGAAGAGCAGGATCTCTGCACCTTCCTCCATCCTCAGGACGTTGGAGAGATAGTTGAACTGATCGGCATTCGCCTCCACGACTGCGCCGCTCGTAAGCGGCGCGTCGACAAAAAGCCGTTGCATACGGAAATTGGCGCGCATTTAAAAAACTCGGGATTTCAGACGAAGAGCGCGAACATAACCCAATAAATCATTGCCGCAAGCGCTCCCGAAACCGGCACGGTGACGATCCAGGCGGCGACGATCGTCATGAAATGCGAACGGCGCACGAGATAGCGCCGGCGCGTCTCATAGATATTAGGCTCTTCCGGCTCGTCGATATCGAAGCTCTCGGCCTTGCGTCTGATATAGGCGATGCGGGTCTTCGAATGGCGCGTGTACCATTCGCGGAAGAATCCGACGCCGAAGACGGCGCCGACGGCGATATGCGTGGTGCTGACCGGCAGGCCGAGCCAGGAGGCGACGATGACGGTGAAGGCGGTCGACAGCGCGACGCAATAGGCCCGCATCGGATTGAGCTTGGTGATCTCCTCGCCGACGAGGCGGATGAGGCGCGGTCCGAAAAGCAGCAGGCCGACGGAGATGCCGAAGGCGCCGATCAGCATGACCCAGAGCGGCGGATGCCCGACGCCGCCGTCGCCACCGATGCCGACCGAATGGACGATCGCCGACAGCGGCCCGACTGCGTTCGAAACGTCGTTTGCGCCATGCGCGAAGGATAGCAGCGCCGCAGAGCCGATGAGCGGTAGCCGGAACAGCGTCCGCAGCGAGCTGTTGCGGTTTTCGAGATCCTGCGCTTGGGCGAGCACGAGCGGCCGGGCGGCAAGCCAGCTCACCAGCCCGATGCCGATCCCGACGAGGAGGACGGTCAGCGGCGGGAACCTGCCCCAGGGTGACAGCTGCAGCACCATATAGGCCATGAACCCGCCAGCCATCACCGCGACCAGCACCGGCACCCAGCGCCGCGCGGCTGCGAGCTTGTCGTCGCGATAGATAATGAAGGTCTTGACGAGATAAAGCAGCCCGGCGGCGATCAGCCCGCCGATCAGCGGCGAGGTGATCCAGCTCGAGGTGATCTCCAGCATCACCCGCCAGTTCACCGGCTCCGGCCCGACGGCTGAGATGCCGGCGCCGATCACCGCCCCGACGATCGCATGGGTGGTGGAAACCGGCGCGTTCATCCAGGTTGCGAGGTTGATCCAGAGAGCTGCGGCCGTCAGTGCCGCCATCATGATCCAGCCGAGCATCGCTTGCGGCACCTGGACGGCGTCGACGATGTTTGCGGAAATCGTCTTGACAACCCCGCCGCCGCCGACCGTGGCGCCAAGAACTTCGAAAATCGCAGCGATGACCAGTGCCTGGCCCAACGTCATGGCGCGCGCGCCGACGGCGGCACCAACATTGTTGGTCACGTCATTAGCGCCGATGTTCAGCGCCATATAGCCGGCAAGGGCTGCCGCCGCTACGACGAGCACTGCTCCCGGCCGGTCGAACACATAGACGCCGGCAAAGAGCATGGCCAGACCGACGAAGATCAGCCCGAGTCCAGGCGTCACCAGCCGCCGCAAAACATGCTTTGCCGCGTCCTCGACATGGGTGATCTTGTCGAGGTCCTTGTCGAGCGTGCGTTTCGTGAGAACTACGGGACGTGGCGGCATTCTTTTTCCTGAGGATAAAGCTGCTTCTACGCTGCTTTCTTAGCAGCGCAAGATGGCAGGATTCATTCCGCTGGAATTTGCTTCGCCGCCTTGGCCGAAAGCCTGTCGGGCATCCGTTGCTTGAAGGCGAGCAAAAGGTGGCGGAGCTCCGGTTCGCGCACGCGCGTCGCCGCCTCATCGAACGAAACCCATTCGATCCGGCGCTCGCCTTTTTCCTTGAAATTCTTTGCCATGTCGGTGACTTCGAGCGCATAGACCTGCACCTTGCAGATCACCTGCACTCCGTCGCGCAGCACCTTCGGATAGCTATAGGCGCCGAGCGTCTCGGTTTCGACAACGCCGCGGACGCCCGCTTCCTCGAAGGCTTCCTGCATCGCGACCTCATGGGCGCATTTGCCCGTCATCGGCCAGCCCTTGGGAATGACCCAGCGGCCGGTGTCACGGCTGGTCATCAACAGCACCTCGACCTCGCCGCTCTTCTTCTTTGCCCGATAGCAGAGGGCGCCGTATTGCTGTCGCGGCGGTCGCCGGAACATCAGTTGCACATCGGAAGCCAGTCGGGCCAGAAGAGTCAATGGTCGGGTCACCTTCGCAGTCGTCGTTAGGAATCACTCATATACGTATATCACGGAAAGCTTACGCAATCCAAAAGGCCACAGAACGATTTGAAACGCGATTGATCGCCGTTCATAGGGAAATCGAGGCCGGACAGGTCCGGAAAATCCGTCACGCCCTGTCTCGAATGCGTCACATTGCACAGCTGTACAATATGGCGTGATATTGCCTTTCGTTCAATGGCGAGATCTAGTGATCCACCGTGATTTTGTGAATGTCGTCCTCATGCGTCTTCCACCGCTCAATGCCATCCGCGCCTTCGAAGCCGTCTGTCGTCACGGCAGCATTCTGAAGGCTGCCGAAGAGCTGAATGTGGTGCGTGGCGCCGTGCGCCAGCAGATCGACACGCTGGAGAACCATTTCGGCCGCAAGCTCTTCACGCGTGACGGCGGCAGGCTGGTCCCGACCTTGCAGGCCAGGGCTTTTGCCGAAGCTTCGAGTGCGGCTTTCGACATTCTGCAGCGCGCCGCTTCGGAACTTGAAGGCGCCGTGCCGAGCCGTATTCGGCTCGGCGTGCCCTCAGCCTTCGCGGTCTGGTGGCTGATGCCGCGTATGGCAGACATGCAGGCGAGCCTCGGCGATACCGTCGACATCGTGCCGATGACGATGGTCGAGCCGCTGCGGATGCACCCCGAATTGGACGCTGTGATCATGGGCGGCGAATACCGGCCGGCGGCAGGCATTTCGGCCCTGCGGTTCATGGAGGACGAGTTCGGCCCGGTCGCGACGCCTTCGCTTGCCGCGACACTGTCGAGCGATCCGGCGGCGATGGGCGCGCTGACGATGCTCGCCAGCCGCAGCGTTCCGAAGCTCTGGGACGAATGGTTTGCCGAAAGCGGCACGCCGCCGGTCGTCTTTTCCCGCGTCCAGGAATTCGAGGATCTGCTGCTGGCGCTGGGTGCCGCCCGCTCCGGGCTTGGCATCGCGCTTGCGCCACGCGCTTCGATCGAGGACGATCTTCAGCGCGGGTATCTGGTCGCGCCCTATGGCTTCATCTCCCGGCTGCCGGGTTACAGCCTCTGCTGCCGTACGCCGGATGCGAAGCGGCCGGCCTTTGCGGCTTTGTCCGGTTGGCTGCTTCGTTGCGGGATGTCGGGTTGAAGGGGCGTGGCGGTTCGGACCCAATCAAGACCCCTCCCCAACCCCTCCCCACAAGGGGGAGGGGCTTAACCTGCCGCACTCGTTTTTTCCAAATCTGCGACGTTTCGAGTGGAAAGAGGCGGGCGCTCCGGCTTAGTCCCTCCCCCTTGTGGGGAGGGGTTGGGGAGGGGTCTTTCGCAAAGGTGGACGGGGAACGGAGAGGGCGCGGAATGTCCATTCGCCCCGTAAACTGGGGTCCGAAGGACGGGTCGAGACCTGTGGCTCGACCCCGGTCGGTGCCGGCAGGCGGATGAGGGGCACCGACACCGGCCTGAAAACGGCAGATTTTCTGCTCCTTCGTCAGAATTACTTCCATATTCGCAGCCCTGTTGCTCCGCTAAAAACAGCACGATACGCAAATAGGAAGAGACAATGGAAAAGACCGCAACCCGCATCGACTGGATCAGCAGCAGCTGCCGGCTGCTCAAGGCGACGGCCGCCGAATTCGAGCGGACGCGTCCTTTCGAGGGCCTGTCGATCGGCACCGGCATTCACCTCGAGCCGAAGACGGTGGCGCTGCTGATGACGCTTCGCGCCGGCGGCGCACGTCTCGTCTGCACCGGCAATCTCAACAGCACCCAGCCTTCGACCGTCGATTTCCTGCGTTCCCAAGGCATCACTGTTTTTGCCACGCAGACGACCGATCCTGCCGCTCATCATCAGAGCCTCGAAGCGGTCATTGCTGAAAAGCCGGATCTGCTGCTCGACAATGGCGGCGATCTTTTCGCCATCGCGGCAGAAAAGCCCTATGCCAATCTCCGTGGCGGTACAGAGGAAACCACCTCGGGCCGCACCCGTCTGCTGCCGCTGCGCGAGCGGCTGAACCTGCCGATCCTCGTCATCAACGATAGCCCGATCAAGCAGTTCGCCGAAAACAGGCATGCCGTCGGCCAGAGCCTGTTTGAAAGCTACCTGCGCTTCACCAACCGCTCCACCAACGGCAAGCGCGTGACGGTCTTCGGCTACGGCGCCTGCGGCAAGGGCACAGCCGCCTGTTTCCGCAATGGCTTTTCCGCCGTCAGCGTCGTCGATATCGACCCGGTGACGACGCTCGAAGCTCATCTCGATGGTTTCATCACACCGCTGCGCGACGCGGCGATCCGCTCGGCCGATATCATCGTCACCGTCACCGGTTTTGCCGGCATCGTGACGGCAGCCGACCTGCCGCTCGTCAAGGACGGCGCGATCCTGATGAATGGCGGCCATTTCCCGCATGAGATCGATGTCGAGGCCTTCCGCCGCCACCCCGATGTCATCGGCATCGATCGCTACGACGCCGACCATATCGAGACCTTCCATCTGAGCGACGGCCGTTCCTTCCACGTGCTCGGTGGCGGCCACATGGCCAATCTCGCCGGCCCGCGGCCGCTCGGCAATACCGTCGAGTCGATGGATCTCGGCTTCACCCTCCAGGCCCGCTGCCTGGAACGCGTCGCCAGGGGGGCGGCGGGTCCCCAATCCTGCCTCGTGTCCGTGCCCGCCGATATCGATGCGATGGTCGCGAACGCCTATCTCGATCTGGCGCGTTGATTCCTTCGACCGACCGAGATCAGTCGATCTCGACGACGAGCTTTCCGTCCGCCTGCCGGTCTTCGATCAGCCGATGCGCCTCATCTGTATCGGCAAGGCTGAAGCGACGCGGGTCGAGCTTCGGCATCACCTTGCCGGCTTCGGCGAGCTTCGTCATCTCACGCATGATTTCACCGTGATGGGCGCGTCCCTCGCCGGTCAGAAGCGGCAGCAGCGTGAAGACGCCGGAATAGCTGGCGGCCTTGAAGGAGAGCGGCGCCAGCGCGTGGCTTCCCCAGCCGAGGCAACTCACGACATGACCGAACCGGCTGACGGCTCGGAATGCCGTATCGAGCCCCTGGCCGCCGACCGTATCGTAGACCAGATCGAAACCCCTGCCGCCGGTGTGTCCTGCGACGTAGGTTTCCACCGTTTCCGCATCACGATCGATCGGCGTTGCGCCAAGGCCGGCGAGATAGTCCGCTTTCGAAGCGCTGTCGACGACATAGGCCTCGGCTCCCACAGCCTTGGCGATCTGCGCGACGATATGGCCGACACCGCCGCCGCCAATTACGAGAACCGTCTGGCCGGCCTTGACCCCGGCGCGGTCGACCAGCCCTTCCCAGGCGGTGATCGAGATCAGCGGCAGGGCGGCTGCCTCGCGCATCGACAGATTCTGCGGCTTTGGCGCCAGCAGCGCGGCGTCGACAGCCGCAAATTCGGCAAGCGATCCTTGAATGCCGCCGACTCCGCCGGTCATGCCGTAGACCGCGTCGCCCTGGCGGAAACCGCTGACGCCAGCCCCGATCTCTTCGACGATGCCGGCCATATCGATGCCGACAATGGCGGGAAGCGGATGGCGGGCATGGGCCGCATTGCCGGCTCGGATCTTGAGGTCGAGCGGATTGACGCCGCTTGCGTTGATGCGCACCAGAACCTGGCCTGCGCCGGGAACCGGTTTTGCAATATCGGCGACGCGCAATGGCGAATTCGGCGCTTCAGCCAGCAGCGCTTTCATTGTTGATTGTACAGACATCGAACTCTCCTTCGTTTGCATCGTGGCGTCCGTAGCGCGCCGCAGCAAGTTGTTCTGGAAGAAGATGGTTCATTGAAACACGAATGAAAATGAAAGATAACGACTGAAGTCCATGCATTTTTGTTTGGCGGATGCTAGAGCCTTTCCGGGTTAGATTGCAGCATTCTGTTGGCTCAAACGGAGTCGGATGGTCGACCGGCCGGCGCGTGTCGTAGCCCGGCTCTACGGCCAAGCCGGCCGGTCGATCAGCCGGCCCGTTTCAGCCAACCTTCCCGCAGATTTGCCTGGCAAATCTGCAAGACTCAGAATCGCCGGGCGCACGTATCGCTTCGCCATGGCGAAGCGGTGCGGCCGGTGGGCCGGGCATCTTTCCGCCAGGATCAGAGGCGATCGGCTCGGACGTACCAAAAGGTATGCCCTTCGCCAATCGCCTCTGCCCTGACGAAAACCTGTTCCGGCAGAATGCTTCAATCTAACCCGGAAAGGCTCTAGCGATGGAATGGAGCGACCTCAAACTGTTTCTGGCGATCGCGCGGTTCGGCACGCTGGGGGCAGCGGCCCGCAGCCTCGGACTGACGCAGCCGACGATGGGCAGGCGGCTGCGTGCCCTTGAAACCTCTCTCGGCCAGACGCTCTTTCAGCGCACGACCGATGGCTTCGTCCTGACGGATGAAGGCGCGGCCGTGTTCGCCGGCGCAGAACGCATCGAAGAGGAGGCGCTCGCCATGGAGCGGAGCCTTGCCGGCGGCAGCCGTCAACTCGATGGTTTTCTCAGGCTATCCTCATCCGACTGGTTCGGCGCGCATGTGCTGTCGCCGGTGCTGGCGGAATTCTCGCAAGTCAATCCGAAGGTGGTGGTCGAATTGTTGACCGACAGCCGGCTTCTCAGCCTGTCACGACGCGAAGCCGACCTCGTCTTCCGCATCCAGCCCTTCGCGGAAGCGGAGGTCATATCGCGCAAGCTCATCCATATCGAATACGGCCTTTATATCAGCCGCGGCGCGCTGCACCCCGAAGCCGGCGACGGAGCGGGCGCCCGCCTCGTCACCATGGACGAGGCTTTCGGCGACATGCCTGACGTCGGCTGGCTGCGGCGCCTGTTGCCGCGGGCCGAGATCGTCATGCGCAGCAACAGCCGCGACGTGCAGGCGGCGCTCTGTGCCCGCGGAGCCGGGCTCGCCGTCCTGCCGCGGCCGCTCGGCGATTCCTTTGCGGCCATCGAACTGGTCGATCTCGGTGAACCGCCGCCCGGCCGCGACACCTGGGTCGGTTATCACCGCGACATGAAGCGCCTGGCACGGCTGCGCGCCATGCTGGATCTCGTCATCGAGAGGCTGGCGCGCTGAACCGGCGCAGCGATCAGCGCTCCCAATAGGGGACGGGGCCATAAAGCCCTGCCAGATAGTCGATGAACAACCGCACCTTGGCGGGCAGGAACTGCCGGCTGGGATAGACGGCCGACAGCGCGACATTGTGCGAGCTTTCATAGCCCGGCAGTACCTGCACTAGGCGGCCATTCTTGAGCTCTTCACCGATGTCCCAGGTGGAGCGCAGCGCGATCCCGAGACCGGCGATGACAGCCTCGCGGATCACCTCGCTGCAATTGGTGATCAGCATGCCTTCCGGCCTGAGACTCAGCGCCCCGTCCGGCCCGTTCAGCCGCCAGGTGTCGTTATTGTGGGCCGGCAGGCAGCGGTGGCGTTTCAGCTCGTCGATCTGCTTCGGCTCGCCATGCGCCGCAAGGTAATCCGGCGAAGCGCAGAGCAGCCGGCGCACCGGCGCCAGCCTTCGGGCAACGAGGCTCGAATCGGTAAGTTCGGCGATGCGGATCGCCAGATCGAAACCGCCGCCGACGATGTCGCTGAATTCGTCGGTCAGCACCAGGTTGATCGCCAGCTCCGGATGCGTCTCCATGAAAGCCTTCAGATGCGGCGCGATATGCATGCGCCCGAAGGAGGTCGGGGCCGAGATCTTCAGCGTGCCGCGCATCTGCGCCGAACGGCCGGAAATATAGAATTCCGCCTCCTCCAGCCCGGCGAGAATGCCGAGTACGCGGTCGTAGAAGCCCTGTCCGGCTTCCGTCAGCGAGATTTGTCGCGTCGTGCGCTGCAGAAGCCGCGTGCCGAGCCGATCCTCCAGCCGCTTGATCCGTTTGGAGACGACGGCTGGGGAAAAGCCGAGCGCTCGCCCGGCCAGCGACATGCTGCCTGTCGAAACGACCTTGGCAAAGATTTCGAGATCACCGAGATTGGTCATAAGGTTTTCGTGACTTTTTCCCCTTTTGGCATAAGTGCTTAGCATTTGCGCCACTTTCGGGAAAGTGCTAAGCCGATCTATCGGCGGCAGGGAGGTTCGCGGTCGGATTCCGTTGTCATCTTCCCGCTGTCATTCCTACTCGTCAGGGCCAGGGAGAACGCCATGTCCGACGCCATTTCGTTTCTCGAGCCCCGTGCCGATGTCCTGGCACGGCGCGCCCAGATCGTTGCCGATCTGACCGATCTTCTGCCGCCGGAATGCCTGGTGCATGAGGCGCGCGAGCTGGTGCCGTTCGAAACCGACGCCTTCGTGTCCTACCGCCGCCTGCCGCTCGCCGTCGCCCTGCCGCGCACCACGGCCGAGGTTTCGGCCATCATGCGCTATTGCAACCGCTACGGCATTCCCGTCGTGCCACGCGGCGCCGGCACCTCGCTCTCCGGCGGCGCCATTCCGCAGGAAGATGCCGTCGTGCTCGGCCTGTCGAAGATGAACAGCATCCTCGAAATCGATCTGCCGAACCGCGTCGCCGTGGTTCAGGCGGGCGTCACCAATCTCAATATTTCCGAATCCGTCTCCGCGGACGGCTTTTTCTATGCGCCTGATCCGAGTTCGCAGCTCGCCTGCACCATCGGCGGCAATATCGGCATGAATTCCGGCGGCGCCCACTGCCTGAAATACGGCGTCACCACCAACAATCTGCTCGGCGTCAGGATGGTGCTGGTCGACGGCACGGTGATCGAGCTCGGCGGCAAGGCCCTGGATGCGGCAGGTTATGATCTGCTTGGCCTCGTCTGCGGCCACGAGGGCCAGCTCGGCATCGTCACCGAGGCGACGGTGCGGCTGATCGCCAAGCCGGAAGGCGCGCGCCCCGTGCTCTTCGGCTTCGAGAGTTCGGAAGAGGCCGGCGCCTGCGTTGCCGATGTCATCGCCGCCGGCATCATCCCGGTCGCGATCGAATTCATGGACAAGCCGGCGATCGAGATCTGCGAGGCCTTCGCCCATGCCGGATACCCGCTCGATGTCGGCGCGCTTTTGATCGTCGAGGTCGAGGGGTCGGAAGCGGAAATGGACGCTGCGTTGAAGGACATCGTCGAGATCGCCCGCCGGCATGCTGTCAAGACCGTGCGCGAATGCCAGTCGGCGACCGAGGCGGCTTTGATCTGGAAGGGCCGCAAATCCGCCTTCGGCGCCACCGGCCGCATCGCCGACTATATCTGCATGGACGGCACCGTGCCGCTCAGCCAGCTCTCCCGCGTGCTGAAGAGGACTGCCGAGATCGTCGATCATTATGGCCTGCGCGTCGCCAATGTCTTCCATGCCGGCGACGGCAATATGCATCCGCTGATCCTCTTCAACGCCAACGATCCCGAAGATGCCGCCCGTGCCGAGGCGGCCGGCAACGATATTCTGAGGCTCTGCGTCGATGCCGGCGGCTGCCTCACCGGGGAACATGGCGTCGGCATCGAGAAGCGCGACCTGATGCGTCATCAATATTCGGAGACCGACCTTGCCCAACAGATGGCGGCGCGTGCCGCCTTCGATCCCGGCTGGCTCCTCAATCCGTCGAAGGTCTTCCCGCTCGAAGGGCGCCCCGCCGCATGATCGACCTGATGCCGACGAGCGAGGAGGAGGCAGCGGCGATCGTCCGCGCCCATGCGGAGGCCGGCCGGCCGCTTGATATCTGCGGCGGCAATACCCGCTCGGGCTTCGGCAATGCGGTTGCCGCCGAAGACCGGCTGCGCTCGACCGGACTTTCCGGCATCGTCGCTTATAATCCCGGTGAAATGGTCATGACCGTCCGATCCGGCACACCGCTTGCCGAGGTCGAGGCGGCACTTTCGGAGAGCGGCCAGATGCTCGCCTTCGAGCCGATGGATCATCGCCCTCTCATGGGCACATCGGGCGAGCCGACCATCGGCGGCGTCTTCGCTGCCAATGTCTCCGGTCCGCGCCGGCTGATCGCGGGTGCTGCCCGCGACAGCCTGCTCGGTGTGCGCTTCGTCAACGGCAAGGGTGAGATCATCAAGGCCGGCGGCCGGGTGATGAAGAACGTCACCGGCCTCGATCTCGTCAAGCTGATCGCCGGCTCGCACGGCACGCTGGGTTTCCTCACCGAAGTCACCTTCCGCGTGCCGCCGCGCCCGAAGACGGAGCGGACGGTGGTACTATCAGGCCTTAATGACGCCGAAGCGGCGAACGCCATGGCGGCGGCGATGGCCCTCCCGGTCGAAGTCTCGTGCGCGGCGCATCTGCCGCTGACGGTGACCTGGAAATTCCTCGCCGGCAAATTGCCCGAGGGCGAGGCGACGGTTCTGCGCATCGAAGGCTTGCCGGGCTCGGTCGACGTGCGCATTGAAAAGCTTGCCGCGGCAATGTCGGCCTTCGCCATCGTCACGCGGCTGGAGCAGACGGAAAGCCACAGGCTGTGGCAGGAAATACGTGACGTACTGCCCTATGCCGACGGCACGGCGCGGTCGGTCTGGCGTGTCTCGGTCGCCCCCGGCACCGGCCATCAACTGGTCGCAGCCCTCCGCCTCGAGGCCGGCATCGACGCCTTCTATGACTGGCAGGGCGGCCTCGTCTGGATGCGCATGGAGGCCGGCCCCGAAGCCGAGCAGGTCCGACGCTACATCAAGGCGCTCGGCGGCGGCCACGCGACGCTGATCCGTGCATCGGATGCGGTGAGGGCGGTTACATCAGCCTTCCATCCCGAGCCCGAGGCGGTGGCGATGTTGTCCCGGCGGGTGAAGGAAAAGTTCGATCCGATGGGGATTTTTAGTCCGGGGAAGATGGGTGGCTGAGATGTTGTTTTCGAGCTATCCGGGAATATCGGCGTCGAGAGATGGCACTGCGGCTGGACTTGCTCCCTCTTCTCCCCAGCGGGGAGAAGGTGGCCCGAAGGGTCGGATGAGGGGGGCGGCGCGGCAAATGTCATCTTCGCTTGTCGCTCAGATGCTCGCTGCTTTCGTCGCTCGCCCCCTCATCGCCTCACTTTGCTCGGCACTTCTCCCCGCGGGGGAGAAGAGGGAGCAAGTGGCTACCGCGTCGCTCCAACCTTATGAAACCCGGCTGGAGACTACGTGATGCAAACCAACTTCACCCCGGCTCAGCTCCTCGACCCCAATGTCGCCGAATCCGAGCAGATCCTGCGCAAATGTGTCCATTGCGGTTTCTGCACCGCCACCTGTCCTACCTATGTGACGCTCGGCAACGAGCTCGACAGCCCGCGCGGCCGCATCTACCTGATCAAGGACATGCTGGAAAACGGCCGGCCCGCCGACGCCGAGGTCGTCACTCATATCGACCGCTGCCTCTCCTGCCTTGCCTGCGTCACCACCTGTCCCTCCGGCGTCGATTACATGCATCTGGTCGATCACGCCCGCGCCCATATCGAAAAGACCTACAAACGCCCGTTCATGAACCGGCTGACGCGCGCCATTCTTGCTGCCGTGCTGCCCTATCCCGGCCGCTTTCGCCTGGCGCTCAATCTCGCCCGTCTCGGCCGGTCCTTCGCCGGTCTGATGCGGGGCGGCGCGCTGAAACCCTTCGCCGCCATGCTGGCGCTTGCGCCGCGCCGCATCCCCGCTGCTTCGCCGTTCGCAAAGCCCGGCAGCTACCTGCCCGAGACGGAACGGCGCGGCCGGGTGGCGATCCTTTCCGGCTGCGCCCAGCCGGTGCTCGATCCCGGCATCAACGCGGCGGCGATCCGGCTGTTGACGCGCCTCGGCGTCGAGGTCGTGCTGCCGGAAGGCGAGGTCTGCTGCGGCTCGCTGGTCCATCACATGGGCCGCGCCGAGCAGGCGCTCGAAAGCGCCCGTGCCAATGTCGATATCTGGACGCGCGAGATCGACGGGCAGGGCCTTGATGCGATCATCATCACCGCCTCGGGCTGCGGCACGACGATCAAGGATTACGGCCACATGCTGCGCCTCGATCCCGCCTATGCCGAAAAGGCGGCCAGGGTTTCGGCACTGGCCAAGGACGTCACCGAATATCTCGCAACCCTCGACCTGCCGGCACACATGCCGAAGGGCATCACGGTCGCCTATCATTCCGCCTGTTCGATGCAGCACGGCCAGCGCATCACGCTCGCGCCGAAGCAATTGCTGAAAGCGGCGGGCTTTGCCGTGCGCGATCCGGCCGAAGGCCATCTGTGCTGCGGCTCTGCCGGCACCTACAACATCATGCAGCCGGAAATCTCAGCGGCGTTGAAGGCGCGCAAGGTCAAGAACATCGAGGCGACCAAGGCCGATATTATCGCCACCGGCAATATCGGCTGCATCACCCAGATCGCCACCGGCACCGGCATGCCAATCCTCCATACGGTCGAACTTCTCGATTGGGCCTATGGCGGCGCTGTGCCGGAAAAATTAACAGGTTTGCCGTTAGGTTGAAGCTTGCGAAGGGCCGTCGGGCCGGTCTCGGGAGTTTAGACGATGTGGCGGGGAATGATTGTACTTGCGGGACTGCTCGGTGCGGCAGGCACTGCCTATGCCGACAGTCGTTACTTCTGTTCCGCCGATGACAAGGAAGCGCGCTTCACGCTGGAAAGCGGTTTCGAAAGTACCGCCGGCCACAAGCTCAATCATTTCCGCGGCGCGCTCATCGTCAAGGAATCAACCGTATTCGGAAAGCGTGTTTTCGAATCGCAGCACCTGACCAATCACTGGTCGCGCGACGGCGAACTGCTTATGGAGGTCTTTGACGGCGGCGAAGATGATACCGGCGGAGCAACACTGGATCTGGTGGTCGTCGCCGGCGAGCGCGGCAAGCCGGCGGCAAATTTCAGCGGCACCTATTCCCTGACGATCGCAGGCGGCGCAAAACCCTATGCCGTCGAGGGCAAGGTCAGCTGCGGCACCAAATAGAGCAATTTCAGGAAAAGTGCGAAGCGGTTTTCCGTCCGGAGTTGCGTAACAATAAAAGGTTAGAGCGGTTCTGCGCTTCTATGCGCTGAACCGCTCTAACACCGCAGCCGAAATTTATCCTTACCAGTGGAATGAAACGCCGACGTTGACGGCATTCGTGAAGATGTTGGTCTTCAGGTCGACGCCGCTGTCGATCGGAACGTCGATGCGCGAATAGGTGCCCTTGTATTCGACGAAGGTCGACCAGCGCTCGGTCACCTTGAAGTCGACGCCGGCCTGGGCCTGCAGCGTCACGCCGCCGAATTCATAGGCCCAGGTCTTGCCCTCAGGGCGAATCACTTCGACATGCGGAATGTTCACGCCGATACCGGCGCCGAGATAGGGCGTCCAGCGGCGGGTCGGATCCTGGAAACGGTAGAGACCATTCAGCGTGATCAGGTTCAGGCCGTCGGTGAATTCGAAATGCGACCAGCCGGTCTTGGCCAGCGTATCGTCGTCGGCATAGACCTTGTCATGGGTATAATCGAGCGAGATACCCCAATTCGGTTTGTTGAAGTTCTCGAGCCACCAGGTGACGCGGCCGCCGTAATAGGGCGGGGCGCCGAAGGACTTGCCTTCCCAGCCGGCGGTGAAATGCGTGCCGTCGGAGAGATCGACGCCGCTATGCGGTGCGGTCTGATAGCCGCCGTAGACGGAGAATTGCAGATCTTCCGCCGAGGCGGTAACTGCCGAACAGATTGTCAAAAACGCGATGCCCGCAAGCAGTGAAGCGGAGGAACGCAGCGCATATGTCATTGAATAGCCCCGATATTGCAAATGTGTCGACTCTTAGGCAGGTTTGCCAGCTTTCGGCTGCAAAGTCTAAGCAAAACAAAAGGCGCGTCAGAATGCGCCTTTCGTTTTTTTTGAAAGTGTTGCTCAGCCGCCAAACATCGTGCGCAGCACGTCGATGCCCCGGTCTTCAAACGCGACCTTGCCCTGCCGGTTGCCGGGGCCGATGACGATCACCTTGGTGCCGACAGGCGCGCGATCGTAGAGATGCGTCACATCCTCGTTCATCATCCGGATGCAGCCGGAAGACATGTTGAGGCCGATCGTCCAGGGCTGATTGGTGCCGTGAATACGGAAGATCGTGTCGCGGCCACCCTGGTAAAGATACATGGCGCGGGCGCCGAGCGGGTTGTCCTCGCCGCCTTCCTGGAAAGCAGGAATCATATGTCCCTTGGCGGCTTCGCGGCGGCGCATCTCGGCCGGCGGCGTCCAGCCCGGCCATTCGGCCTTGCGGCCGATCTTGACGACCCCGGACCAGCCGAAGCCATCGCGGCCGACGCCGATGCCGTAGCGGGTGGCGCGGTTGTTGCCTTCGACGAGGTAGAGATACTTGTTGTTGGTATCGATGATGACGGTGCCGGCGGCTTCCGTCGTCACTAGGCGCACTTTCTTGCGCTTGAACTGCGGCTTCACGTATTTCGGCATCTGCGCCACGCGCACGATCTGTGCCGGGGCCCGTGCATTGTCGGGCGCGGAGCCGGCAGGCGCTGCAAAGGCGGATGTAGACATCAAGGACAGGACAAGTCCGGCAGCAGCCAGACCCGGCATTAGTTTGATCATGATCGATTCCCCTCAAGCAAATCCGCTCGAAG
This sequence comes from Rhizobium sp. LARHSG275, assembly GCF_052871115.1. Lineage (NCBI taxonomy): Bacteria > Pseudomonadati > Pseudomonadota > Alphaproteobacteria > Hyphomicrobiales > Rhizobiaceae > Rhizobium > Rhizobium sp. LARHSG275. The sequence continues at coordinate 60,323 of NZ_JBIXJN010000009.1, read as the reverse complement.
CTACATGAACTTCTGCCTGATTCAAGATCGGCGTGGCCGGATACAGCAATTTTGGAGAAGGGGAGCCGGCTGTTCTTGCGGCTCCGACTGCATGATTTATCCGCAAATCGAAATCGACTTTAGGAAAAATCATGCAGCAATTTAAAGGTTACAGCGTCCTTTGCGCATCTGAAAAGACGCGTGGCGCTGCAAGTATTGGCCCGCCTTTACATGACGATGACGCGGGTTCCCACACTGACGCGGTCGTACAGGTCGACGACGTCTTCGTTGCGCAGGCGAATGCATCCGGAGGAGACGGCGCTGCCGATCGACCAGGGCGCGTTGGTGCCGTGGATGCGGTAAAGCGTCGAGCCGAGATACATGGCGCGCGCGCCGAGCGGGTTTTCTGCGCCGCCGTCCATGCGCGCCGGCAGGTAATGGCCCTTGGCGGCCTCGCGGCTGATCATCTCGGAAGGCGGCGTCCAGTCCGGCCATTCGGTCTTGCGGGTGATCTTGTGAGCGCCTGCCCATTCGAAGCCCGGCTTGCCGACGCCGACGCCGTAGCGGCGCGCCTTGCCGCCTTGCATCACCAGATAGAGGAAGCGGTTGTTGGTATCGATGACGATCGTGCCGGGCTTTTCCGTGGTGTCGTAGTCAACCATCTGTGGCAGGTATTGCGGTTCGATCGGATGGCGGATCGACGGGATGCCGGGATTGATCGCCGAAACGGTCTGCGGTGACACCTGCGGCGCCTGGCGCAGCACGCGGCGCTGGAAAAGGCCGCGCTGCTGCGGCTGGATGACCGGCCGCTGGTAGACGACGGGACGAACCGTGCCGCCGCCCAGCTGGTTGATCCAGGGCGCGGTCAGATCGGGGCTGAGCACGACGGGCGGGCGGGTGGCGTAGCGGTCGTCTGCAAGGGCGGCCGTGGAGAAGATGCCGAAGAGGGCTGCGGCAAGAACAAGCTGTTTCATCATCGGACGAACTCTCTACAAATGACCGAAAATGCGCTGGCGGGTCATGTCCGCCCCGGCGGAGATGTTCCGCCCGAGAAAGACGCTGCCACCCAATCCGCCAGCGAATGGTAAAGATCGATTCATGAAAAGCCGACCGATCGGATAAACTTTTCGTCAGGGTTACCGTTCGGTTTGGAAAGACGGTTTGCAAATGGTAAAGCCGGAATCAAGACCGGAGAACGAAGCGGACCCCCGCAGAATGAAGGATCATGAGCGCGACAGGCATCATCATCGGCGAGGACGGCAGGAGCCGCTGCCACTGGCACGCCAACCTGCCCGACTATCTCAGGTATCATGACGAGGAATGGGGCCGCCCCGTCACCGACGACGTCCGCCTCTTCGAGAAGATCTGCCTCGAAGGTTTCCAGTCCGGCCTTTCCTGGCTGACCATCCTGCGCAAGCGCGAGAATTTCCGCGCCGCCTTTTCAGGTTTCGATTTCGAGAAGGTCGCCCTCTTCGGCGAAGGCGATGTCGCGCGCTGCCTTGCCGATGCCGGCATCATCCGTCATCGCGGCAAGATCGTCTCGACCATCAACAATGCCAGGCGTGCAATAGAACTCAGGGACGAATTCGGCTCGCTCGCCCATTATTTCTGGCGCTACGAACCCGGCCATAACGAGCGGCCGGCAGTCGTCGATCGTGATCACATCGTCGCCAATCCGACGACGCCGACATCCGTGGTCATTTCGAAGGATCTGAAGAAACGCGGCTGGACCTTTGTCGGCCCGACCACAGTTTATGCTTTCATGCAGGCGATGGGTCTCGTCAACGATCATCTGGACGGCTGCTTCTGCCGGCCCGAGGTCGAGGCGATGCGCACCGCCCTGGTTCGCCCATGAAAGATCACTCCGTGAGAACATTGATCGCCGCCGCCGCCCTTTTCCTCCTGACGGTCTCCGCCATGGCGCAGACGCCGCAGCTCGATCCCGGAGAGAAGCTGGAGAAGCTGCAGTTTCCGGCCGTCACCATGCAGTTGAAGGGCTGGACGAAGTTCGGCAATGGCCATGTCTATACACTGCCGGTGCGCGCCGGCCAGCACATGAAGATCAGTTTTTCCAGCAAGAGCAAATTTGCCTTCCTGGCGATCTTTGACCTGTCGAAACCGGATGACGAGGCCTTCTTCGGCACCGACGAAGACGGCATGAGCTTCGAGACGACAGTCAAGGAAAACGCCACGTGGCTGCTGCGTCCTTATTATTCCAAGGTCTCGCCTCGGCGCGGCCTCGGCGCTCCCTTCAGCATCCTGATCGAGCCGCTGGCGGCTGCCCCGCAGCAGCCGAAACCGCCGGCCGAGCCGGAACGCCCGTCGCTATTTCCAAAGGCGCCCGCCAAGCAATGAGATAAGAGCTGCAAGCGCAGCTTATGAAAGGCGGTCGATCAGGTCGCGCAATTCGCCGAGATGGCCGATCTTGCGGAAACGTGGCGCTTCCGTCGGCTCGTCGACATGTTCCAGCACCCAGGTCAGTTCGTGTGGCACGAAGACGCCGTAGCTGCCGGCGGCGAGTGCCGGCACGATGTCCGATTTCAGCGAATTGCCGACCATCATCGCCCGTTCCGGCCCGTCGCCGACCTTGGCGAAGATGCGACGATAGGTGACGGCCGTCTTGTCGGAGACGATCTCAACGGCATCGAAGAAGTCGCCGAGCCCGGATTGAGCGAGCTTGCGCTCCTGATCGAAGAGATCGCCCTTGGTGATCATGACAAGCAGGTACTTGCCGGCAAGCGCCTCCAGCGTATCGCGCACATGCGGCAGGGTCTCGACCGGATGGTTGAGAAGATCCCGGCCGGTATCGAGGATCTTGGCGATCACGCTCGCCGGAACCTTGCCCTCGGTGATTTCGATCGCGGTCTCGATCATCGACAGCGTGAAGCCCTTGATGCCGAAGCCGTAGTGGCGAAGGTTGCGTTTCTCGGCCTCCAGCAGCCGTTCGGAAATCTTCGGTCCTTCGGCGAAATCGGCAAGAAGCCTGGTGAAATGCGCTTCCGTCAGCCGGTAATATTGTTCGTTCTGCCAGAGTGTATCGTCGGCATCGAAACCAATCGTGGTCAGTGGTCGCGTCGTCATATGCGTACCTCTTGAAATATGGCCGGCAATCTAACGGCCGCCTGTGTCGAGACAAGGGCGTCAACTTCCGATGCGACAAGGCTTAGCGTTGAAAAGCGCCGCCGCTGCACTACATGAAAATCGCCTCACCTTGCAGCCAGCCACGGCTGTGCCTGTCATATGCAGGCCAATAATCAAAAAATGAAGTTCTTCAGTTCGCAAGCCCCTCTTGCGGCAGACACAAAGGAATTTTTCCACGATGCGTTACAATCAACTCGGAAATACGGGACTTTTCGTCTCGGAAATCTGCCTGGGCACAATGACCTTCGGCGAAGCCAAACAGGGCAGTATGTGGGGCGCCATCGCCGACGTCGACCAGAATGCCGCCGACCGGATCGTCGAGCGCTCGCTTGCATCCGGCGTCAATTTCATCGACACGGCCGACGTCTATTCATCCGGCGAGTCCGAAAGGCTGCTCGGCCAGGCGCTGAAGAACCTGGACATCCCACGCAAGGACGTCGTCATCGCGACCAAGGTCTACGGCGTCATGGGCGATAAGCCGAATGACCGCGGCGCCTCGCGCGGTCACATCATGGATTCGGTCGAGGCGAGCCTCAAGCGCCTGCAGACCGACCATATCGACCTCTATCAGATCCACGCGACCGATACGGTGACGCCGATCGAGGAGACGCTGCGCGCTCTGGACGACCTCGTTTCCCGTGGTCTCGTCCGTTATATCGGCGTCTCCAACTGGCAGGCCTGGCGCATTTCCAAGGCGCTCGGCCTGTCGGAACGCAGCGGCTTTGCCCGCTTCGAGACAGTACAGGCCTATTACTCCATCGCCGGCCGCGATCTCGAGCGCGACATCGTGCCGATGATGCAGGAGGAAAAGATCGGCCTGATGGTCTGGTCGCCGCTCGCCGGCGGTCTGCTCTCCGGCAAGTATGGTCCCGGCGCGCCCGGCAATGGTGAAGGCCGCCGCGCCAGTTTCGATTTCCCGCCCGTCGACAAGGACAAGGCCTGGGCCTGCGTCGCCGTCATGCGCGAAGTCGCCGAAAAACACGGCGTCAGCGTCGCCACCGTGGCGCTCGCCTATATCCTCGCCAAGCCCTTCGTCACCACAGTCATCATCGGCGCCAAGCGGGTCGATCAGCTCGACCAGAACCTTGCCGCCGTCAAGCTGAAGCTCGATGAAGACGATATGAAGAGGCTCGACGAGGTGAGCGCGCTTGCTCCGGAATATCCGGGCTGGATGCTGGAGCGACAGGGCGCCGGCCGTCGCCCGGCCGATTTCGAGCCGAAGGACTGACGTTACCGGCGTTGTGCCCCTGCTGTCCGGTTTGCGCGAATGGCTGCCCCTCACCCTAACCTCTCCCCCTAAAAACGGGGCGAGGGGACGTGCCCTGCGAGAGGTGGCGGGGGACGGAGAGGTCGCGGCATATCCCCTTCGCCCCGCGTGCGGGGAGAAGGTGCCGGCAGGCGGATGAGGGGCTGGTCGAGCATGACGAAAGAGTCTGGGAACGCCTGACATTTCCGGCGTTCCCCTTTTCCGTCAACGATCGACTACTTGCCCTGGGCCTTGAGCCAGGCATTCATCTCGGCGATCTCGGCTTCCTGCGCCTTGACGACGGCTTCGGCGAGCTTGCGGATATCGGGATCTTTTCCGTATCGCAGCTCGATCTTGGCCATATCGATCGCGCCCTGATGGTGCGGGATCATGCCGCGGACGAAATCCGCATCGGCATCGCCGCTATACTCGATCATCATATCCTTGTGCATCTTGGCATTCGCATCGCTGAAGGCGTGGCTTGCCGCATCGTGGTTGCCCATCGGCTTGCTCATGTCCATCGGCTTGTCTTCGGCAAGGACGGGAGCGGCGACGATCGCGAGCACTGCGGAGAGGGCAATGATTTTCAGAGACATGAGAGTTCCTTCCTCTGTCTGACAATAGGTTTGCCGGGCGGCTGGGTCACCCGATTGGCATGGATTGCTGTAGTGTCAGGACAGTCGGGGAGGGGGCGGCTGCGGTACCGGCTTGTCGTCGTCCAGGGCGTGGGCAGGCGCCGGCGTGGGGTAGCCGAAAATGGACTTTCCGCTGGCCACGACCGTCACCGTCGGTGGCAGCAACAGGCAGGCGACGCAAAGCGGCATATGTGCGGAATTGCCGCTGGCGCAGGGGCCTTTCGAGGGCTCAGTCTTTCTCCCCGACTCGGAGGTAGCCATGCCGTGCATTTCGTGGTGCACGCCGGTTTCGACGGCAACCGGCGCATTCATCGACGCACATGTCGGACAGCCTGCCCATGCGGACATGGCGCTGTAGACCAGCCAGCCGAGAAACATCGTGATGAGAGCGAACGTGCGCATGCTGTTTTATAGGCGAAGGCCGGATAGAAGCCAAGCCGGCGGTCACATCCCGGTCACCAGGCGGCAATGACCTTGTGCTCGATCTTATAATCCTTGCTCTCTTCGCCGAGCGGCGCGACCGGCCATGTCCAGGCGGCTTTTGCCGGCGGCGGCAAGACGCCATGCAGCAGGTCGGCCTCTTCATGCGTCTTGCCGTTGCGGTCGATGACGGCATAGGCGATGTCGGTCACCAGGCAGCTGCAGCAGGGAAGTCCCGCAAGCCCGGTCAAATGTGCCGCGATCAGCCTTTCCACCGTGTCTTCAGGCATTCGCCTGGCCTCGGCCTCATGGCGTCGTTTCACGCCGCGACCGATCTGCGACAAGAGGTTGGCGGAAACCACGAAATCGAGATAGGGCACGCGGCGCAGGAAGCCGAGCGGTTCGGGTTCGCAGCCGGCAGCAAGCTCATCATAGCCGGAGAGATCGCGCTCGATCAGCCGGACATTGCGATAGAATTTGGCCGACAGCCACAGGCGCACCGAGGCGAGATGAACGAGGTCGACCAGGACGACGGTGTCGAAATCCCGCGCCAGCGCTTCGATCGGGACGTCGCGCAACAGGCCGGAGCCGAGGACGATGGCGGTCCGCTTCTGCCTGAGGTCGGCCGCTGCCGCCAGGATCACCTTCCGGCTCATCTGCCGCCAGGATCACCTTCCGGCTCATCTCCTCATGTTCGGCCCAATCCGCCGCGTAGCGCTCGGCCCGTGACCAGAGATTGACGGAATAGCGGATGAACTTTCGATGCGGCTTGCCGGTCAGCGGCAAGGTCGCGGCATAGAGAAGCGCCTCGGTGATCATGAGCATATCCGCATTTCTGATGGAACTCCTTCGTTCAATCGATTCTCGCAGCCACATCAAGACCCTTCGCCCTTGCCGCTCCCCGCCCAATCCGCTAGGAAACCGCCACTGTCACAGTCAGTGGAATCCCCGGAAATGAACGACAAGCAGAAGAAACCGCAAAAGCTCAAGGCCCGCCTGCCGCGCGGCTTCGTCGACCGGACGGCCGGCGATATCCGCGCCGTCAACGAGATGACGGCAAAGATCCGGGAAGTCTATGAGCATTATGGTTTCGATCCGCTCGAAACGCCGCTGTTCGAATATACCGATGCGCTTGGCAAGTTTCTGCCCGATAGCGACCGGCCGAACGAAGGCGTGTTCTCGCTGCAGGACGATGACGAGCAATGGATGTCGCTGCGTTACGACCTGACGGCGCCGCTCGCCCGTCATGTCGCCGAGAATTTCAACGAGATCCAACTGCCTTACCGCACTTATCGCGCCGGCTACGTCTTCCGCAACGAGAAGCCGGGCCCGGGCCGTTTCCGCCAGTTCATGCAGTTCGATGCCGATACCGTCGGCGCGCCTGGTGTTCAGGCCGATGCCGAAATGTGCATGATGATGGCCGATACGCTGGAAGCCCTCGGCATCAAGCGCGGCGATTATCTCATCCGCGTCAACAACCGCAAGGTTCTGGATGGTGTGCTCGAGGCGATCGGTCTCGGCGGCGACGACAAGGCCGGCCAGCGGCTCAACGTGCTGCGCGCCATCGACAAGCTCGACAAGTTCGGCCCGGAAGGCGTGGCATTGCTGCTCGGTCCCGGCCGCAAGGATGAATCCGGCGACTTCACCAAGGGCGCTGGTCTCGATAAGGAGCAGATCGACAAGGTGCTGTTCTTTGTCGGCATCACGGACTATGCCGAAAGCGCTCTCCGTCTCGCCGAGCTGGTGGCGGGAACCGCCAGGGGTGGCGAAGGCGTCGAGGAGCTGAATTTCATCGGTGCGCTGGTGACCAGCGCCGGCTATAGCCCTGACCGCATCAAGATCGACCCCTCCGTCGTGCGCGGCCTCGAATATTATACCGGCCCGGTCTATGAGGCCGAACTGACCTTCGACGTCACCAATGAAAAGGGCGAGAAAGTCGTCTTCGGTTCGGTCGGCGGCGGCGGTCGTTATGACGGCCTCGTCTCCCGCTTCATGGGCCAGCCGGTTCCGGCGACGGGCTTTTCGATCGGCGTCTCCAGGCTGATGACGGCGCTGAAGAACCTCGGCAAGCTCGGCGCCAGCGAGGTCATCAAGCCGGTGCTGGTGACCGTCATGGACGGCGATGTCGAGGCGATGGGCCGCTATCAGAAAATGACGCAGGAACTGCGCGCCGCCGGCATCCGCGCCGAGATGTTCCAGGGCAACTGGAAGAAGTTCGGCAACCAGCTGAAATATGCCGATCGCCGCGGCTGTCCCGTCGCCATCATCCAGGGCGGCGACGAGCGCGCGACAAGCGTCGTGCAGATCAAGGATCTGATCGAAGGCAAGCGGCTCTCCGGCGAGATCGAGGACAATGCCAGCTGGCGCGAAGCGCGCGTGGCGCAGGAGACGGCGCCGGAAGCCGACCTCGTCGCCAAGGTCAGGGAAATCCTTGCTGCGCAGGCCGAGGATCGGAAGAGGGCAGCGGATGCGTAATAGACCCCTCCCCAACCCCTCCCCACAAGGGGGAGGGGCTTCAAGTGGCGCCGCTGTGCCCAACTCCACGTTTGCTTCATCGAGGGCGCTCTCAATTTTTTTCGGCGATCGCCGCGAGTTAGTCCCTCCCCCCTGTGGGGAGGGGTTGGGGAGGGGACTTTTCCCAGGAGCGACACAATGCCCCTAATCAATCTCCCCGAATTCGCCAACGACCTCATCGCCGAATTCGATGCGCGCAACGCCGAGCGCATCGACACGCCTGTCATTCAGCCGGCCGAACCTTTCCTTGACATCGCCGGCGAAGATCTGCGCCGCCGCATCTTCATGACGGAGAGCGAAACCGGCGCCAGCCTCTGCCTGCGTCCCGAGTTCACCATTCCCGTCTGTCTGCGCCACATCGAGACGGCGACCGGCACGCCGAAGCGTTACGCCTATCTCGGCGAGGTTTTCCGCCAGCGTCGCGACGGCGCCAATGAATTCTATCAGGCCGGCATCGAGGATCTTGGCGATATCGACCTGTCAAACGCCGACGCCCGCGCCATCGGTGATGCCACCGGCATTCTCGCCCGCCTGCTGCCGGGCCGGCGCTTAGCCGTGACATTGGGCGACCAGGCAGTCTTCGAGGCGGTCGTCCAGGCGCTCGGCCTGCCGCTCGGCTGGCAGAAGCGCCTGATCCACGCCTTCGGCAGTATGACGCAACTGGAAGCACTGCTTGCCGGCCTCGTCAGCCCGCAATTCGTCACCGGGCTGGACGACGATATCGCCAGGCTTGTTGCATCAGGCGACGAGCAGGCGCTGGTCTCCCATCTCGAGCGGGAGATGCAGAAGACCGGCTATTCGACGAATGCCGGCCGCTCGGCCCTGGAGATCGCCCGACGGCTCAAGGAAAAGCTCATCCTGTCCGAAACGCGCCTCGACGATGCGGCCTTCCACGTGCTGGAAGAATTTCTGTCCCTCGACGTGCCGCTGGTCAATGCTTCCGCAGCCCTTTCCGGTTTCGCCGATGCTGCCGGCCTGAAACTCGGCAATGCGCTTTCCCGCTTTAATGGCCGCGTTGCAGCACTTTTCAATGCCGGTGTCGATCTTTCCTGCCTCGACTACCGCGCCGCTTTCGGACGGCCGCTCGATTATTACACCGGCCTCGTCTTCGAGGTGACGGTGGAAGGTTCAAGCGCGGTTCTGGCCGGTGGCGGCCGTTTCGACCGGCTCCTGACCTTCCTCGGTGCGACGGACCGCATCCCGGCCGTCGGCTTCTCCTTCTGGCTCGACCGCATCGAAACCGAAAGGGCAGCCGCATGACCATCACCATCGCGCTTCCCTCCAAGGGCCGGATGAAGGAAGACGCTTCGGCGATCTTCGAACGTGCCGGCATGACGATTTCTGCGGTCGGCAACGATCGCTCCTATCGCGGCCGCGTCGAAGGCTGGGATGATGTGGAGATCGCCTTCCTCTCGGCTTCCGAAATCTCCCGTGAAATCGGCAATGGCACCGTCGATTTCGGCGTCACCGGCGAGGATCTGATGCGGGAGGGTTTTGCCGAGGTCGACAAACGCGTCGAATTCTGTGCCCGTCTCGGCTTCGGCCATGCCGATGTCGTCGTCGCCGTGCCGGAGATCTGGTTCGATGTCGACACCATGGCCGATCTCGTCGATGTCGCCGCCGATTTCCGCGCCCGCCACGGCCGACGCCTAGCCATCGCCACCAAATACTGGCGGCTGACCCAGCAGTTCTTTTCGAGCCAGCACGGCATCCAGCTTTATCGCATCGTCGAAAGCCTGGGCGCTACCGAGGGCGCTCCCGCCGCAGGCTCGGCCGATATCATCGTCGATATCACCTCCACCGGCTCGACGCTGCGCGCCAATCACCTGAAGGTGCTCCAGGACGGTGTCATCCTGCATTCGCAGGCCTGCCTCGTGCGTGCCCGCAAGGAAAACCACGCCGGTGAACCCGCCGTGCAAGCAATCATTGAGGCAGTGCGCGCGGCCCTCTGATCCCGGCCATTCAGGCACAAGAAAACCCGCCGTCGGATGACGGCGGGTTTCGTATTTGCGGGAGGATGTCTGCTGGTATCAGGCGGCCACGTAGGCGCCGCGGCGGGCATCGAGCGAGTAGGCGCCGGCACCGACGGTGGCGAGCAGTATGTACGCGCCGGCCAGCGTGATATTCTTCATGACCATGATCTGGTTGAGAATGTTCACGAGTTCCGTGCCACTTGCGTAGGGCAGGTGGAAGGCAATGCCCGTGAAGACACAGAAGGCGGCGAGCAGCCAACCGGCAATGCGGACCTGGAAGCCTGTGAGAACCGCAAGGCCGGCCAGCAGTTCGAAAAGGCCTGCGACATAGGCCAGCAGGGATGCTGCCGGCAGGCCGGCACCGGCGATCATGCCCGCAGTACCGGCAGGATCGGTGAGCTTCATGAAGCCGGAAAGGATGAACATGAAGGAAAGCAGGATACGGGCAATCAGGATGATGACGTTGTTCGACATGGACGTTGTCTCCGTTTCAAGGACTCTGGAGATCTTGGTGCCCCGGCACCGCTTCGACCTCGGATGCCTCTATGTCGCTCTTTTCTCGCGTTGTGGAAAGATAAACGAAAGGGGACACTTCGTTCACTAATATGGAACGATCTCCAAAGCGCGTCGCGTCCGACTGCATTCATGCGACGCGCTTAGATCTTTGTTGTCATGCATGTCGTTGTCCCAAAACCGCTGCGCACTTTTGGGCGACATGCATTGGCTGCCCCCGCTTGCCTTTGCCAAGCCGGGTCTTTTATGGTCGGCTGATAACATGGAGAATCCGATGGCAGATCTTTCCGCATTTCCGATCACGACGCGCTGGCCGGCGAAAAATCCCGATATCATCCAGCTCTATTCCCTGCAGACGCCGAACGGGGTGAAGGTTTCCGTCGCCCTCGAAGAGCTCGGCCTCCCCTATGAACCGCATTATGTTTCCTTCGCCGCCAACGAGCAGAAGTCGGCGGAATTCGAATCTCTCAATCCCAACGGCCGCATTCCGGCGATCATCGATCCGAACGGGCCGGACGGGAAGCCGATCGGCCTTTTCGAATCCGGCGCCATTCTGCTTTATCTCGCGGAGAAAACCGGCAAGCTCATCCCTGCCGATGCCGCCGGCCGATATGAAACTATCCAGTGGGTGTTTTTCCAGATGGCGGGTATCGGCCCGATGTTCGGCCAGTTCGGGCATTTCTACAAATTCGCCGCCGACAAGGTCGCCAACAATTCCTATCCGGTGGAGCGTTATCGCGATGAATCCAAGCGCCTGCTCGGCGTGCTCGAAGACCGGCTGAAAGGTCGCCAGTGGATCATGGGCGATCAGTACACAATCGCCGACATCACCACCTTCACCTGGGTTCGTGGCGCCGACATCTTCTATGGCGGCCGCGAGGTGCTCGAGTACGCGACATTCCCCGCCGTCTCGGATTGGCTGGAGCGCTGCATCGCTCGTCCGGCAAGTGCCAGGGGCCTCAACATACCGGTCAAGCCGGAGTAACGAAAAGATAGCTGGAAAGTAGAAAGGCCGCCCTCGCAGACGTCGGGGGCGGCCATTGATTTTGCTTCTCCGGCTTATTGCCGACGACCGAATAAAACGATGCAGCAATTCAAAATGCTACAGCGTCCTTCGCGCGTCTGAAAAGCTGCGCGGCGCTGTCGTGATCTGCCTTGCGCCTTCCTGCTTGAAGCGCGGAAAGACGAAAACGCCGGCCATGCTGCCGCTGTATTTCTGCTCGAGCCCCTGGGACTCTCCCATGCAGAAGAGCGGCTGGCGAAAGCCGTTCGGCATGATGATCGTCGTCGAAAAACAGAAGGAGGAGCAGAGCGTCGCCGCCTGCTCGAACAGCTCCAATATGTGGCTGCGGTCCTTGGCATCATAGCAGCGGATCAGGCCGAGCAGCCCGCATTCCTGTGCGGTAAGGCCGTGCAGCATCGCGCTCCATTCGCCGAGACGGAGCATGCCGCTGGAAAAATTTCCAGTCCAGGCTTCGGAAACGGAAAACTGCGCCAACGTCTTATGATTTTGATTGGCGTCATCAAGCGAGCTGGGTGTCAAAGGTACGCCTGCATTGGCTCTGGCGATGTTAAACAAGGCGTTCCCCCGTTCGGATGCGGCTCCTCGGCCGCACGCTCGGCAAACACAAAGAAACAGGATCACGCAGCAGCGGGCATGATGCCCGCGCTTACCTTCGGCGGTTATTGCCACGGCCATCTGGCCTCCGTAACCGGAGCCCTCGAAGCCGAACGTTAACGTATCGCTTTCCGCGCTCCGGCCTCGTCTATTGGCGAGAATTATCGCCGGGCGCGGTTGAAGTGCAGCGCGGATTTATAGGGGCTTTTGGACAAACGGCAACGGCTTTTTCAGGGGTATTCGGATCGGCCGCTTTTCTTAGGATGTCTGCATCTTCGGCCTATTTCGCGAGAATTGGCATGGGAATATCATCCTTGAGAGCTTTGCAAACGTTTTCACTCCACGTCGGGCCGGAAATGTTGCTGTGATCTCTCGCATGTCGGCGAGCTGATAAATACGCAGGCAGCGCAAGTTCAGCGCAAGCTTCGTGCCGGGGCCCGCAGGAGAGAACTGCGCAGGCGTTCGTCGGCTATGCAAATTACTATGCCGCCCGTCGAATCGCTTTGGGCAAAAGAAAAGGGCGACCCGAGGGCCGCCCTTCCTGTTCCGGATGCCGGAATGGTAGTCAGTGATGGCTTTCGCCTATCACATCATGTCCATTCCGCCAGTTCAGCGCGCTTGACGCGCTGAACCATCTTTAAATGATGGGCGGATTCATGAACGATGCTGTGAAAGGCCGTTGGCCTATCACATCATGTCCATTCCGCCCATGCCGCCCATTCCGCCCGGCATGCCGCCGCCGGCCGATTCTTTCTTCGGCAGTTCAGCGATCATGGCTTCGGTGGTGATCAGCAGCGATGCAACAGAAGCAGCGTTCTGCAGCGCCGTGCGAACGACCTTGAGCGGGTCGACGATACCCATGGCGATCATGTCGCCATATTCGGATGTCTGGGCGTTGTAGCCGAAGTTGTCTTCGTTCTTGTCGAGGACCTTGCCGACAACGATCGAGGCTTCGTCGCCTGCGTTTTCAGCGATCTGACGAACGAGCGACTGCAGGGCGCGGCGAACGATGTTGATGCCGGCTTCCTGGTCGTCGTTTACACCCTTGACGGTGATCTTCGTGGAGGAGCGGAGCAGAGCGATACCGCCGCCGGGGACGATACCTTCCTGAACAGCAGCGCGCGTCGCGTTGAGCGCGTCGTCGATGCGGTCCTTCTTTTCCTTCACTTCGACTTCGGTCGAGCCGCCGACGCGGATGACGGCAACGCCGCCGGCGAGCTTGGCAAGACGTTCCTGCAGCTTCTCGCGATCGTAGTCGGAGGTGGTTTCCTCGATCTGGGCCTTGATCTGGGCAACACGACCTTCGATGTCGGACTTGGCGCCCGAACCGTCGACGATCGTGGTGTTTTCCTTGGAGATCGAAACCTTCTTGGCACGGCCGAGCATGTCGAGCGTGACGGATTCGAGCTTGATGCCGAGATCTTCGGAGATGACCGTACCGCCCGTCAGGATCGCGATGTCTTCGAGCATGGCCTTGCGGCGGTCGCCGAAGCCAGGCGCCTTGACGGCAGCGATCTTGAGGCCGCCGCGCAGCTTGTTGACGACGAGCGTTGCGAGGGCTTCGCCTTCGACGTCTTCAGCGACGATGAGGAGCGGCTTGCCGGTCTGGACGACGGCTTCGAGAACCGGCAGCATCGATTGCAGGTTCGACAGCTTCTTCTCGTGGAGGAGAATGAAGACGTCTTCGAGGTCGGCGATCATCTTTTCCGGATTGGTGACGAAGTAGGGGCTGAGGTAGCCGCGGTCGAACTGCATGCCTTCGACGACCTCGAGTTCGGTTTCGGCAGTCTTGGCTTCTTCGACGGTGATGACACCTTCGTTGCCGACCTTCTGCATGGCTTCAGCAATGTCGAGACCGACCTGCTTGTCGCCATTTGCCGAAATCGTGCCGACCTGTGCAACTTCTTCCGAGGTCGAGATCTTCTTGGCCTTGGCCTGGAGATCCTTCACGACGTCGGCAACAGCAAGATCGATGCCGCGCTTCAGGTCCATCGGGTTCATGCCGGCTGCAACGGCCTTGTTGCCTTCGCGAACGATCGCCTGGGCAAGAACGGTTGCAGTCGTGGTGCCGTCGCCGGCGATGTCGTTGGTCTTCGAAGCAACTTCGCGGACCATCTGGGCGCCCATGTTTTCGAACTTGTCTTCGAGTTCGATTTCCTTGGCGACGGAAACGCCGTCCTTGGTGATGCGCGGAGCGCCGAAGGACTTGTCGATGATGACGTTACGACCCTTGGGGCCGAGCGTGACCTTCACTGCATCGGCGAGAATGTCGACGCCGCGCAGCATCTTTTCGCGCGCGGTGCGGCCAAACTTGATTTCTTTAGATGCCATATTAGTAACTCCTGAATTCGAGTTGTTCGGGCAAAACGCCCGTCAGCCATTTCGGGAAAGCAGGTCGGCCGATCAGCCGATGATGCCCATGATGTCGGCTTCCTTCATGATCAGCAGGTCTTCGCCGTCGATCTTGACTTCGGTGCCGGACCACTTGCCGAACAGGATGCGGTCGCCAGCCTTGACGTCGAGTGCGACGACCTTGCCGGACTCATCGCGTGCGCCGGAGCCGACGGCGACGATTTCGCCTTCCTGCGGCTTTTCCTTGGCGGTATCGGGAATGATGATGCCGCCCTTGGTCTTGGCTTCGGACTCAACGCGGCGAACAACGACGCGGTCGTGAAGGGGGCGGAAGTTGGTGCTTGCCATTGTCTAATCCCTCGATCGAATGACATTCGCGGGCCGGAGTGGCCCACATGGATAGATGTTAGCACTCCCTTGCGGTGAGTGCTAGCGACGAGCATTTAGGGATGGCTCCGAAAGGAGTCAATGAGAGCAATCACGAATTTTTGTGCCGGAATTGTGAAGAGGCCTGAGAATAGCCTGAGATTGCGGCCGAAACGCCGGCGCGGCCAACCTTTGCCGAAGTCGTCCGCCGTCGGCGATCTGCCGTTTCGGGATAATCGTCAGACCCTTTGCCGATCCCCGCCGTCGGATCGCGTTCGAGTTCTTCGCATGGGCCGGGCAGCGAAGAAAATGCCTTGCCATCGTCTTGCGCGTTTGCAATGTCACCGGTGATTGAAACAAATCGGGAAATCGGAATGGCCAGGCGGATAGAATACTTCTCGGAGATATCAGGTCGATATGATGTGGTGCTCTGCGATGTCTGGGGCGTCGTTCACAACGGCGTCGATCCGTTCCCGAAGGCGGCAGCCGCCCTTGAAGCGGCGCGCGAGAACGGCGTCGCCGTCATCCTCATCACCAATTCGCCGCGCCTTTCCTGGCAGGTGGTCGAGCAGTTGCGCCAGATCGGCGTTCCCGACAACGCCTATGACAGGATCGTCACATCTGGCGACGTCACGCGCGGGCTGATCGCCGAAGGGCCGAAGACCGTCTTTCTGCTCGGCCCCGAGCGCGACAAAGCGCTTCTCGAAGGCATTGGCGTCGAACGCCGGCTGGCGGGCGAAGCGCAATCGCTCGTCTGCACCGGCTTTTTCGACGACGAGACGGAGAAGCCGGAGGATTACACCGATATGCTTCTCGATTTCAAAGCCCGCGACGTGCCGATGATCTGCGCCAATCCCGACCTCATTGTCGAGCGCGGCCATCGCATCATCCCCTGCGCCGGCGCCATGGCCGCCTATTACCAGCAGCTCGGCGGAAAAACCCGCATCGCCGGCAAGCCGCACCGGCCGATCTACGAGGCAACGCTTGCGACTGCCCGCGAGCTTCGCGGCGATTTCCCGGTCGAGCGCGTGCTGGCGATCGGCGACGGCATGCCGACCGATGTGCGGGGCGCCTTGAATTACGGCCTCGACCTCCTCTACATCAGCGGTGGTATCCACGCCAAGGAATATACTCTCAACGGCGAGACCGACGAGGCGATCCTCAACGCCTATCTCGAACGGGAAAACGCCGCGCCGAAGTGGTGGATGCCCCGCCTTGCATGAAGACACGCCTTGCATGAAGAGAAGCCAGCCGATGACCGTCTTCCACCGCAATGAAACCCGCGAACCCTTGCCCGCCCATCTGAAGGGCGGCGTCATTGCCATCGGCAATTTCGACGGCGTGCACCGCGGCCATCAGTCGGTGCTGAACCGAGCGCTCGAAATCTCCAAGGCGCGCGGCATCCCCGCTTTGGTGCTGACCTTCGAGCCGCATCCGCGCACGGTCTTCCGGCCGCAGACGCCGGTCTTTCGCCTGACGCCCGCGCCCCTGAAGGCCCGCATCCTGGAAACGCTGGGTTTCAGCGCCGTCATCGAATACCCCTTCGATTACGAATTCTCGCAGCGCTCGGCCGATGATTTC
Source organism: Rhizobium sp. LARHSG275 (assembly GCF_052871115.1). NCBI lineage: Bacteria > Pseudomonadati > Pseudomonadota > Alphaproteobacteria > Hyphomicrobiales > Rhizobiaceae > Rhizobium > Rhizobium sp. LARHSG275. Next base: position 43,985 of record NZ_JBIXJN010000009.1, on the reverse strand, counting down.
ATCCATTCGATCCTGAAGGATTGGCTCGGCGCCTCCGAAGTCGTCACCGGCTTCGATTTCCATTTTGGCCGCGGCCGCGAGGGCGGTCCCGCCTTCCTGATGAATGCCGGCCAGACCTACGGCTTCGGCGTCACCCTGATCGATGCCTTCCGCGACGAAAACGCCGATGTCGTCTCTTCGAGCCATATCCGCGCGCTCCTCAATGAGGGCAATGTCAGCGAAGCCGCCGGCATGCTCGGTTACCGCTATACGGTGGAAGCCGAGGTGATCGACGGCGAAAAGCTCGGCCGCCAACTCGGTTTCCCGACGGCCAACATGCGCCTGCCGCCGGAGGTCGATCTTGCCGCCGGCATCTACGCCGTCCGCTTTCGCCGTCAGGACGGCACGCTCCACGACGCCGTCGCAAGCTACGGCCGCCGTCCGACGGTGACGGAAAACGGCGCGCCGCTGCTCGAAACCTATCTTTTCGATTTCAACGGCGATCTCTACGGCCAGCTCTGCTCCGTCTCCTTCTTCGGCTATATTAGACCTGAGCTGAAATTCGACGGCCTCGATCCGCTGGTCGCCCAGATCAAGCGCGACGAGGAAGAGGCGAGGGCACTGCTTGCGGGTGTTAAGCCGCTCGGCGCGCTTGACCGGAAATTGTGCTTTTCCTGAGTGGCCTTGAGCTATCTTCGGCTCAGGGGAAATTGACCGGGATCGTTCGTCCATGGATCGAAGATTGCTGCGCCGGAGAAGCGCGTATCCCTGACGTTTCGCGTTACCAGGTAGAGATTGTGCTCGATTGCCGTAGCGGCGAGCATCGTGTCGACAACCGACGGCGCATGTCCAGTCCTCAGTTTCACGCGCCCTGAAATGACGCCCCAGTGCCTGACGGCTGCGTCGCTCAGCGAAAGAACGCGTTGCGAAAACCTTTCCTCCAGCGCATCGCGGGAGGCCGCATAACGATAGCGGTTTTGATCGTCCTCAGGCAGGTTTTCGATGCCCTTGTCATATTCCGCCAGTGTGAGGATGCTGATGAACATCTTCTTCTCGTCTTGAGCCGCAGCCCAGGATTTGACGGAGGGTGCACCGTTCGGATTGATCAGCGCGGCAATGACGTTGGTATCAAGCAGCCAGCCGATCACAGCTCGGCATCCCGTCCGTAATCTGCCTCTCGCTCAAGGTCGAGCTCTTTGAGATCGAGGCTTTCCATGAAGGCGACGAAAGGCTTTTTCGGTTCGGATTTGGTCAGTTGGTCGAGCTCTTCGGCGCTGATGACGACAACGCTGTCCCGGCCGCGAACGGTTACGCGCTGTGGTCCTTCGCTGTGTGCGCGGCGGACCACCTCGCTGAACCGCGCTTTCGCGTCTTCGAGCTTCCAGCTTTGCTTCGTGATTTGTTTCATGCCTCTGGCTCTCAATCTTGTCTGGTCAGATAGTCAGATATATAACGCAAGCCGCACAGAGTTTCCAGCCTTAGGCTTTCCGGAACGATGCGGCTACCGGCGATCCCAGCCACTTATGCCGATTGCGGGCCGCGAATTCTTCTCTTCCTTTTCCCGGCAAAAACGCCTATGAACCGGCGCGATGACGAAATATCGGCTGGCAATGATGATGCGAATTATCGGCCCGGCCTTCCGCGCGCGCTAAGCGGCCGGAAGGTCCGGGTTTTTGGCGCTTGGATACGAGCGCTTCCGTCACCAGCTATTTCACGCCCGTTGCGCCCCTTCCTGGGCCGCCAGAAAACGATTGTCAGACATGACCGACACAGCCGAAAAGATCGACTATTCGAAGACCCTCTATTTGCCCGAGACCGATTTTCCCATGCGCGCCGGCCTGCCGCAGAAGGAACCGGAACTCGTCAAGCGCTGGCAGGAGATGGGTCTTTACAAGAAACTGCGTGCTTCCGCCGCCGGCCGCGAGAAATTCGTCCTTCACGATGGCCCGCCCTATGCCAACGGCAACATCCATATCGGCCACGCGCTGAACAAGATCCTCAAGGACGTCATCAACCGTTCGTTCCAGATGCGCGGGTACGACGCCAATTACGTGCCCGGCTGGGATTGCCACGGCCTGCCGATCGAATGGAAGATCGAGGAGAAGTACCGCGAGAAGGGCAAGAACAAGGACGAGGTCCCGGTCAATGAATTCCGCCGGGAATGCCGTGAATTCGCCGCCGGCTGGATCAAGGTCCAGGCGGAAGAGTTCAAGCGCCTCGGCATCGAGGGCGACTTCGACAATCCCTATACGACGATGAACTTCCATGCGGAATCGCGCATCGCCGGCGAACTTTTGAAGATCGCCGCAAGCGGTCAGCTTTATCGCGGCTCCAAGCCGATCATGTGGTCGGTCGTCGAGCGCACGGCGCTGGCCGAGGCCGAGGTCGAATACCAGGATTATGAGAGCGACACGATCTGGGTGAAATTCCCCGTCGTCGAAGGTCCGGCCGCGCTCAAGGATGCGTTCGTCGTCATCTGGACGACCACGCCCTGGACAATCCCCGGCAACCGCGCGGTCTCCTTTTCGCCGCGCATCTCCTACGGCCTCTATGAAGTAACGGTCGCCGAGAACGATTTTGGCCCGCGTCCTGGCGAGAAGCTGATCTTTGCCGATAAATTGGCCGAAGAATCTTTTGCCAAGGCCAAGCTGCAATACAAGCGCTTGCGTGATGTCTCTGCGGCCGACTTCGCAGAAATGACCTGTGCCCATCCCTTCAAGGGTCTCGGCGACGGCTATGAATTCCTCGTGCCGCTGCTCGATGGCGACCACGTCACCGATGACGCCGGCACCGGCTTCGTCCACACCGCACCCAGCCACGGCCGCGAAGACTTCGATGCCTGGATGTCGGCTGTCCGCACGCTTGAGGCGCGCGGCATCGACACCAAGATCCCGTTCCCGGTCGACGACGGCGGCTTCTACACATCGGACGCTCCCGGCTTCGAGGGCGCCCGCGTCATCGACGACAACGGCAAGAAGGGCGATGCCAACGACCGTGTCATCAGGGAACTGATCGCCCGCGGCGCGCTCTTTGCCCGCGGCCGTCTGAAGCACCAGTATCCGCATTCCTGGCGCTCGAAGAAGCCGGTCATCTTCCGCAACACGCCGCAATGGTTCGTCTATATGGACAAGACCCTTGCCGACGGCACGACGCTGCGTTCGCGCGCGCTCGGTGCAATCGATGATACGCGCTTCGTGCCGGCCGCTGGCCAGAACCGCCTGCGCGCCATGATCGAGGGCCGCCCGGACTGGGTGCTCTCGCGCCAGCGCGCCTGGGGTGTGCCGATCGCCGTCTTTGCCGACGATGAGGGCGAGGTTCTGGTCGATGAAGCCGTCAACGCCCGCATCCTCGAAGCCTTCGAACATGAGGGCGCCGACGCGTGGTTTGCCGAAGGCGCCAAGGAGCGTTTCCTCGGCAATGACCACGACCATTCCCGCTGGACCCAGGTCATGGATATCCTCGACGTCTGGTTCGACTCTGGCTCGACGCACACCTTCACGCTCGAAGACCGCCCGGATCTGAAGTGGCCGGCCGATCTTTATCTCGAAGGTTCCGACCAGCATCGCGGCTGGTTTCATTCGTCGCTGCTGGAATCGGCGGCCACCCGCGGCCGTGCGCCTTACAACGCCGTCCTCACCCATGGTTTCACCATGGACGAGAAGGGCGAGAAGATGTCGAAGTCGAAGGGCAATGTCACCGCCCCGCAGGAGGTGATGAAGGACGCCGGCGCCGATATACTGCGCCTCTGGGTCATGACCTCGGATTATGCCGACGACCTGCGCGTCGGCAAGACGATCATCCAGACCAATGTCGACGCCTATCGCAAGCTGCGCAACACCATCCGCTGGATGCTCGGCACGCTCGCCCACGACAAGGGCGAGGAGATCGCGCTTGCCGACCTGCCGGAGTTGGAGCAGCTGATGCTGCACCGGCTGGCCGAACTCGACGAGCTGGTGCGTGAGAACTACGATGCCTTCGACTTCAAGAAGATCGCCCGCGCGCTGATCGATTTCGCCAATGTCGAGCTGTCGGCCTTCTATTTCGATGTCCGCAAGGATGCGCTCTATTGCGACGCGCCTTCGAGCCTGCGTCGGCGCGCCAGCTTGCACGTCATCCGCCAGATCTTCGATTGCATGGTGACATGGCTTGCCCCGATGCTGCCCTTCACCACCGAGGAGGCCTGGCTGTCGCGCAACCCGTCCGCCGTTTCAGTGCATCTGGAGCAGTTTGCCCCGGTTGCGAAGGAATGGCGCAACGATGCCCTGGCCGAGAAGTGGAAGAAGATCCGCGCCGTGCGTTCGGTCGTGACCGGCGCCCTGGAAATCGAGCGCAAGGACAAGCGCATCGGCTCCTCGCTGGAAGCGGCTCCCGTCGTCCATATCGCCGATCCGGAGCTGCTGAAGGCGCTGGAAGGCCAGGACTTCACCGAAGTCTGCATCACCTCGGCAATCGAGATCAAGGCCGGTGAAGGCCCAGCGGATGCCTTCCGCCTGGCTGAGGTGCCTCAGGTCAGCGTCGTGCCGAAGCTTGCAGAGGGTGAAAAATGCGCCCGCTCCTGGCGCATCACCAGGGATGTCGGTTCTGATCCGGAATATCCCGATGTTTCAGCCCGCGACGCTGCTGCCCTTCGCGAACTCGCCGCGCTCACGTGAAGAATATTGCCGGGTGAATTGCGCTTTCGCGGTTCATCCGGTAAAAGCTGCCTGAAAATGGCCGGATTTTTGCGTCAGGGGGACGGTTGTCCGGTTGGGCGACGATTGCACCGGCTGGGCTGGAAGGGTTTTCATGTTAGCAACGCATTGGTTCCGTATGGGCGCCTGCTTGTCTGTTGTAGTGGCGGGATGTTCCCTGGTGTCCGGTTGCGCCAGCAGCCCCACCTACGGCACCGACAAGACCGCCATGGAACAGTTGACCGACGATCTCGGCCAGTCCGTGTCGTTGACCGGTCCGGACCCGAAGAACAAGGGCGTCAAGTACACGCCGCGTCCGACGCTGGTGCTGCCGGCGCAGGCGCAGAAGGAGACCCTCGTTGCGCCGCAGCAGACGGTCGCCAACAAGGACAATCCGCAATGGCTTGAATCGCCGGAGGAGACCCGCGCCCGTCTCGTTTCGGAAGCCGACGCGAATTCGGACAATCCGAATTACCGCTCGCCGCTCGCCAGCTCTGCGATCGAAGGCGGCCGGCGCACGACGGAAGAACAGACCAAGGCCTATCGCGAAGCCCGCGCCTTGCAGAAGGGCTCCTATATCGATCAGCGCCGCTATATATCGGATCCGCCGCCCGGCTACCGCACTGTAGACGATCCGGCAAAGCTCGACGATGTCGGTGAGCCCGAGCTCAAGAAGCAGAAAAAGCGCAAGAAGGATGCAGCGGTCGCCAACACCGGCAAGCAGTGGTGGAACCTCCTGCAATAGGGGCTCTCGGCGCGTAGGCACTGCTGTTCGGTTGGTTTAAATGCCGAGCAGCCCCTCATCCGGCTGCCGCCACCTTCTCCCCGCTTGCGGGGCGAAGGGACATGCCGCACCGGTTTCCTCAACCTCAACGCCGCATTTGGCACGTCCCCTCACCCCGTTTTTACGGGGAGAGGGTTAGGGTGAGGGGCAGCCATTGGCGCGACCTAGACGGTCGTGGCACGAGGCCGAAGATGACGCCGCCGCGCCTAGGTGCCCGGACTACGGCGCCTCTCTCTTTTGCGAAAAGAACCTTCGCAGCATATCGGCCGATTGGACCTCGTTGAAACCGGAATAGACCTCCGGAGCGTGGTGACAGGTCGGTTGCGCATAGAATCGCACGCCATTGTCGACAGCGCCGCCCTTCGGGTCCTCGGCGCCGTAATAGAGCCTGCGGATACGCGCAAATGAGATCGCTGCTGCGCACATGGTGCAAGGCTCCAGCGTCACGTAGAGATCGGCGCCGACAAGACGTTCCTGCCCGAGCGCTTCGCAGGCGAGCCGGATCGCGGCGATTTCGGCATGCGCGGTCACGTCTTTCAGCTCGCGCGTGCGGTTTCCGGAGCGTGAAACGGCAATATCGTCGACAACGACGACGGCGCCGATCGGCACCTCGCCGCGTTCTCCGGCGGCACGCGCCTCTTCGAGGGCCATCTCCATGAAACGATTTGTCTTCACGATCGCAAGAATTTCCACTTAACCGCAGATGCGTGACCTGATAGACAGGCCGAAAAGGCAGGCAAACAACAAATGACACCCAAAGACAAGCCAAAACGCCCGGGCGCAAAGCCCTTTTCACGGGGCACCGGGCCGAAGCCGGGCGATGCGAAGCCGGCAAAGGCTGCAGCCGCACGTCCAATCGCGGCCGAGACCGATGGCGAGGCCAAGGCCGAACGCATTTCAAAGGTGATGGCGCGCGCCGGCGTCGCCTCCCGCCGCGACATTGAACGCATGATCATGGAAGGCCGTGTGACGCTGAACGGCAGGGTTCTCGAAACCCCCGTCGTCAACGTCACGCTCGCCGACCGCATCGAAGTCGACGGCGTGCCGATCCGCGGCATCGAACGCACCAGGCTGTGGCTTTATCATAAGCCCACCGGGCTGGTGACCACCAATGCCGATCCGGAAGGCCGGCCGACTGTCTTCGACAACCTGCCGGAAGAACTGCCGCGCGTCATGTCGATCGGCCGCCTCGACATCAACACCGAAGGCCTGCTGCTCCTGACCAATGACGGCGGTCTCGCCCGGGCGCTCGAGCTGCCGGCGACCGGCTGGCTGCGGCGTTACCGGGTCCGCGCCCATGGCGAGATCGATCAGGACGCGCTCGACAAGCTGAAGGACGGCATCGCCGTCGACGGTGTGCTCTACGGCTCGATCGAGGCGACGCTCGATCGCACGCAAGGCTCGAACGTCTGGATTACCATGGGTCTTCGCGAAGGCAAGAACCGCGAAATCAAGAACGTGCTTGGCGCGCTCGGCCTCGACGTCAATCGCCTGATCCGCATTTCCTATGGCCCGTTCCAGCTCGGCGACCTGCCGGAAGGTCATGTCGTCGAGGTGCGCGGCCGCACGCTGCGCGACCAGCTCGGCCCGCGCCTCATCGAGGAAGCCAAGGCGAATTTCGACGCGCCCATCTACAATGCGGCGGCGGTCGCCGCCGAGGAAGAGGCAGAGCCGGCAGCACCGGAAAAGCGCGAACGGCCGCGCCGTGACGAGGACAAGCGCGAACGGGCGCTGAGCCGCCTCGACACCAAGCGCGACGACCGCCACGGTGGGGCGCGCAGAGATGATGACCGCCGTGACGGCGGCCGCAGGGACGACGAGAAGCCGAAGCGTCCCCAGCCGCTCGGTCAGCGCCGCAGCGCCAATGTCTGGATGGCGCCGGGCGCCCGGCCGCTCGGCGAAAAGGCCGCGGCGAAAGCTGCCAAGAATGCGCAGACCGCACGCAAGCGCGGCGAGCAGTCGCCGGCAAAAGGCACTGGTTTCGATCGCATCGAAGATCGCCCGCGCACCCAGGTGAACCGTGTGCGCGAAGAGGATGGCGAATGGATCCGCTCGAGCGAAGAGCCCCGCCGCAAGGATGAGGGCGAGGGCTTCGGCCGCAAGCGCGGCTTTGGCGATCGCCCCGCCCGCGAAGACCGCGGTTCTGGCGACCGCCCGGCGCGCGGCGAACGGCCGTTCGGTGATCGTCCCTCGCGTGGGGATCGGCCCTTCGGCGACAAGCCTCGGGGTGATCGTAAGCCGCGTGCGGATGGTGACGAGCGGCCTCGTGCCGCCAGAAGCTCCGCCGGTGAGGGCCGTTCGGAGCGTCCGCGCGGCGACCGGCCGTTCGGTGATCGTCCCCCGCGTGGGGATCGCCCCTTCGGCGACAAGCCGCGCGGTGATCGCAAGCCGCGTGCGGACGGTGACGAGCGTCCTCGGGCGGCCAGAAGCTCCGCCGGTGAGGGCCGTTCGGAGCGTCCGCGCGGCGACCGGCCGTTCGGCGATCGTCCGTCGCGTGGAGACCGGCCCTTCGGCGACAAGCCACGTGGTGATCGCAGGCCGCGCGAGGAAGGCGACGAACGTCCGCGGGCAGCCAGAAGTTTTGCCAGTGAGGGCCGCTCCGAGCGTCCGCGCGGCGAAAGATCGTTCGGCGACAAGCCTGCGGGTGACAAGCCCCGCGGCAAGAGCTTCGCGGGCAAGCCCGGCGGGCCTAAGAATTTTTCCGGCAAGCCGAAAGGCGCCAAGCCGGGCGGTGACAGGCCGGGCGGCGACAGGCCTGCGGGCGGGCCGTCCAGAGGTGGTGCTAAAGGAAAAGGAATGACGCGCGGTGCGGATCGTCGGCGGTGAGTTTCGCGGACGGCCTCTCGCCGTGCCAAAATCCAACGAGATTCGGCCGACTGCCGACCGGACGCGCGAGAGCCTGTTCAATATATTGAGCCATGCCTATCCGGAATGCGTCGATGGCACCCGGATCCTCGACCTTTTTGCCGGAACCGGCGCCGTCGGCCTCGAAGCGGTTTCACGCGGCTGTCGCCATGCGCTCTTTGTCGAAAACAGCGTCGAGGGCAGGGCGCTGCTCTGGGAGAACATCGATGCGCTCGGCCTGCACGGCCGCAGCCGCATCCTGCGCCGGGATGCGACCGATCTCGGCAGCGTCGGCAATCTCGAACCCTTCGACGTGCTCTTTGCCGACCCGCCCTATGGCAAGGGTCTCGGCGAAAAGGCGATGGCGGCGGCGGCCGAAGGCGGCTGGCTGCGGCCAGGCGCCATTGCGGTGCTCGAAGAACGCGCCGATGTTGTCGTTTCCGTGCATCCTTCCTATGTTTTCCTCGAAAGCCGCATCTTTGGCGATACGAGGGTGCATTTCTTCCGATATCAGCCGCAATAAGCGGGGGCGGGCGTGCAGCAGGCAGAGATCATCAGCCCGAAATTGCCTGCGATCAGCGATGTGCCGACCGTCGCAGTCGCTTTTGGCGGCGGCGGTGCGCGTGGGCTTTCCCATATCCATGTCATCGAGACGCTCGATGAACTCGGCATCCGCCCGGTGGCGGTATCAGGCTCGTCGATCGGCGCGATCATGGCGGCCGGCATGGCCGCTGGCATGTCCGGCGCCGAAATCCGCGAACATGCGCTGACGACCGTCGGCAACAAGACGGCGGTCGTCGCTCGCATCTGGGGCCTGAGGCCGGCGACGGTGCGCGATGCGGTGGCCAAGGGTATCCGCATCGGCCAGTTCAATCTGGAGCGGATCCTGAAAGCCTTCCTGCCGTCCGAGCTGCCGGCCCGCTTCGAGGATCTGCTGGTCCCGATGAAGGTCATCACCACGGATTATTACGGGCAGTGCGAAGTCATCATCGAACAGGGCGAGCTGTTTCCCGCACTCGCGGCCTCTTCCGCCATCCCCGCCGTCTTCATGCCGGTGCGCCTGCGCGACCGCGTGATGATCGATGGCGGCATCAGCAATCCGGTGCCCTATGAATGCCTGATGGATCTTGCCGACATCGTCGTCGGCATCGATGTCGTCGGCGCGCCGGAAGGTGACGGCACCCATATTCCGAACCGCATGGAGAGCATCTTCGGTTCCGGCCAGCTGATGATGCAGACGGCGATCTCGCTGAAGCTGAAGCTTCGCCCGCCGCATATCTTCCTGCGCCCGACGGTCGGCCGCACCGGCGTCATGGATTTCCTCAAGGCCCGCGAAGTCCTCGCCATGTCCGTCGGCGTCAAGGACGACCTGAAATTCGCCCTTGACCGGGAAATTGAGGCTCGGCTGAAGAAATAATGCTCCATTCCTTCGTCTAAGCGTCCGCCGATGCATCCACGGTTCCAGCTAGCGGGTCGTCCTCGAAGGGATCGGCAGCGCGCTTCGGCTTGACCAGCGGTTCGGGGCGGACGGGGTGGGAAAACAGCATGTCGCGCCCGGCCTGCAATCCTTCGGACACCTGCAGCACCAGGCGCGCCTCGTCGCGCTTGCGGATATCCTCGCCGATTTCGTAGGCGTCCACCTCGGAAACGCCGAGCGCCTCCAGTGTTCGCCGTCCGAAGAGCAGGCCCGATTCCAGCGTTTCACGCAGTTCGTAGTCGACGCCCTTGTTGCGCAGTTCGATTGAGTGGATGCGGTCGTAGGAGCGCACGTAGAGCCGCGTGTGCGGATAGTCGGCCTGCACCAGCTCTACTATCTTGTCGGTGAGTTCCTTCTTCTGCGTGCAGACAAGCACGATCTTTGCCCGGTCGATGCCGGCCGAGCGCAACACGTCCTTGCGGGCGCCATCGCCGAAATAGATGCGGAAGCCGAAAGAGGAGGCCTGGCGGATGCGGTCGGCCGAAAAATCAATGACGGTGACGCTGCGCCCGCCGGCAAGCAGGATCTGGGCGGCGATCTGGCCGAAACGCGAGAAGCCGACCATCAGCACGTCGGCGCCCGCGCCTTCGAAATCCTCGTCCAGTTCCTCCTGTTCGTCGCCGTTGAGCAGCCGCTTCGAAAGGGCCGCCCCGATCGGCGTCAGCGCCATGGAGAGCGTGACGATGGCGATCAGCAGCGAGGCGGTGCTCGTCGACATCAGCCCGGTCGTACCTGCTGCGGTGAACAGCACGAAGCCGAATTCGCCGCCCTGCGGCAGCAGGAAGGCGATGCGGATCGCATCGTTGTGCGGGGAGCCCGAGATCCGGCAGAGCCCATAGATGACGATCGCCTTGATGGCCATGATGATCGGCACGGCGACGATGATGAAGAGCGCGTTGTCAGCGAGGACGTCGAGTTCCAGCGACAGCCCGACGGCGATGAAGAAGATGGCGAGCAACACGCCGCGGAACGGCTCGATATCCGCCTCCAATTCGTGCCGGTAGGAGGATTCGGCAAGCATCACGCCGGATAGGAAGGCGCCCATCGCCATCGAAAGCCCCGCAAGCTGCATCAGGCTCGCCGATCCCATGACGACGAAGAGGGCTGCGGCGATCATCGCCTCGCGCGCGCCGGTGCGGGCGATGATCTGGAAAAGCGGCGTCAGCAGGTAGCGCCCCATGACGATCATCGCCGCAACCGCGCCGACGGCGACGGCGAAATCGAAGAGCGGCGCGTTGTTGCCCTTGTCGCCGCCGTCGAGGATGGTGATCAGCGCCAGCAGCGGCACGATCGCCAGATCCTGGAACAGCAGCATCGAAAAGGAGCGCTGCCCATACCTCGTATTGACGTCGCCGTCGCCCTCGAGGATCTGCATGGCAAAGGCCGTCGAAGACAGCGCCAGGCCGAAGCCGGCAATGATGCTGCCGCGCCAGTCGAGAACCTGGGAAAACCAGGCAAGTGCGGTCAGCGCCAGCCCCGTCACCACCACCTGCGCCGTGCCGAGACCGAAGATGTCGCGCCGCATCTGCCAGAGGCGGGTGGGTTTCAACTCCAGCCCGATGATGAAGAGCAGGAAAACGACGCCAAGTTCGGCGACGGCGAGGATCTGTTCGCCGTCGGTAATGCCGTGGAAGACCGGGCCGATGACGATGCCGGCGGCGAGGTAGCCGAGCACCGTGCCGAGCCCGAGTTTCTTGAAGATCGGCGCGGCGACCACCGCGCCGCCAAGCAGCAGGATCGTTTCGGAAAAAAGGGCATTGGGCGCTGACATGCTGGCAATTTCTTTCAACGGCAGGGAGCAAGCAAGCAGCCCCGACAAAGAATCGGCGGCGGCGGCCTTGATGCTTTGGAGAGTGCACAATAAATGGAAGCCGAAGGAAAGGCCAAATCATGTCCTCTGAAATTGATTCCTCGACACTTCTTTCCCGCGCAAGTCAATTGATCGATCTGGCAAGGAAGGCAGGGGCCGATGCCGCCGACGCTGTCGTCGTCCGGTCGCGCTCACAATCGGTCAGCGTCCGCCTCGGCAAGGTCGAGGGCACGGAATCCTCCGAAAGCGACGATTTTTCCCTGCGCGTCTTCATCGGCAAGCGTGTCGCCAGCGTTTCGGCCAATCCGGGCTTCGATCTCCAGGCGCTGGCCGAACGCGCCGTCGCCATGGCCAAGGTTTCCCCGGAAGACCCCTTCGCCTGCCTTGCGGATGAGGCGAGCCTTGCGAAATCCTATCCCGACCTGCAATTGCTCGACACCACCGAGGTCTCCTCCGAGATGTTGCGCGAGGCGAGCCTTGCCGCAGAAGCAGCCGCCCTTGCGGTCAAGGGTGTCACCAATTCCTCCGGCGCCGGTGCGTCGGCTGGCATGGGTGGCCTCGTTCTTGTCACCTCGCACGGTTTCGAGGGCAGTTACATGGCCTCGCGTTTCGGCCATTCCGTCAGCGTCATCGCTGGCGAAGGCACCGGCATGGAACGCGACTATGATTTCGACAGCCGCCTCTATTATGCCGAGCTCGACGACCCCGCTGAAATCGGCCGTCGCGCCGGCGAACGGGTGATCAAGCGCATCAATCCGCGCCAGGTGCCGACCGGCAAGGACGTCACGGTGATCTTCGACCCGCGTGTCGCCCGCGGCTTCGTCGGCCATATCGCCGGTGCGATCAATGGTGCTGCCGTCGCCCGCAAGTCCAGCTTCCTGCGCGACAAGATGGGCCAGCAGGTGCTGAGATCCGGCCTGTCGATCACCGACGATCCGCTGATCGTGCGGGGGCCTTCCTCGCGGCCCTTCGACGGCGAGGGTGTGTCCGGCGAGCGGCTGGTGATGATCGAGGACGGCGTCTTGAAGCACTGGTTCCTCTCGACCTCGACCGCGCGCGAGTTGGGTCTGGAGACCAACGGCCGCGGCGTGCGCGGCGGCACTGCCGTCTCGCCCTCCTCCACCAACCTCGCCCTGGAGCCCGGCGACATCGCGCCGGAGGATTTGATCCGCAGCGTCGGTGACGGTTTCTATGTCACCGAATTGATCGGTCACGGCGTCAATATGATCACCGGCGAATACAGCCGTGGCGCCACCGGCTTCTGGATCGAGAACGGCGAACTCACCTTCCCGGTTTCCGAGGTGACGATCGCCTCGAACCTCAAGGAGATGTTCATGCGCCTGACGCCGGCAAACGACATCGACCGCAAGTTCGGCGTTGCGGCGCCAACCTTCGCCATCGAAGGCATGACGCTCGCAGGGCGCTAGAGCATGATGCCGAAAAGTGTGAGCGGTTTTCGGGCGACATCATGCTCTCACTATTGAATTGAGAAACGGATTGACGGGATGAGCGACGTGGAAAAGGCCCGCTGGCAGAGCGATCTCGCGCTGATCTCCGATGCTGCGAAAGAGGCGGGCGCCGTCGCTTTCAGCTTCTTCAACCAGTCGCCTGAAGTCTGGTGGAAGAATAAGGATCGCTCTCCCGTCAGCGCCGCCGATTTCGCCGCAAACAAGACTCTCGAGACCATCCTGCGCAAAGCCCGGCCGGATTATGGCTGGCTGTCGGAAGAAACCGAGGACGATGCCGACCGTCTCTCACGCGAGACGCTGTTCATCATCGATCCGATCGACGGCACGCGCGCCTTCCTTGGCGGCCAGAAGGTCTGGTGCGTCAGCGTCGCGGTGGTTCATCGCGGCCGGCCGGTCGCCGGTGTGCTCTATGCCCCGGCGCTCGAGGAGTTTTATGAGGCGGTCGAGGGCGGCGTGGCGCTGAAGAACGGCGTCCCCTTCACCGTCTCGGCCGCCGGACCGGAAGAGATGAGCCGCCTTGCGATCGGCGAAGACCTGCTGAAGGCCTTCCCGTCGGAGTTTCGCGACCGGGTCACGCGCGAGAAATACATTCCTTCGCTCGCCTATCGCATCGCCATGGTGGCGGACGGTCGTCTGGAAGGCACCTTCGTCAAGGGCAATTCACATGATTGGGACCTCGCTGCCGCCGATCTGATCCTCGTTTGCGCCGGCGGCGGTCTCGTCGACCTCGAAGGCAAGCCGATCGTCTACAACCGCGCCGATGTCACCCATAAAGTCCTCTGCGCGGCCCCGACGCCCCGCCTTGGCGAATTCCTCGCGGCCTTTGCGGGACGACGAGACAGTTGACGTTTTCGTCAAAATCCCGCAGATGGGGTGGCGGAGGAGAATAGGCAGAAAGAGAACAAAAAATGACTGAATCCGGTAAGCAGCTTTTGCATCTCGTTTTTGGCGGCGAACTGGAAAGCCTCGATGACGTCCAGTTCCGTGATCTGCAGGGTCTCGATATCGTCGGCATTTTCCCGGATTATGCCACGGCGCTGACAGCCTGGAAGGCGAAGGCGCAGCAGACGGTCGACAATGCGCATATGCGCTACTTCATCGTCCACATGCATCGTCTCCTTGATCCGCAGGAAAAGGCCAAGGGCAACTGACCTCGACAAATGCTGGCGGCCGACCGCTCGGCGAGCGGGGTTTTCGTGCATCGACGCCCGTCGATCCGGATTGTCTGACGCATTCTGAACAAATTGATCGGTCATTGCGGCCGCAACGATAATGAGGGAATGGGTTTGATGTCGATCGGTTTGGATCGGAGGCTGGCGCAATGAGTTCCCGAATGGCGCGCTTCGGTTTGAGCGCATACCGTCTGGCGGGAACCGTGGCCTCTCCTGTCGTCGGTCTCTATATCACCTACCGCACGGCCAAGGGCAAGGAAGACCGGGCGCGCCGCCTGGAACGCTTCGGCTATCCGAGTGCCAACCGGCCGCAGGGCCCGCTCCTCTGGTTCCACGCCGCAAGCGTTGGTGAAACCAATGCCGTCATCCCGTTGATCCGCGAAATCCGCCGCCGCGACATCCATGTCGTCCTGACGACCGGCACCATCACATCGGCCAAGCTCGCTGCCGAGCGCCTCGGCCAGGAAGCGATCCATCAATATGTGCCGCTCGACCTGAAGCCCTCCGTCAGCCGTTTCCTTGACTATTGGCAGCCCGATTGCGCCATCATCGCCGAATCCGAGATCTGGCCGGCAACGGTGCTGGAGCTTGGCCGCCGCCGCATTCCGCAGATCCTGATCAATGCCCGCATGTCGGACCGCTCCTTCGCCCGCTGGCGCCGCCGCCCGGCGATCGCCGAAGCCTTGTTCGAGAATCTTGCCCTCGTCATCGCCCAGTCGGATGTCGATGCCGAACGTTTCCGCGATCTCGGCGCCGTCCCCGTCATCACGTCGGGCAATCTGAAGGTCGATACCGACGCACCACCTTATGACAGCGCTGTCTTCGCCCGCTATAAGAAGCAGATTGGCGAGAGAAAGACCTGGGCGGCGATCTCGACCTTCGACGGCGAGGAGAACGCCGCCGCCATCGTTCACCGGGCGTTGAGGGAGCGCGACCGGCAATTGACGATCATCGTGCCGCGCCATCCCGAGCGTAGCGACGAGATCGAGGCGGCCCTGGTCAAGCAGGGGCTGAAGGTCGCCCGCCGCACCCGCGACGATGTCTTGTCCGCCGATGTCGATATCTTTCTCGGCGATACGATCGGCGAAATGGGCCTCTATTTGAGACTGACGGAAATCGCCTTCGTCGGCCGCTCGCTCTTTGCCGAAGGTGGCCAGAACCCGCTGGAGCCCGCCATGCTCGGCTGCGCCATTCTCTCCGGCGGCCACGTGCAGAATTTCCGCGATGCCTATCAGAAGCTTGCCCGCAGCGGCAGCGCCCGCATGGTGCGCGATACCGAAATGCTGGCCAAGGGCGTGCATTACCTGCTGACCAATGACGAAGCCCGCCGCAATATGATCGAAGCCGGCATCACCGCGGTGCACGAAATGCGCGGTGCGCTGACTGCGACAGTCAAGGGGCTGGAACCCTATATCAATCCGCTGACGGTGAAGGCGCGGTTGCTGCCCAAGGCCGCGGCCCAGGTCTGAGGAGCGAACATGTCGGCTGTGGCGCCTATCAAAGGCATCCTCTTCGATAAGGACGGCACACTGCTCGACTATGATGAGAGCTGGCTGCCGGTCAACCGCGAGCTTGCCCGCATCGCCGCCCAAGGGGACGAGCTTCTCGCCAACCAGCTGCTTTCGGCCTGCGGTATGGATCCGCTGACCGGCCATATCGTTCCCGACAGCCTGCTTGCAGCCGGCAATACCCGCCAGATCGCTTCGGGCCTTGTTGCCGCGGGTTCGATGGTCGATGTCGACGAGTTGACCGTCCGCCTCGACGAGCTCTTTTCCAGCGCCGCCGAATTTTCCGTGCCGGTGACCGACCTCGCCGGTTTTTTCGCCCGGCTGCATCGGCGCGGCTTCAAGCTCGGTGTCGCCTCCAGCGACAATGAACGGTCGATCCGCCAGACGGCCGAACGCTTCGGTTTCGCCCGCTATGTCGATTATATCGCCGGCTACGACAGCGGTTTCGGCGTCAAGCCGGAGCCGGGCATGGTGCTCGGCTTCTGTGCCGCGACCGGTCTTTCGCCTGAAGAGGTCGCCATGGTCGGCGACAACAATCACGATCTGGACATGGGTCTGAATGCCGGCACTGGCCTGCGGATTGCGGTGCTGACCGGCACCGGTTCGCGGGAGACGCTGACCGCTGCGGCCGATCATGTGCTCGACGATATCACCGCCATCGAGACCCTGCTGCCGGACCTGCAGCCGGCCTGACGGGTAAGGGCTTGCATTTTTTCAGGTTTTGGCTTCTCAATTCCTCCGTCGAGAAGCAGGGGACTGGCCGTAAACAGAGGCGGGCAGGGGAGCGGGACGGCAAGATGATATCCGAAGCGCCGCCGTTCTGGTGGAGGAAAGCCGATTGGCGGGCCTGGCTGCTGCTGCCGCTTTCTTTTCTCTATGGCCGTATCGCCGGCCACCGCATGGCCCATGCGCGTCGCGCCTCCGTTCCCATTCCGGTCATCTGCGTCGGCAATTTCACCGTCGGAGGCGCCGGCAAGACGCCGACGGCGCTGACGATCGCTCGCGCCGCCAAGGCGAAGGGGCTGAAGCCCGGCTTTCTCAGCAGGGGCTACGGCGGCTCGCTCGATGTGACGACCGTGGTCGATCCCGATCATCACTGGGCGATTGCCGTCGGCGACGAGCCCTTGCTGCTTGCCCAGGAGGCCCTGACGGTGATTTCCCGCCGGCGCGTCGAAGGGGCTCAGCGCCTGGTGGCGGAGGGCGCCGATCTCATCATCATGGATGACGGGTTCCAGAGCGCCCGGCTGGCGATCGATTATGCCCTGCTGGTCATCGACGCGACGCGCGGCCTTGGCAACGGCCATATCGTGCCGGGCGGCCCGGTCCGTGCTCCGGTCCGCCAGCAGCTGCGCTCTGCGACGGCGCTGCTGAAGGTCGGCGGCGGCAATGCCGCCGACAGGATCGTCCGCATGGCGGCGCGCGCGGCGAAGCCCTATTTCACCGCATCGCTGAAAGTGCGCGGCGACAATACGCTGGCCGGCAGCAAGGTGCTTGCCTTCGCCGGCATCGCCGATCCCGCCAAATTCTTCCGCACGGTCGAATCCCGCGGCGCCGAAATTGTCGTCGCCAAGTCCTTCGGAGATCACGAGCACCTGACCGAGGAGGAGATCGATGACATCCTGACGACCGCCGAACGGCAGGGCCTTCTGATCGTCACCACCTCCAAGGATTTCGTCCGCCTTTCCGCTCATCACGGCAAGGCAGCGCGGCTCGCCGAAAAGAGCCGGGTGATTGAGGTCGATATGGTTTTCGAGGATCACCTCGCCCCCAGCCTCATCATCGACCGGGCGATCGCCGCCTGCCGCGAGCGACGGCTGCGGGAGATGAAGGCCGGGGTTAAATCGATTCCGGGAAAGACTGAGCCGCTCTAACAAGCTGCTGCAAAACGTCTCGTCCTGCGCACATCCGTATATGCAATGCGATCAGGCGATCGAGTGAAGCAAAGTTTCGCGGGCGGAAGTCAGATGCAACCGGTATGCGCGATCGATCAACGCGATATTGCGGCTTTCGAGGGCTTCGATCAGCGCGAGATGTTCGCTAATGGCGACCTCATTCCGCGCGCGTTCATCACGCTTGTTCCACTGATAGTGATAGTGGAAGACCATGGCTATCACGTCTTGGAAGCTTTCGATAAAGCGGTTTGGCGCGACTGCCGTAATCAGCCGGTGGAAGCGGCTGTCCAGCTCCGAAAAATCCTGAAACCGAGCGTCGATATCCGCGAGCAGTTCCAAATGTGCCGCCCGCATGGATTGGATCTGTTTCCAGAGGGGCGACCCGTCGGGCAGGGCAGCGAAAAGCCGTGCGGAGCGCATTTCGAACATCTCTCTGATCTCGAACAATTCGAGTGCGAAACTGGCTGTGAACCCTTTAAAAACCCAGCCCGCATTCTGACGCTTCTCGATCAGCCCATATTTCTGAAATCGATTGAGAAACTCACGGACAATCGTTGTCGCGACGCCGAACTTCCGAGCCAATTCCGTCTCATTGATTTCTGTACCCGGACAGGCATCGCCGCGCAGCATCCATTCCATGAAGCTCGTCTCGACCTGTTCGGAAATGGCTAAGGTCTCTTCCTTCGGATAGCGCGCTATCTGCTGCGGTTGTTCACCTATGATCCGCCTGTGCGCTTCAGATTTGATGATCCCACGTGCGGACATCCCGGCCAGCACCTTCCGCACCGTTGTTCTGCTCACGCCAAGCTGGGCGCGCAGTGCATTTTCGGACGGCAATTCCTCCCCAAGATCGAGCGTCCGAATGATATCGATCATATCATTGAATGCCCGCTTGAAGGTCGTATCCGTTCGCATGGCACAACTCCTGGCATGGTTACTTATCCATAAAAAACAAGTTGACGCACGTGTATCATATGTTTCTTATGTATAAAAAACGGGGGAGGCTAGGGGAATTTGGAAGACTCCGGGATTCTGCCTCAGAATTCGTCGCGGCCTGGTGGTTCGCAGGATGCCGCTTTCCATCCGAGACAATCCGGCATCACTTTGGGGCTGAGGCTATTGAGCCTGGGCCCTCTATTGATCCTGATTATGCTCATCGCCGTCGTCAGTTTGATCACGCCGGCGTTTCTAAAGCCCGTTAATCTCGGGAACATCCTGGCCCAGACAGCAGTGATTGCTGTTGTGGCAATGGGGCAGCAGCTCGTTATCCTGACGCGCGGCATCGACCTGTCTGTCGGCTCGAATCTTGCGCTCGCGACGGTCATCGGCGGGCTGGTCTACCAGCAGGTCGATTCCTCGGTCGTCGTCATTATGGCCATGCTGATTGCCGGTGCTGCTATCGGTGCGGTCAACGGCCTGGTCTTTGTCTATGGCCGGCTGCCACACCCCTTTATCATTACACTTGCGACCTTGAGCATCTGCCGCGGCCTGGCACTTGCATTGGCGCCCGGCCA
Organism: Rhizobium sp. LARHSG275; assembly: GCF_052871115.1. Taxonomy (NCBI): domain Bacteria; kingdom Pseudomonadati; phylum Pseudomonadota; class Alphaproteobacteria; order Hyphomicrobiales; family Rhizobiaceae; genus Rhizobium; species Rhizobium sp. LARHSG275. The sequence continues at coordinate 24,866 of NZ_JBIXJN010000009.1, read as the reverse complement.
CACCACCATGCGCGGCATGCCCGATGCAGTGACTGCAATCGGCGGCGGTACGACGCTTGGTGTGCCCAATTCCTTCTTTGCCGTTGCGATGTTCGGGCTTCTTTTTCTGATCCTGACGAAGTCGATGGTCTTTGGCCGATGGGTCTATGCGGTCGGTGGCGCGCCGAATGCCGCCAGAAGCATGGGTATACCGGTAAAGGGTGTTCTGCTCGCAACCTACGTTATTTGCGGCTTTTGTGCAGGTGTCGGCGCGGTGCTGCTCGCAGGACGGACCGCCGCCGCCTCGCCAATCTACGGCAACCTTTTGGAACTCGACACGATTGCTGCAGTGATTATCGGTGGTGCCAGCTTCCTTGGCGGACGAGGCCATCTCGGCCACGCCCTGATCGGCGCCGTGCTGATCGGCGTTATCCGCAACGCCCTTAACCTTCTCGGGATCGACGTGTTCTTTCAAATGATCGCGATTGGGCTCGTCATCGTCATCGCCGTAGAGGCCGACGTGCTTCGTAACCATCTCGAGGCGCGCGCGCGTGTGCTTCAATCGGCGAGAGTGCAATGAACCCGGCATCGACCACACCGGCACTTTCGGTTCGAAACGCCCAGAAGCGCTTTGGCGCCATCCATGCCCTGAAAAATGTAAGCTTTGACGCCTATGCAGGTGAGGTAACCGCTCTCTTGGGTGACAATGGCGCCGGCAAGTCGACGCTCGTCAAATGCATCAGTGGGCTTCATAGTCTCGACGAGGGAGAGATCCTCGTGGATGGTGCGCCCGTATCGCTCCATTCAACGGCGGCCGCCCGCCGCGCCGGTATTGAAACCGTCTATCAGGATCTGGCGCTTTTCGACAACCTGACCCCGGTGCAGAATTTCTATTGCGGACGAGAAATCTCTTTCCCCTCCTGGCTGCCGCGTCCGCTCCGCTTCCTCAACACGGGCGCGATGAAGCGGGAGGCAGCAAGTGTCATCGATCGCCTGAAGGTTAAACTGCCGAGATTCGACGCGCCGGTCGCGCTGATGTCTGGGGGGCAGCGGCAGGCGATCGCCGTCGCGCGCGCCATTGTTTTTGCGCGCAAGCTGGTGGTCCTTGACGAACCAACGGCCGCCCTCGGTCTTCGCGAGTCTCGCCAGGTTCTTGACCTCATCCATCAGCTCAAGGCCGACGGCAATGCCGTGATCATCATCACGCACAACATGGAACATGTCGTCGAAATCGCCGATCGGGCGGTTGTGCTGCGGCAGGGTCGCAAGGTGGGTGAACTGAAGCCGACGGAAGCGAACAAGCAGGACCTTGTCGCGATGATTGTCGGCGCCGAGGCTTAAGGGAGATCGCTGCTTCATTGGGGCAGTGGGCAACGAGATCGCTCTAGAGGAGGGCGGTCGAAACATGGGAGGTCTATCATGAAACCGCAATCCCTGCTGGGAGCTCTTGCGCTTCTGGCCGTCGCTGCAGTGCCGGCCTTGGCGCAGGAGCCGGTCAAGCTCGGCTTTATAACCAAATTCCCTGTACCGTTCTTCGCAACAATGGAGAACGCCGCCAAAGATTATGCGAAGAGAAATCCCGGCGTCGAGATCATCTACGGGCAGGGCACATCAGCAACCGACATCGAGGGCCAGATTGCACAGATCGAATCCATGGTGACACGAGGCGTGCAGGGCATTGCCCTCACGCCAGTCGATCCTACCGTGTCGACTGCGCTGGACAAGGCGGTGGCGGCCGGCGTCAAGGTCGTGCTGATGGATAACAACATTCCGGATTGGAAAGGCAGGACGGCGCTTGCCACGACCAATAATTTCGCTGCGGGCAAAATCGCCGGCGAATATCTCAAGACTGTTCTTAAAGCCGGCGATACGCTCGGGATTCTCGAGGGCGTGCCCGGTGTGCCGGCGCTTGATGACCGCGTAAACGGTATGCTTGAAGGGCTGAACGGCCTTGACGTCAAGATCGTCGGGAAAGGCGCAACAAACTGCACCGAGGAGTTAGGGATCAGTGTCGCCGAGGATCTGCTCACGAAAAACCCGGATCTCAAGGCCATTTATGCCGCTTGCGGCCCGCCCGCTGCTGGCGCGGCGCGCGCAATCAAGAACGCTGGCACTGCCAATGACAAGATTGTGCTGGTCGGTTTCGATTTCTGCTGCGGCGAAGAGGAAGCGCTGAAGAGTGGAGTCGAGGATGCGTCGGTGGCGCAGTTCCCCACCAAGATGGCTGAACTCGGTGTGGATGCGCTGGTAAAATCGATTCGCGGAGAGAAGGTTGAGTCTTTGATCGATTCCGGCGCTGCGCTCGTGACGCCTGAGAATATGGCAAAATTCAAGTGAACCGTTGCCCCATGTCGATCGCGTAGGCGGGGAGTCAAACCTCCCCGCTGTCGGGAATGATATCGTCGAGCCTTGCGGCCCGGAGCCACGTTGGCCAGCCGATACGGGCGTTGTCGTGGATGAGCCTATGATATTTCAAGTCGCCGGGTAACCGGAGCGGATATTCTCCCTGGAGCAGCTCCGGGCTGCAGACCGGAGAACCATCACAGCCAGAACCTCCGACGCAGATGGCAGCAGCTAGAGCCTTTCCGGGCTAGATTGAAGTATTCTGTTGGCTCAAACGGAGTCGGATGGTCGACCGGCCGGCGCGCGTCGTAGCCAAGCTCTACGGCCAAGCCGGCCGGTCGATCAGCCGGCCCGTTTCAGCCAACCCGAAGGGCCGGGCATCTTTCCACCAGGATCAAAGGCGATCGGCTCGGACGTACCAAGGGGTATGCCCTTCGCCAATCGCCTCTGCCCTGACGAAAACCTGCTCCGGCAGAATGCTTCAATCTAACCCGGAAAGGCTCTAGCGCCGCTGGTTCGGCAGCACACCGGCGCGTTTGTCGGCATCGATTGCCGAGATCACGTCGGCATAGGGCTCCTGCCGGGCGACGCTCCAATAGCGTAATTCGTCGAGCGGGATCTGTTTTCCCGTCATCGCGCAGACGACATAGGAGCCGGGCGAGAGAATCTGGAAATCGCCATCGAGATACCGGATCTTCGCCTCGCGGTTTCCGTGTCCTTCGAACAAATTCATGCGCTCCGTTCCCTGCAGTCTGTCATCCGTCTGCCATACTCCCGCAAGGGCTGCTTTTCCAGCTTTTTTAGCTTCTGCCGAAAAGCCGTTCGATATCGCTGAGCTTCAATTCGATATAGGTCGGCCGGCCGTGATTGCACTGGCCGGAGCCGGGCGTCACTTCCATCTCCCGCAGCAGCGCGTTCATTTCCTCCGGCCGCAATCGCCGTCCGGAGCGCACCGACCCGTGGCAGGCCATGGTCGCCGCCACATATTCGAGCTTGGCCGACAGGCCGGACGCCGTGTCCCATTCGGCAATCTCGTCGGCGAGCTGGCGGATCAGGCCATGCGCATCGACCTCGCCGAGCATGGCAGGCGTCTCGCGCACGGCGATCGCGCCCGGGCCGAAACGCTCGATCGCCAGGCCGAGTTCGGAAAGCTCGGCCGCATGCTGCATCAGCCGGTCGCAATCCTCTTCCGGAATGTCGATGATCTCGGGGATGAGCAGCACCTGCGAGGCCAGCCGCTTCGAATGCAGCGCCTTGCGCATCGCTTCGAAGACCAGCCGCTCATGCGCGGCATGTTGATCGACGATGACGAGCCCGTCCTCGGTCTGGGCGACGATGTAGTTTGCGTGGATCTGCGCCCGTGCCGCGCCGAGCGGATACCGTGCATTTGGTTCGGTCGCTGCCGGCTGCGGCGAAAATTGCGGCTCGGCTCGCGCCGTCGGCATCGAAAGTCCGTCGAAGGACGCCTGGGGCCGCTCGCCGAAACCCGTTGTCGGCTGATAGGGCCGGGAGGGCGACGTTTCGGCCGACCATGGCGTTTGCGGCCGCTGGCTATTCGGCTGGAAGCCGGGGCGGAAGGAACGCAGCATGTCGCTCGCCCCGGTCGTCGCCGCCCGGCTGCCGTCGCGCGCCAAGGCCTCGCGGATGGCGCCGACGATCAGGCCGCGCACCAGGCCAGGGTCGCGAAACCGCACGTCGGATTTTGCCGGATGCACGTTGACGTCGACCAGAGCGGGATCAAGCGTGATCGACAGAACCGCCACCGGATGGCGTCCGGATGGGATCGTCTCGGCATAGGCGCCGCGGATCGCCGAGAGGATCAGCTTGTCCTGCACCGGCCGGCCGTTGACGAAGGCGTATTGATGGGCGGAGTTGCCGCGATTGAAGGTCGGCACGCCGGCAAAGCCGGTGAGCGAGATCTCTTCGCGCACGGCGTCGAGCGCAATGGCGTTGTCGCGGAATTCCTTGCCGAGTACCTGCGCCATGCGCGCCAGATGATCATCGCCGGTTGCCGGGAATTCCAGCGTCGTGCGGTCCGAGCCCGACAGCACGAAGCGCACGGCCGGAAAGGCGATCGCCATGCGCTTGACGATCTCGGTGATGGCGCCAGCCTCGGCTTTCTCCGTCTTCAGGAATTTGAGGCGGGCGGGTGTGGCAAAAAACAGGTCGCGCACTTCGACGATCGTCCCGGGATTGGCGGCAGCCGGCCTGATATGCGCGATCTTGCCGCCGGCAACGGCGATCTCGTGGCCGCCGGCGCTGTCGCGCCTGCGGCTTGCGATGCTGAGCCTTGCAACCGAGCCGATCGAGGGCAGCGCCTCGCCGCGGAAGCCGAGCGTGCGGATATCCTCGAGCGTCTCGGAGATCTTCGAAGTGCAGTGGCGCCTGACCGCCAGTTCCAGATCGGCCGCGTCCATGCCCGAGCCATTGTCGCTGACGCGCAGCAGCGCCTTGCCGCCGCCTGATGTGGCGATCTCGATGCGCGTCGCCCCCGCGTCGAGCGCGTTTTCGATCAGTTCCTTGGCAGCGCTCGCCGGCCGTTCGATGACTTCGCCGGCGGCGATCTGGTTGATGAGCGTTTCGGAGAGCTGTCTGATGGCCATGGGCTATTTTCGGAGATTCGCGGGCCGGAGGGAAGGGCTTTCCAAGCGCTTTCCCGAACCGTGATCCGGGGGCTTCCCCAAATGTGGGGGTAGGTAATGTTAAGCCGGTTTTAACATAAAAATGGCATTTCTATTCATATGCCTCCGGAAGCTGCGAAATCGAACAGATGTGGGACGGAATAGAATGAGTGCCGGCTTCGAAAAGGCGGACACATCATCAGGAATCGATGGGGCTCCCGCCGAGGCCGATCTGCAGACGGCGCTTTTCGATGTCGTGTGCGACAGCCTTTCCGCAGCTTTCATCATCTACGACAAGAACGATCATCTCATCTTCGCAAGCCGCCAGACTCTCGAATTCTTTCCGCTGCCCGCCGAAATGCTGAAGCCGGGCACGCGGCTTCGCGATTTCCTCGGCGCAATGTACGACACCGGCATTCGCCAGCAGTATGATGTCAGGCGAGGTGGCTCGCTCAGCCGCGAAGACTGGCTGTCGGAGAAAATCGCCTCCCATTGGCGCGAGCGTTTCGACGCTGTCGAGCGCCATGGCACCGACAGCTGGGTCCGCTTCGTCAAGCGCAGGCTGCCGGGCGGCTACGGCGTCACCATCATCTCCGACATTTCCGAGAACAAGAAGCGCGAAGAGCAATGGCGCTCCGATCTGGAGCGCGTGCAGCTCACCGAGGACATTCTCGACAATCTGCCGTTTCCGCTTTTCGTCAAGGATCGCAACCTCACCTATGTCGCGGTAAATCTCGCCTTCTGCGAGAAATATCAGACGAGCGCCGACGAGGTGCTCGGCCGTAAGAGCGGTGATCTGTTTTCAGAGGAGATCGCCAAGCGCTTCGAGGAGAGCGATCGCCACGTGCTGGAGACCGGCGAGATGTCCGTCTCCCGCCAGCGTCAGATCTCCCGCGACGGTATCGAGCGCGACATCGTCAGCCGCAAACATCGCATCGGCAAGCCCGGCCGCTATTTCCTGGTGTCGACCACGCAGGACCTGCCGCGCGACGGCGCCGATCTCGACGAGTTCGGCCAAGCGTCCGCGATCACCGCCTCCAGCAATCAAAGCTATCGCCGCGCCTATGTGCCGGTACCAACGAGCGTCGAGCGGCGCGAACCAGCGGCGATGGAAGCGATTGTTCCGGAGAATTTCTCCGGCCGCAAGGTCCTCGTCGTCACCGCCGACCTCGCAGCCGAAACCGCCGCGCTGCGGACACTGACGAAATACGGCTTCGAATCCTGCTCGGTCCGCGGCGAGGACGAAGAGGAGCGGTTCCTGGAAATCGCCACCTCCTCCGGCATCTCGCTCGATCTTTTGATCATCGACAACCAGATGGGCATGCGCTGCCTCGAGCTTGCCGAGCAATACGGCATCCCGGCGCTCGTCATGGACGGCTTCCAGATCGCCAACGAGCTCACATTCCAGATCGCCCGCCATTTCAACCGCAACAGCCGCAGCGCCGCCGGTTCGGATGCGGATTGGGAAATCAGCACGTCCGACGATGTGGTCGGCCTGCAGATTCTTGTCGCCGAAGACAACGATATCAACCAGATCGTCTTCTCGCAGATCCTTGAAGGCCTCGGCTACCGCCATATGCTTGCGGCGACCGGCGACGAGGCCGTGCGCCTCTGGGCCGAGCACCGGCCGCAGATCGTACTGATGGATATTTCCCTGCCGGGTTTCAACGGTTTCGAGGCCGCCCGCCTCATCCGGCAGATGGAGGAAACCGGCGGCGGAACCCGCACCCCGATCATCGGCGTGCTCACCCAGGCCTTCGAGCGCGACCGCGCCGAATGCGTCAAATCAGGCATGGACGACGTCATCATGAAACCCGTCAGCCCGGACATGCTCGAAATGGTATTTCAGAAGTACCTGATGGGCGAGGCTTTGCGGGCGCGAAACTAAAGCATGTCGCGCAAAAGTGTGCAGCGGTTTTGCGCTAACGACATGCGTGAAAACAAAGACCTAAAGCGCGAGGAGCGAATCTGAAAGATCGCGACGCGCTTTAGAGCAATTTCAGGAAAAGTGTGAAGCGGTTTTCCGTCCGGAATTGCGTAAAACAAATGTTAGAGCGGTTCGGCGCTTCCATGAGAAGCTGAACCGCTCTAACAGAAATACCCGTCAACTCCTAGATTTTGGGTGTTCCAGGCGGCAGAGGTCGCTGATTTCCTATCGAATTGTTAAGACATGCCGGTCATTCTTTTGCATAGCTGCGGGGGAAAGCTCGGGTTTGCATGATAAAATCGGCGGAAATAGCTTTCTTGACCGTGGGTCAGAATGAGCTTCAGGCGATGGCCTACACCGATCCGCTGACCGGATTGGGAAACCGCAATCGCATGCGGGACAAGGTCTTGCAGATCTCTTCCGAGCGCGCCAGCGATCCGGCCCCCTTCACCATCGGCATCGTCAACCTCGACAGCTTCAAGCCGATCAACGACCTGTTCGGCTCGACAGCCGGCGATGAAATCCTCTGTCAGGTCGCTCATCGTCTCAGGGCCTGTATTCCGGACGGCGCGCTTGTCACCCGCCACGATGGTGACGAATTCGCCTTCGTGCTGCCATTGATCTTCGAGCGGGCGAGTGCCGAGAAGTTCGGCCAGATGATCCGCGAGGTGCTATCAGCCCCCTATGACCTCGGTGACCGCAACGTCCGTCTCTCCGCTTCCCTCGGCTTCTCTATCTATCCGTTCGCCGGAGAGGATTGCGAGGAACTGCTGAAGAGTGCCGAAACCGCCCTCTACCGCTCCAAGCGCCGCGGTCGCGGCCAGATCACCGTCTATTCGCGCGAGATCGCGCAGGAAATGAAACGCGCGACGCAACTGGAGCAGGCGCTCAGAAACGCCATCATCTCGGATGCGATCGACGTGCATTTCCAGCCGATCGTCTCGTTGTCCAACAATCAGGTCGTCGGCTTTGAGGCGCTCGCCCGCTGGAACGACCCCGATCTCGGCTTCGTGCCGCCCGGCGTCTTCGTGCCGCTCGCCGAAGAGCGCGGCTTCATCGATGCGCTGTCGGAGGCGTTGCTGCGTAAAGCCGCCGAAGCAGCATTGTCCTGGCCGCGCGAACTCTTTCTGTCGTTCAATCTATCCTCGGCCCAGCTGATGGATCCGGGAACGAGCAGCAGCGTCCTGTCGATCCTCGGCCGCGTCGGCTTCGATCCGCATCGGCTGGAGCTGGAGATCACTGAGACCGCCGTGATGAGTTCGGCCGATACCGCTCATCGGATCATCGCCGATCTGCGCGCCGCCGGTGTGCGCATCTCGCTCGACGATTTCGGCACCGGCCAGTCGAGCCTCGGACGCCTGCGCGACTTTATCTTCGACAAGATCAAGATCGACCGTGCCTTCGTCTCGCGCATCAATTCCGATCGCGCCTCCGAACACATCATCAAGGCGATCCTCACCATGTGCGAGGGTTTGGAGCTGGAGGTCGTGGCGGAAGGCATCGAGGATTATGCGGAGGCAGTGAAGTTGCGTATGCTCGGCTGTGGCATGGGCCAGGGCTATCACTTCGGCCGTCCGGCCGATGGTATCGCCACGCTGCGCTTCCTACACGAGAACTACTACGATCCGACTATGATGGAGCGTGTCAGCGCATAAAACGATGGCGCCCCATAAAACGATGGCGCCCCTAGAGCATGATGCTTTTAGGCCGATCTGGCCTAAAAGCATCCAGTTCTAGGAGCGCCATCGCCTACGCTATACTACCGCGCACGGATTATTTAGGCGTGGTCGAGCCGGTCGCCGTGGTATCGGTACCGTTCGCAGCCGGAGCCGGAGCCCTTTCGGCCGACTGCATTGCCAGCGTCTTGAACTCCGGTGCGGCCTTCAGCGATTCAGCCGTTTCGCTGGTCGTCAGCTTGACGCTGCCGTCCTGAGTGTTCTGCGCGACGGTGATCTTTTCCATCGGAACGGCGACATCCTTTTCGCCGATACCGAGGAAGCCGCCGACGCCAACGATCGCAGCAACAATGCCGCCGTCCTTCTTCATGATCAGGTCGTTGACGCTGCCGATGCTTTCATTCTTGGCGTTATAGACCGACTGGCCGATATAGGTGTTGGCACTGATCTGATCCGGAGCCTGCTCCGTCAGATAGCCGACCTGAGCTGTGTCTGCGGTCGGTGCTGCGGCCGGAGCCTGTGCGGCATCGCCTGCGGGCTTGGTGACATCGGGCGTCATCGGCTTAGGTGCTGCCGGGTTGGCCGGAGCTGCCTGGGTTGGAGCGGCGGGATTCGCTGGCTGCGGCGCCGCCTGCGAAAATGCCGCCGGTGCGAAAGCCGTGGCAAACAGTGCGCCAGCGGCAACGGTCGTCAAGAGTTTGCGTGTCATTTCGAACCTACTTTCATTTCCCTGGAGTAATCACTGACCGGCAACGCCTGTTTGATTGCAGCGCCGGTTCGAAAGGAAAATGAGTGGTGGGCCGATTGGTTCCGGTTGAAAACACGGAAAATTTCTCGATTCTCACGGAACATTTATCGAGGAGCTGCCGCCAAACCCAGAAAAGGCGCCCCGGTCGGGGAGCGCCTCAGATGGCCTCGGCCCCCCGTGTTCAGAGCACATAGACGGGATCAAACACGCCCTTGACCTCGATGCCGAGCTCCAGAAGCGCGCCGGCACTGGGCTGGGCCGAACGGGCATCCTCGTCGAGCCCTTCCCAGGCGGTCGTTACCGCAAGCCGGTCGGCATTGACGCCGATAAAGGCAGGGCAGGAAGGCTGGACGGCGGGGACCTTGTAGCGCGAAATACGCAGGCCATCGGGATTGTAGCGGTCGACGACACCCGCACCCCAGCGCGCATTCCAGATATAACCGTCGGCATCGACCACCGAGCCGTCGATGTCGCCGGGCTCGTTCATGCTGTCGACCAGCACGATAGGCTCGCCCGAGGGCAGGCCGGTCAGCGGATCGACCATGACTCGCATCAGCCGGTTGATGCGGGAATCCGTGTAATAGCCGATCGTGCCGTCAGGCGAGAAGCAGATCGAATTCGGGATGCTGATGCCGTTGAAAATCTTCGTCACCTTGCCGCTGGCGACATGATAGATGGCGCCGGCCTGGTTTTCCGCCCGCTTGCTCATCGTGCCGATCCAGAGCGCGCCGGAAGGATGCGTGCGGCCGTCGTTCGAACGGTTTTCCGGCCTGTCGTTTTCGAGCGCGGCGTAGAAGGTGAGGTTGCCGCTTGCCACGTCGCGCACGAAAAGCCCTTCTTCCGTCGCGATCAGCTGCCGCGCTGCGTCGATGCGTGCAAGCACGCTCGCCATCACAGGCAGCGGATGCACCTTTTTCGCGCCCGTCGAAAGATTGAGCTCGTGCAGTTCCTTGCCGAGGATGTTGAACCACCAGACGGTATTGCTGTCCGGATCATAGGTCGGGCCTTCACCGAGAACGGAATTGGTATTGCAAAGTGTTTTGCCCTCGAACTCATAAATATCGGTCATACGTTCACGCTCCCAATGGCTGCATCATAGGCGTAAATGGTCGCCTTGGCGCGCTCGGCAACCTCTGATGCGGTCATTCCTGGCTTGTAGATGCTGGTGCCGAGGCCGAAGGAGAAGATGCCGGCCTTGGTATAATCGCCGAAATTCTTGTCCGACACACCGCCGACGGCGGCAATCATCAGCTCAGCCGGCAGGATTGCCCGGATCGCCGTGATGCCGGAAGGGCCGAGCACGCTTGCCGGAAAGAATTTGAGACCGGTGGCCCCGGCGCGCGCTGCCGCCAGCGCCTCGGTCGGCGTAAAGACACCCGGCATCGTCACCATGCCATATTCGCGCGCCCGGATGATCACCTCAGGCTCGACATTCGGGGTGACGAGCAGCTTGCCGCCGGCCGCATGCAGGCTGTCGACCGCCTCGACGGTCAACACCGTGCCGGCGCCGATCAGCACCTCGGCCGGCGCCATCTTTGCGGCGATCTCGATGGACTTGAACGGTTCCGGCGAGTTGAGCGGAATCTCGATCGCCGTCAGGCCATTTTCGATCAGAGCACCGACGACGCTTTCGGTCTCGTCAGGCCGGATGCCGCGAAGGATGGCGATCAGCGGGCGCTTCATATCGGGGAAGGGGATGCGGTTCATCGTGTCAGCTTTCTCAATTCGGCCAGATGGATTCGGCGGCAGCCGAAAGCCCGCGGCGCACGGCGGCGTCGGCGTCGATGGCGGTGAAGGCAAGGGAGAGGGTTCTGAAGGCCTGTTCGTAAAGTGCCTGCAGCCGCCCGGAGGCGACGAGGGTGATGTCGGTGCCGTTTGCCGCATCCTGCAGCGCCCCGGCGATCTCGAGGCCGATCAGCGTGCCGGAAAGCCGGGCTTGCGCGGCAGCGGCTGATATGCCGTGAAGGAGCTGGCCCGAGCGGGCGGTGAACAGCAGGTTGGAGGCAAGGGCCGGGCGCGTAAAAGCGGCCGAGACCGCCGCCTCGAAGGCTGCCGCATCCGCCTGCCGCTCTCCCGCGCCGGCAACGGCGTGCGAAAGGATCGTGTGTTTGCTGACGACGTCGAAAAGCTCGCCGGTCATGAAGGTCGAAAAGCCGGTGACCTTGGCGTCCGTCACATGCACCCATTTCGAATGCGTGCCGGGCATACAGACCGCCTGCGCCCCCGAGCTTGCGCGGCCGAGCGCGCCGAGAAGCTGGGTTTCCTCACCGCGCATGACGTCGGGCCTCGCCATGTCCCGCTGGGCAAGGCCCGGCAGGATGCGGATGTCGCGGCTTTCGCCTGGCACGGAGACCGCCCCGGTCAGGATCGAGACGAGCGGCGCCGGCACGTCGATATAACCGGCCTCAACCCAGCCCTGCCTGGCGCCGGCCATGCCGCAGACGATCACCGGCAGGTTTTCCGGCGCCTCGATGGCGGTGAGATGGCTGGCAAGCACCGCGGAAAAGCCGGTCTTTGCCGCGCTCGTCATGCCTTCGCCGCTGCGACGTTCGGCAAGGACGGTGCCGTCTCTGTCGATCAGCCAGAGCCGAAAGCTGCTGGTGCCCCAGTCCACCGCGACATAAGCGGGATTTGCCATTACAGAACGCCTCCATCGACAATCAGGGACTGGGCGGTCATTCCAGCCGCACAGTCGGATGCAAGAAACAGGCAGGGACCGACGATCGCATCGGGTTTGAGCGCGACTTTCAGGCACTGATCCTCGATCGAGCGCGCAATGCTCTCCTCGGTGAGCCAGTGCTGCATCTGCCGCTCGGTGACCACCATGCCGGGCAGGATGCAATTGACCCGGATATTCTCCGGCCCGAGCCTGCCCGCCAGGCTCTTCGTCAGTCCGACGACCGCTGCCTTGGCGGCCGCATAGGCGGGAAAACCACCCATGTTCAGCTTGAAGGCGATTGACGACATATTGATGATCGCCCCGCCGCCGGCCGTCCGCATCGACGGCACGACTGCCTGCGAGGTGAAGAACACATGCTTGAGGTTGACCGCCTGGTTATTGTCCCAATAGGCCTCGGTGACCGCGTCAAATTCATGGCGGTCGTCCCAGGCGGCATTGTTGACCAGCACGCGGATCGGCCCTGACCTGGTAATGACGGTATCGACCGTGCGCCGGATCGCCTCGATGTCGCGCAGGTCGGCATGGTGAAAGGAGACCGGATGCGTGGTCTCCCGCGACAGCCTTTCGGCGAGCTCGCGGCCGGCGGCCTCGGCGATATCGATGAATGAGACCTTGGCGCCTTGGCGCGCGAAACCTTCGACGATCGCAGCACCGATGCCTGATCCGCCGCCGGTCACCAGCACGGTTCGGTTTTTGAACTCGGGAAATTGTGCTGCTGGCATCATGGTCACCGTCGCCTCCCGACCTTATCGTTGTTCCATTATTTGGAACTTAATTTGACTATATGGAATTATCGAATTACAGTGCCCTTTCTGTCAAGGGTGAGTGACGCGATGAATTCGAACGGCGACGGCGCAGCACAGGCACGCGAGACCGGCACGCTCGGCAAACTGATGGTTCTGCTCGATCTCGTCACCCATGCCGACGCCCCGTTGCGTTTCACCGATATCCTGGCTCTCGCCGGCCAGCCGCGCGGCACGCTGCATCGCCAGCTGAGCCACCTGGTGGAGGAAGGGCTGATCGAGCTCGATGGTGACGGCCGCTATGCGCCAGGCCTGCGCCTGCTCGATTTCGCCGCGCGCAGCTGGGCGCGCAACGAATTCCGCTTGATCGCCGAGCCGCACCTCGCCGATCTGCAGCGGGCGACCGGCGAGACGGTGCATCTCGGCGTTCTCCGCGGACAGTCGATCATCTATCTCGATAAGGTCGAAGGCCGTCAGCCTGTGCGCATGTATTCGCAGATCGGCAATGCCTCGCCCTGTTATTGCACCGGCGTCGGCAAGGCCGCCTTGTCGCTGCTGCCGGCCGAAGGCCTTGCCAATCTCGTCGCCGGCTTGAGCTTCACCAGCTTTACCGCCTCGACCCATGTCTCAGCCGAAACGCTGCTTGCGGAAATCCGCGAGATTGCCGATCAGGGCTATGCCTTCGACCGTGAGGAGCATGAGGCCGGCATCCGCTGCGTTGCCGCACCCGTCTGGTCGGAGGATCGGACCTTTATGGGTGGCATTTCGATTACCGGCCCGGCCTATCGGTTGTCGATGGAACTTCTGCACCAGTGGGCCGTTCCGGTTCGACTGGCGGCTGGGAGGATCATGGAAGGCATGCGCGTTCGTCTCGGTCCGCGCCGCTGAGGGAAAAATCACAATCGGCCCGCTGCCGGACGCGAGCAGAGCATGCTTATGATGAGCGCGATATTGAGATTTGCCGACGAATCACCACAACTAGAACGGTCCGCGAAATCTACAACCAGTCATCGGCTGAACGCTCAACGCTGAAGCCGATTCCACAAGCGATCGTCGTTCCCCATGCAATTGAAACACCCCTAGCGGGCAGGTTTCGCAAACGGTTTGCCGGCCGCTGTGCCGAAGATGAAGAAATGTGATGGCACCCTTGTCGCAAACATCCACGGAAGAAGACGATTATGTTCAGGAAATTGCGGGCCTGAAGACCCAGTTCGATATTTTTCGTTTCATGAAACGGGTGACGGAAGCCTATCGCAGCCGTGCCTTCATGGTCCTCAACCTGCCGCCGATCACCTCCCTCGATCTTCAGGGCAGCACCGTCATTACCAGCTGGCCGGCCGAGCTTCTGGCTCTCTACGACCAGGAAGGCCTGATGGTGAACAGTCCGGTTCTGAGGCGCCTCAGAACATCCGCGCGACCCTTTTTCTACGACATGTCGCGTCAGAACTGGTCGCGGGACGACGGCAAGTCCATTCTCGTTGCCTCGCTGTTCGAACGTTTCAAGATGATGCGCTGCGCCTATTTCCCGACGCATGATCCTTCCGGCCTGCGCGGCGCCGTCTCTTTCGCCGGCGACCGCGAGCCCTTCAATCCGGCCGAGATGCGCGAGCTGTGCTACATCGCCATCCACGTCTTCGACAGGCTTGGGGAGATCCGCAACCTCGATACGCGCATGACGGACACGCTGACCGACCGCGAGATCGATTGCCTCAACTGGACGGCAGCCGGCAAGACCAGTGCTGAAATCGCCGAAATCCTCACCCTCTCCGAGCACACGGTCAATCACTACCTCAACCGCGCCACCAAGAAGCTCGACACGGTCAACCGCACCCAGGCCGTCGCCAAGGCGCTGCGCATCGGCCTGATCAAATAAGTTGCAAAAAACAACCGACTGCTTTCCGAGCCGCCCAGCGCGTAGGCATACCTTTCCCGCTGAGGGGCTGCCGCAAGCGCTTTTGCGCTCTTTTCCCTGATTTTTCATCTGGCACGCTTTCTGCATCTCTTCGGCGAGAGGTCCAGAGGGGACTTTGAGACCAGCGCCAGGAAATGGCGCGGCCGACACACCGCTGCCCGACGCCGATGCCGCTTTTCTCCCGGCCCTTCGGCGTCGGCGGCGGTTGTTGCGTTTTGGCACCGCTTCTTTCGCAGCTGTTGGCGATTTCATCTTCCTTGTTCACTTTTCGCTGGTCTTTTTTTCGGCTTGCGCTAGTTCGCCCCGGATTGCGCCGGTTCTAGGGGAGACCGTTGCGGCCATCAGGGCGAAAGCCCGGCGGACTTGATGGCCGCAACGGACTGCCAATTCTCCCCGGCGTTCTTTTTGGCCCGCCGGATTTTCCTCCCGATGATTTTGTTTGGCGAAGGCTTCGGTCTCCACTATTTCTACTGCATGACTTAGCCTATCGGAATGGCTTGGGCTAAGTCTGCAGCAATTCAAGTGCTACAGCGTCCTTTGCGCGTCTTGAGAGACGCGCGGCGCTGTAGTCTGCAAGAAGCATTGAGGGTGAAATGGCCGACGTCACCAAGGAACAGGTTCTCGAAACGCTGAAGACCGTGCGTGGACCGGATCTCGAGCACGATATCGTCGAGCTCGGCATGGTCTCCGACGTCTTCATCTCCGACGGCAAGGTTTATTTCTCCATCACCGTCCCGGCCGATCGCGCCAAGGAGCTGGAGCCGATGCGGCTCGCCGCCGAGCGCGTCATCAAGGAAATGCCGGGCGTCAAGGGCGCCCTCGTCACACTAACGGCGGACAAGAAGGCGGCCGCCGCCGCTCCGGCTGCCCGCCCTGCGCCGAACCCGCCGCACGGCCATGCCGGCCACGATCACGGGGCTCACGTCCCTCAACAGCCGCCGCGCGCCGGCAAGATCGGTGTGCCCGGCATCGGCGCCATCATCGCGGTCGCCTCGGGCAAGGGTGGGGTCGGCAAGTCGACCACCGCCGTCAATCTCGCACTCGGCCTGCTCGCCAACGGTCTTCGCGTCGGCATTCTCGATGCAGACATCTACGGTCCCTCGATGCCGCGCCTGCTGAAGATATCGGGCCGCCCGACGCAGATCGACGGCCGCATCATCAATCCGATGGAGAATTATGGCCTCAAGGTCATGTCGATGGGCTTCCTTGTCGACGAGGAGACGGCGATGATCTGGCGCGGGCCGATGGTGCAGTCGGCGTTGTTGCAGATGCTGCGCGAAGTCGCCTGGGGCGAGCTCGACGTCCTCGTCGTCGACATGCCGCCCGGCACCGGCGACGCGCAGCTGACCATGGCCCAGCAGGTGCCGCTTGCCGGTGCGGTCATCGTCTCCACACCGCAGGATCTCGCTCTGATCGATGCCCGCAAGGGCCTCAACATGTTCCGCAAGGTCGAGGTGCCTGTGCTCGGCATCGTCGAGAATATGAGCTACTTCATCGCCCCTGATACCGGCACCCGCTACGACATCTTCGGCCATGGCGGCGCCCGCAGGGAGGCCGAGCGCATCGGCGTTCCCTTCCTCGGCGAAGTGCCGCTGACGATGAACATCCGCGAAACCTCTGACGCCGGCACGCCGCTCGTCGCCTCCGAGCCGAACGGCATCGTCGCCGGCATCTATCGCGGTATCGCCGCCAAGGTCTGGGAGCAGCTCGCCGGCCAGTCCCAGCGCCCGGCGCCGGCGATCGTCTTCGAATAATGCATGCCGCCCGGAAGTGTGCAGCGGTTTCCGGGATGACGGCATGCATAAGACAAAATGCATGCCGCCCGGAAGTGTGCAGCGGTTCCGGGATAACGGCATGCATAAGACAAAATGCATGCCGCCCGGAAGTGTGAAGCGGTTCCGGGATAACGGCATGCATAAGACAAAGAGCTGGCGCGCGTCGCATGAATCGGGTTCGACGCGAGGTGCTTTAGCGAGCCGAATCACCGCAGCGGATACCCCAAATTGTGGGGGAAACGTGGTGAAAAGCCGCGCTTCACGGAAGATGTCTTGATTATTTCACGGCTTTGCTTCATATGCCGCGGCGCCATGATGGCGTTTTGCTGCAGATGCTCAATGAGGCCGTCCCCGTTTCGAAGGGTCCGGCCCGCCTGCAAGTTCGGAGTTGTCTTGTCGATCGAAGGATTGGGAACTGCGATGCAGTTGAGCACAATGCGCATGCCGGCCTTTGAGGTTGGATGCAGCCGGAGAGACTACCGGTGATTACCGCTTACTGTTCCAATTGCAAGTCGGTCGAGATCCGCGATCTGTCGCATGCCGCCTCCTTTCCCGAGGATGTCGTATGGATCGACATGATCGAGCCGACCCGCGACGAGGAACTCTATGTCGAGAAGGTTCTCGGCATAGAGGTCCCGACCCGCGACGATCTCAAGGATATCGAGCCTTCCGCCCGTCTCTATGTCGAAAACGACGCCGTCTTCATGACCGCCTCGCTGCTCTGGAAGGCTGACACCGACGTGCCGACGCTGACCGACGTCGCCTTCATCCTGGCTGGAAATCGCCTGGTCACCATTCGCTACGCCCATCCCAAATCCTTTGCGCTGTTCATCGCCGCCCTCCACCGGCTGCCGGAAAACTGGCGCAGCGGCGCTGCCCTTCTCGCCAAGCTCTTGGAGACGATCGTCGACCGCACCGCCGAGATCCTCGAAATCTCCATCTCCCGCATCGACATCCTGTCGACACATGTCTTCGGCGATCGGGCAAGGAAGGTGCGCAAGCCCTCGAACTACCTCGAGGAGAAGTTGCGCGATATTGCCGGCCATCACCGGATGATCAGCAAGGTGCGCGACAGTCTCGGGTCGCTTGCCCGCCTGCTGACGTTCTTTCACACGACCCCGGCGATCCAGCAGGACCGCGAGGCGAAGGAGCTCTGCCGCACCGTCTCGCGCGATGTCCAGTCGCTGTCGGAGCATGCTTCCTTCGTCGCCGCCAACATCACCTTCCTGCTCGATGCTTCGCTCGGGCTGATCAACATCGAGCAGAACTCGATCATCAAGATTTTCTCGATTGCCTCGGTGGTGTTCTTGCCGCCGACATTGGTCGCCTCCATCTATGGTATGAACTTTCAGGTCATGCCGGAGCTGACCTGGGTCGCGGGTTATCCCTATTCGCTGGCCCTGATGGTGATTTCAGCCGTCATCCCCTTTTTCTTTTTCCGCTGGAAAGGCTGGCTCTGAGGAGCCTGATGCAACTTCATGTCCGAAGAGAGCCATCCGAACGAAAGCCATATGACGCCGAAAAAGCTGTTCTATCTAGCGTTGGGTTCCGTCGGTGTCGTCTACGGCGATATCGGCACCAGCCCGCTCTATGCCTTTCGCGAGGCGCTGAAGCCGGTGGCCCATGACGGCGTCACCCGTTTTGAAGTCATCAGCCTGATCTCGCTGATGATCTGGGCGCTGACGATCATCGTCACCATCAAATATGTGCTCTTCCTGCTGCGCGCCGACAACGACGGCGAGGGCGGCACGTTGTCGCTGCTTGCCCTGCTGATGAAGACCGCCAACGGCCATACCGCCGTCCTGATGCTGCTCGGGCTGATGGGTGCGGCCCTCTTCCTCGGCGACGCGATGATCACGCCGGCTCTATCGGTGCTGTCGGCCGTCGAAGGCCTGAAGCTCGTCACGCCCAGCCTCGCGGAATATATCGTGCCGATCTCGGTGGTGATCCTGGCGCTGCTTTTCGTCGTGCAATCGCGCGGCACCGGTGCCGTTGCAAGGTTCTTCGGCCCGATCACCGCCGTCTGGTTCCTCGTCATGGCCGCTGCCGGCATTTCTCATATCTCGGACGATTACGGAATCCTTGCCGCCTTCAATCCCTATTATGCCGTTAGCTTCCTGCTGCATGAGGGCTTCTACGGCGTCGTCGTACTTGGCGCCGTCTTCCTGACGGTGACGGGCGCCGAGGCGCTCTACGCCGATCTCGGCCATTTCGGCCGTCGTCCGATCCAGTGGGCCTGGTTCCTGCTGGTATTCCCGTCGCTGACGCTGAACTATCTCGGGCAGGGGGCGCTGGTTCTCGGCAATCCGGCGACGATGTCCGATCCCTTCTATCTGATGTATCCGAAATGGGCGCTGCTGCCGGTCGTCATCCTGGCGACCGCCGCGACGATCATCGCCAGCCAGGCTGTCATCACCGGCGCCTTCTCGATGGTGCGCCAAGGCATCAACCTCGGCTTCCTGCCGCGCATGGAAATCCTCTTCACCTCGGAAACCAATACCGGGCAGATCTTCGTGCCTTCGGTCAACGCCGTGCTGTTCATCGGCGTCATCTTCCTGGTGCTGAGTTTCAAAACATCGGACGCGCTGGCGACCGCCTACGGTATCTCCGTCACCGGCGCGATGGTCGTCACCTCGATCATGGCCTTCGAATTCGTCCGCGTCCGCTGGAACTGGTCGCTTCCGGTTGCGGTGATCGCGCTCGCGCCGCTGGTGGTGCTCGAAATGATCTTCCTCGGCGCCAACCTTTTGAAAATCCACGACGGCGGCTATATTCCGATCATGATCGCCACGGCCTTTACCGTCGTCATGTGGACCTGGCGTCGCGGCACGGCGATCCTGATGGAAAAGACCCGCCACACCGATATTCCGCTCGCTTCCTTCGTCAGCTCGATCGAGCGCAAGAGCGAACATTCGCCGGCCCAGGTCCCGGGCACGGCGATCTTCCTGACCAGCGATCCGGAATCGGCCCCCGCCGCCTTGCTGCACAATCTCAAGCACAACCATGTGCTTCACGACCGCAACGTCATCCTGACGATCCGCACGGTCAACAAACCGCGCGTCCCGAGCCAGGACCGCTACCGGGTTGAGCAGATTTCCGAGCGCTTCTCCCGCGTCGAACTGCTCTTCGGCTTCATGGAATCGCAGAATGTCTCGCAGGCCCTGGCCACGCTGCGCAAGACAGGCCTGAAGTTCGACATCATGTCGACCTCCTTCTATCTCGGCCGACGCAAGCTGGTGCCGGACGCCAAGTCGGGCATGCCCTACTGGCAGGACCGGCTCTACATCGCGCTCGCCAACGCCGCCGCCAACCCCTCCGACTACTTCCGCCTGCCGGCCAACCGCGTGGTGGAACTCGGCTCGCATGTTATTATTTGATGGGTTGAAAGAGGGGCGCTTGCTTCGATCCTAGCTGTGCGATGTTTCGGATCTTCGGCCTTCGCGAAAAAGACCCCGCCCCAAACCCCTCCCCACAAGGGGGAGGGGCTTAACTTGCCGCTCCGGTGCTTCCCACTTTATCGTTTCATCCGCAGAACGGCTGATGTTTGTTGCGTGCGAGCGCCGCAAATTAGTCCCTCCCCCTTGTGGGGAGGGGACTTTCGCAAGGTGGGGAGGGTACTTTCGCAAGGTGGGGAGGGGACTTTCACAAGGCTGCGACACACCTCATTCCACGAAACTATCAGCCACATTAGAGCATCCAAAAGTTCCCACGGTCACATTTCGGCACAGCCCGTTAACCGGACATCAAGGTTAATGCGAGATTTTCAATGGAATGTTCCCGCGTTCCATGCCGGAGTCTGCGTTGCGTCGAAAGAGCCCTTCCCGTAGCAAGCTACGTCTTTTTCCCGAGAATTGGGTGTCGCCCGCAATCTTCGGTCTCGCCGGCTGGCTGATTTTCCCGAGTGTCGCATCCCATGCCGATCTCGCCGCTATGCTTGCCGGCCTCGATCATGAGGGTGAGAACTGGCGCATGGTGCTGACCAATTCGCCGGCCGGCTCCATCCACCAGGCCGAACTCGCCTTCGCCGAGCCGGTGGTGACGGGTTCGATCTCCGCCGGTGCCGGCATGGTGCTGCCCGATGGCCGCAAGGTCGCTTTCACCGCCAAGGACAAGGGCACTGCCAAGGATAGGGGCCGCGAGGATACGCCGGACGAGGATCGCGTCAACCGCGGCGCTAAGAAAGGCCGGGTCGTCGCCGTCGAGCAGATGCAGCCGCCGAAGGATTTTTCCGCCGGCTCGATCCTCGAACGTACCAGGATGCTCTTCGCCCCGAGCTTCGATCTCAAGGACCGCTCGGCCTTCGTCAAGCCGAAGATCCAGGGCAAGGAAATCGAGATCGCCACATCTTTCTATAAGAAGCAGCCGGTGGCGATCGACAACGGCGTGCCGGCCATGCTCGCAAGCCTCGTCACCAGCGACAAGGCCGATGTGCTGGCCACCGCCTATGGGCCGGCGGCACCCGACTATTCCCGCCAATCGCCCTTCGATTCGATCATGATCGATCAGGACAGCGGCCGCTTCGTTCCGGAGATCGGCCCGCACGACCATGCCTGGGCCGCCAGCATATTGTCGCCGAGCGTCTTTTCCGCTCGCGAACAGCAGTGCCTTGCCTCCGGTATCTATTTCGAGGCGCGTGGAGAATCGGTGAAGGGCCAGGCGGCCGTCGCCCAGGTCATCCTCAACCGCGTCCGCAATCCGTCCTATCCGAAAACCATTTGCGGCGTCGTCTATCAGAACGAGGATTGGCGCAACCGCTGCCAGTTTTCCTTCGCCTGCGACAGCATCAAGGACAGGGTGAACTCCGAATATCACTGGCGAGTCGCCCGCGATGTGGCGATGGCGGTGACATCAGGCAAGATCTGGCTGCCGCAGGTGGGCTCGGCGACTCACTATCACGCCGTCTATGTCAGGCCGAAATGGGCAAAGACCATGGAAAAGGTCGGCCGCATCGGACTTCATGTCTTCTATCGCACCTATGGCGGCGGCTGGAGCTGAGATAAATCGCTTGGGTAAGCCGATTTCCGGCCCGGAAAAGCGGATTCTTTCCGTCGAATTTCTGTGATCGACCCAGAGCCGATTTATCTCTTTGATTTAATGGAATTATTTTCTCGCTGGACAGAAGCTGTCTACGCCTTGACTATGCTAATCCCTAAAACTATGTTGCGCGCGACTTCAGAACGGGCCGGAAGGGTCTCAACCTTCGCGTCCGGGGTCCGAATGACCGGGGTAGCGGGAGTGCGGGCGACGGGCAAAGCGAGGAGAGATCCATGGCGGACGACCGCGAGGAAAGTCTTGAAAAGCGCCGTGCGCAACTGGGAGCGGAACTCGCGACCAAGCGTGTCGAGGCGGGAGTGGAACATGCAAGCGAGGCCCAAGCCGAGGTAAGCCGCAAAGGTTATGCCCAGGCGATGAAGCTTTCCAGCGAGTTCATTGCTGCAATCCTCGTCGGTGCTTTTCTTGGCTATGTTCTCGACCGTTTTGTTGGCACGGCGCCTTGGGGGATGATTGTTCTTCTGCTTCTCGGATTCTGTGCCGGCGTTCTGAACGTGCTGCGTTCTGCGGGGGTGGTGGCCCATCCTCTGGATGACGACAAGAAATAAGGACCGGTTCCGGTCCAGTGCAATGACCCCGCGTCCTGCGGGCCAAAGAGAGAGAACAAGCGGTGTCTAACGATCCGACTCATCAGTTCCTGATCCAGAAGATTGTGCCGATCGAAATCGGCGGAATTGATTTTTCGTTCACCAATGCATCGCTCTTCATGGCCGTTTCGGCTGCCGCTGCCGCAGGCTTCCTCTATTTCGCGACGTCGAACCGCGCCACCGTGCCGGGCCGTTCGCAGTCGGTCGCGGAAATGTCCTATGAATTCATCGCGAACATGCTGAAGGAAGGCGCTGGCAAGCAGGGAATGAAGTTCTTCCCGCTGGTCTTCTCGCTCTTCATGTTCGTCCTGACGGCGAACCTGCTCGGCATGTTCCCGTATTTCTTCACTGTCACCAGCCAGATCATCGTCACCTTCGCTCTCGCGATTTTGGTTATCGGTACGGTTCTCGTCTACGGTTTCTATAAGCACGGCTTCAAGTTTCTGAATGTCTTCGTGCCCTCGGGCGTACCGGGCATTCTGTTGCCGCTGGTCGTCACGATCGAAATCATCTCTTTCCTCTCCCGTCCGATTTCGCTCTCGGTTCGTCTTTTCGCCAACATGCTCGCCGGTCACATCACGCTCAAAGTGTTCGCAGGCTTCGTCGCCTCGCTCGGAACCTTGGGTGCTCTCGGTGTCGGCGGCGCCGTTCTTCCCCTCATCATGACCGTCGCCCTGACCGGTCTCGAGTTCCTCGTCGCCTTCCTTCAGGCTTATGTCTTTGCGGTGCTGACTTGCATGTACCTCAACGATGCAATCCATCCGGGCGGGCACTAAGGATAACGACATCGACGTCAAAGGGCGTCAGTCATTTGCCGCAACAACCATTTCAAAGGAGTTCAACATGGAAGCGGAAGCAGCAAAGTACATCGGTGCAGGCCTGGCTTGCTTTGGTATGGCCGGTACGGCTCTCGGCCTCGGCAATATTTTCGGCAGCTACCTCTCCGGCGCTCTGCGCAATCCGTCTGCCGCTGACAGCCAGTTCGGCCGTCTGGTATTCGGCTTCGCCGTTACGGAAGCTCTGGGCATCTTCTCGCTGCTCGTCGCTCTCCTCCTCCTCTTCGCCGTCTGATATCGGCGAATAGATGGATCACGGCCTGCGATCGCAAGCCGTGATCCTTTGCATTTGCAGTCCACCTGGAGGTGAGCATGTTTTTTGTGACCCCGGCTTACGCTGAGGAAGCACCGGCGGCAGCGACGGGTACGGATGCGCATGCCGCTCCGGCCGCAGGCGAGGTCCATACCGAGACTGGTGTTGCCGAAGGCGGACACGTCCGCGGCCCGTTCCCGCCTTTCGATTCGACGACCTACGCGTCCCAGCTGCTCTGGCTGGTGATCACATTCGGCGTCTTCTATTTGCTGATGCAAAAGGTCATCGCGCCGCGCATCGGGGCGATCCTCGATCAGCGTCACACGCGCATTTCCCAGGATCTGGAAGAGGCAGGCCGCCTGAAGGCCGAAGCCGACGCCGCCGTCCAGACCTATGAGGGTGAACTGGCCGCTGCCCGCGCCAAATCCAACGCGATCGGCTCCGCCGCACGCGACGCCGCCAAGGCCAAGGCCGAAGGGGAACGCCGCGCTGTCGAGGCAAGCCTGTCGGAAAAGATCAAGGCTGCCGAGCTCCGCATCGGCGAGATCAAGGCCAAGGCCTTCGCTGACGTCGGCACTATTGCCGAGGAAACCGCGGCTGCCGTCGTCGATCAGCTGATCGGCGGCACCGTCGCCAAGGCCGATGTCGCCGCCGCCGTCGCGGCTGCCAAGAAGGAGGCTTGATCGATGGAATTTGCCTTTGATGCGACTTTCTTCGCCTTTGTCGGCCTCGTCCTCTTCCTGGCGCTGGTCGTTTACCTGAAGGTTCCGGGCATGATGGCACGGTCGCTCGACGACCGCGCCGACCAGATTCGCAACGAATTGGCCGAAGCCAAGCGTCTGCGCGAAGAGGCCCAGCACCTGCTCGCCGAATACCAGCGCAAGCGCAAGGAAGCTGAAGCCGAAGCGGCCCACATCGTTGCCGCCGCCGAACGCGAAGCCGAGATGCTGACTGCCGAAGCGAAGAAGAAGACGGAAGAATTCGTCGCCAACCGCACGGCGCTGTCCGAGCAGAAGATCAAGCAGGCCGAGGTCGAGGCAATGAAGGCGGTGCGTTCCGCCGCCGTCGATCTTGCCATCGCGGCCGCAGAAACCGTGCTTGCCAAGCGGGCCGACGTCAAGGTTCAGTCCGAGCTCTTCGGCAATGCCGTCGGCCAGGTCAAGACGCGGCTGAACTAAGCAACTTTGAAAAAGATTGAGAGGAAGGCCGGGCATGTCCCGGCCTCTTCTTTTGCTGGCAAGGCTTGGTCTTTACTCGGCTTGGGGCCGAGGACAATGCGGTACCGTTGAACCGGCATCGCCACCTTCGCCTGGGTCGAATCACGTTTCTCGAGCCGTCTTCGAACCGTTGCAAACAGGGCGAAGGGACATGCCGCAACGTCTCGATTCCCTCTTCTCCCCAGCGGGGAGAAGGTGCCCGTAGGGCGGATGAGGGGGCCGCGAATCCGATCTTTCCTACAATGCCGATGCGCGCGCTGGGACACATGGCGTTGCCGTCGCGGCGGATAGGTAAGTGGGAGCGTGATTGCCGTGCGGCCCCCTTGCATGTTCAAACTGCATCCGTTGATGATGGGTGCGACCCCTGGGGGATGGCCATCCCCCAGGGGACGGACGGGCGGGACCGTAACCCCCTTGGCGTGAACCGGGGATGAGCCTGGTCCGCCCGTCCTTCGCGTTTGTCCTGAACAGATAGTGGGGAGCAGGTCCCGTATGCAAGGCAAGGTATCGTCCGAAC